>DEHX01000061.1 GCA_002352145.1 Chitinophagaceae bacterium UBA2789
TGAATGGTATGATTACCGCCAATACTCAATCCATCACCGTCACCGGTTACAATCCACACACTCAGTTCTGGTCTTGCCGCCTTCAAACCGGAAGCAACCGCAGTAGCCCTTCCGTGGATCGAGTGCATGCCATAGGTATTCATGTAATAGGGAAAACGGCTGCTGCATCCGATACCGGATATGATGGCAATATTTTCCCTGGGTATGCCCAATGTTGGCATTACTTTCTGCACCTGTGCCAAAATGGAATAATCACCACAACCTGGACACCAGCGAACTTCCTGGTCGGTGGCAAAATCCTTAGCGGTCAGGGCCGGAGTTGTCGTTACGTCACTCATAATTAAAATAGATTCCGACAAATTTAATGAATATCGGGGTCGGTTTCCCGCAAGGCACAATGATTTTTATCTTTCCGAAAACTAACTTTTATCATTGGATTGCAGGGCCTCCCAATACTCAGCCGCCCGGCGGGTATGGGGTATGACAATCGTTCCACCCACAATATTCGCTACTGCAAAAACCTCGTACATCTCTTCCGTCGTTACCCCCAGTTCATGGCTTTTTCCCAGGTGATATTTGATGCAGTCATCGCAGCGGAGTACCATACTGGCCACCAGGCCCAGCAATTCCTTGGTTTTTACATCCAGGGCACCGGCAGCGTACGTATTGGTATCCAGGTTCCAGAGACGCTTGATAACCAAATTGTCTTTGCTTAAAATCACTTCATTCATCCGGGTGCGGTAGTCATTGAATTCCTTTACAAGATTGCTCATGTTGTAAAATTTTGACCTCAAATGTAGCTAAGATGCCCCTTTGTCATTTACCATTAGCGTAACCATATTGAATTCGTATTTTCAACAGTATAAATGATTAGTATGCGAAAATTGATGCTGCTCCTGTTTATTCTCCCAATTGCCCTTTTTTCGATTGCTCAGAACGGAAAAGAACCGGTTAAGGTGACCAATATGCTGAAAATAAAATCAATTAGCGGAGCGAACCTTAGCAAAGATGGCAGCAAAGCTGTTTTTACCGTTACCTCCATAGAACCGGAAGGTGACAGTAAATTGGAGTACAAATATGTTAGCCAGCTCTGGATCGCCGGAACAGATGGTGATACTAAACCCAGACAACTCACCACAGCCAGAGAAAGTTCATCACAGGGTGTATTCAGTCCGGATGGAAAGCAACTTGTTTTCGTTCGTGCGGTTGACGGAAGATCACAATTGTTCTTGTTGTCACTGGAAGGTGGTGAAGCCCTGCAGCTGACAAAATTCAAATATGGCGCAGGTAACCCCAAATGGAGCCCTGACGGAAAGCAGATCCTGTTTTCAGCTAATGTTCCTTTCAAAGAACTGCTGAAAGATTCATTACTCAATCCGGGCAAAGAATTGCCGAAATGGCCAATGGAGAAACCGGGATTTAAAAATAATGAACAGCTAAAACCAGCCAGTGCAAAAGCTGATCCCGATGGCAGCATAGAAGAAGTAAGAGCTTATTTGGAAAACAATGCCCATGATAAAAATGCAAAGGTTTTTACCAAACTGAATTTCCTGGATGAAATGGATACCAACCCTGATATGGGCTTTACGCATTTCTTTCTGATAGAAGCAAAGACAGATGCAAAACCGACAGCTATCACCAAAGGATTTTCCCGCTATAATTATGCTGAATTCACTCCTAACGGGAAACAATTGATACTGGCCGGAAATATGGATTCAACACAACATCCCGACAGGGCCCTTGAAGGAGAAATTTTCATTGTCAATACAGATGGAAGCAATCTTAAAAGAATATTGGGAGAAAAAGATAGGAATTACAACAGTCCCCGTCTATCCCCTTCCGGTAAATGGCTGGCATTTCAGTATAGTAATACATCGTTTGTCAGTATTCCGGCATTAGCCGTTATGCCATTGAGTGGTTCAGCAAAAGAAAGAATAGATATTCCTTTTGACAGGAATAAAGGAAATATTACCTGGAGTGATGATGAACAATACATTTACTTCTCTGCACAAAGTAATGGAGGGCAGCCGGTTTACCGGGCTGATTTAGGCAGTGGCTGGACATTGAATCCACCGTTGAGTGCACTTAAAAACAAGAATATTAACGTTGAGCAACTAACCGACTTCAACAGTGGAATCAGCAGTTTTGATATTGCCCGCAATAAAATAGTATTCGTGAAAACAGAAGTGGCCAGCCCCTTTGAAGTTCACTTAGCTGCTGAAGCAGGCAAAAATTCAAAAAGAATCAGTGATTACAATACAGGGTGGATTGCTGATAAGAAACTCAGTTTCCCGGAAAAACATAGTTTCAAAAATGAAAAAGGTATGGAGGTGGAATACTGGGTGATGAAACCATCCAACTTCGAGCCGGGAAAGAAATACCCGTTGCTCCTGGAGATACACGGCGGCCCCTCTGCCATGTGGGGACCAGGTGAGAGCAGTATGTGGCATGAATACCAGTTCTTCTGCAGCAAAGGCTACGGAGTAGTATATGCCAACCCCCGCGGCAGTGGCGGGTATGGGATAAATTTTCTAAGGGGAAATATCAATGACTGGGGAGCCGGACCAACCAAAGATGTATTAACTGCACTGGACAAAACAATTGCTGAAGGCTGGGCTGATACTTCCAAACTGCTGGTAACGGGCGGATCCTATGCCGGTTATTTGGTGGCCTGGATCATTGCCCATGACCAGCGATTTGCAGCGGCTTGCTCCCAGCGAGGTGTGTATGATCTCGCTACTTTTTTTGGTGAAGGCAATGCCTGGCGATTAGTACCTAATTATTTCGGAGGTTATCCCTGGGATGCTTCTGCAAAGGCAACACTGGAAAGAGAATCGCCGATTAATTATGTACAAAATATTAAAACGCCTTACATCATTTTTCATGGCGACAATGACCGGCGCACCGGTTTTGTACAAAGTGAAATGCTGTATAAAAGTTTAAAGGTGCTGGGCAGGCCTGTTGAATATGTACGGCATCCCAATGCCACACATGAATTAACCCGCAGCGGCAATAACCGGCAGCGCATTGACCAGATGCTGAGAACATGGGAGTTTTTTGAACGATGGCTCCGCAACTAAAAAGGTATGCCACCTAATTAAATAGAAAAACGTCAGTAATAATATGCGTTACAAAAATAAAATATTGGTTTTGCTGGTACTCACTGCATTTGTGATATCAGGCGTTGCTGCCGTGAAAGCGCCACAACAAAAAGAAAGAAACCTGAAAGTGCTGCCCAAAGATATCAGCGATGAAAAACTGGACAGTATCATGCAGACCTATAATAAAGCACTGGGTGTAAAATGCGAGTTCTGCCATGTAAAGAAAAAAGTCTATCCCGGCGATATGGATTATGCTTCCGATGCTGAACCTAAAAAAGAAAAAGCAAGGGAAATGATGCGGATGACGATAGATATTAACCAAAAATATTTTCCTTACCAACCCGGAGAAAGACCCGAATACCTGAATACCATCACCTGTAAAACCTGCCATCGCGGCGAAACATTTCCGCCGGAAGATTAAGGTTTGTCTTTTTCACAGGCCCTCAGCCATTCCTGTATGCCGCAGAGTACTTGAGTTGCAACGGCCTTGTGAAATTCAGGATCCAATATCAGGGCTTCGTCTTCTCTATTGCTGAGAAAGGCCACTTCCAGTAAACAGTTAGGATAATCTGTAGGTCCGTTCAACGAAAAATTAAAACTGCCAATGTTGCCAAAATCAGCCATTCCCATTTCCAGCATGGCTTTCTGAATATATTGCGTCAACGGCCTGAAGCCGATATAACGATAATAAGTGCTTACCCCCTTTACACTGTCTCTGACTGACGAGTTTAAATGTATACTTATCAAAAAATCGGGGTCTTCATTCTTCAGCATCTCTATCCTTTCTGTCATTCCTACTGACACATCTTCTTTTCTTGTCATGAAAACTGCAGCGCCGGCCTGTGTCAGCATTTTCTCTACTTCTTTTGCAATCATCAATGTGTAATGTTTCTCCAAAATGCCTGAGGTAATTCCTTTGGCTCCACTATTATCACCACCATGTCCGGCATCTACAGCAATTTTCATTTTAGATACCTGCAACTCATCCGGCTGTCTTTTTATTTTAATGAACAGCCTGTTACCCTGGTAATAAATACTATATCCCCAGTGCTGTGAATGATTGAGTTCTATTATCATCCGGAACACATCGTCCTCTATTTGCTCATGATAAACATTCTTTACTTCCTTAACACTTGTTCGTTGAGTGATCCAGTTGGTATTGCTGGTGACTCCGAAAATATCAACCACAAGTTTGGAAGGATTGATAAGCTGCATACTCCGGTATGGTAGTTTTTCATCAAGGGCTATGCTTACGTAGTCATATTTATCATCACCGTTTACCAGCCAGCTTCCGGTCAGGTAATAAGGCTTTATACTTACTGAGCTGTCCCTTTTAAAGTTGGCCTTTGGCAAATAAGCAAAATGATTTCCTGATAACTGCACCCGGTAATTGATTACGGTGCTGTCTACAACTTTTACGACTACACCGGTATCCAGGAAGGTCATTTTCGCTCCGCCCAGCCTATCTGAGCCTAATCCATACTCGAGATAAGGCAGTTTTCCGTTTGTCCTGCCGGTAAGAAAGTTGTTACCTGTTGTTTGAGAAAGCCCCTGAACAGCAATCAACAATCCTAAAAAAAATGGTAATCGTATCATCACAGAAAGATAACATAAAAACCCTCAACCATATTTTCCGTAGAATTACGAAACAGTATTTCGCTTTTACTGAATTTTCGTATAAACCGTTATTATAAAACACTTTTCGACCTTAACCCCCGTTAATTTTGCAGAAGGCATTGCAACCAGGCTTTGCCACCCAATCCAATCCTTGTAAAACCAATAGACTATGACCTGGAATTCTGTAATGGGCTTTGTTTCATCCTTTGCCCTTTTTCTGCCCATAGCGCTGATACTGGCCCTGCGGCTGTATAATTATAAAAGCTTTCCTGCTTTAGTTGTTTACTATTCCTCTGTTTTTATTTATAACCTAATGACCGAAGGTTATATTCCTATGAGTAAACAAATCGTTTATAACTGGGGGTTGATAAACAACCTGCTGGATGCACCACTGATGATGCTTTTCCTGACTTATTTCAGCCCTTCTTTCCTTTTTACAAAAAGACTGAAGATCGCTGTAGCAGCATTCATTTTATTTGAGTTAGTTGTAATTGCCCTACGAGGTTTGAATGTTGAAAGCATTACAATCATACTGGGGCCCGGCATTATTATGATTGCAGCATTATGCCTGCATTTCTTCGTCAGGCATGCAAAAATGGCTGTTGAGCACGGCAAATCAACAGGCAAAGCTTTAATAGCGGGATCGTTATTATTTGCTTACGGATGTTTTGGCCTTATTTACCTTATGTATTATGTATTCAAAACGCCGCATGTAGCAGATACTTTCCTGGTCTACTTTATGGCAGCCACAGTTTCTGCACTGATGATGAGTGCCGGAATTATTTATGAAAGAAAACTGGTTAAAAAAATAAAAGAAGTGCAGATAACCCGCCGGGAACTATCAGAAATTTATAAGGATACAAAAATGGCTGCCCCGGTAAGAACAGCCATGCTTGACTTTGATAAAGAAAGCTGGAACTAGAAACAATACCTGCCTTCTGCAATCAGTTTATCAGCAACTCTTCTTCTTGCTTCTTTAGTGTTGAATGGTTCTGCTTTTGTAAAACGTTTCAGGCCCATTAAGATCATCCGCTGCTCATCACCTTCTGCAAAAGAGTTAACCGCATCTTTGCCGGACTTGTTTACTTTATCCGCTGCATCATACAGGTAAGTTCTCATCATGTCCAGATGGTACTGGCTGGCGGCCTCCCCATTCTGATCAACCATTTTCATTACCCGGAGTAAAGCACTTTCGGCGTTAAAAGTTTCAATAGCCATATCGGCAATATTCATCAGTACCTCCTGCTCGTTCTCAATCTTCATCATCATCTTTTGTACAGCTGCTCCGGCTGTAAGCAAGATGGCTTTCTTCAGGTTAGCAATTAGCTTTCTTTCGCTGGCAAAAGGAGCTTCATCTGTTGCGCCGAAATCAGGAATACTCATCAGTTCTTTTGACACTTCCATGGCCGGGCCCATCAGGTTCAAACGGCCCTGCATTGCTCTCTTCAATGTCATATCTAATGTGAGCAGCCGATTGATCTCATTTGTTCCTTCATAGATACGGTTAATGCGGCTGTCACGATAGGCTCTTGAAGCATTATACTCAGCGCTGAAGCCATTACCGCCATGTATTTGCACTCCTTCATCCACCACATAGTCGAGTACTTCACTTCCGTCTACTTTCAGCATGGCACATTCAATGGCATATTCTTCAGCAGCACCCAGCAATGCGTCCCCGAATGGCTTTCCTGCGGCCAATAATTCATGTTCCTTATCCCCGATCCATTGCGCTGTTCTATATAAAGCACTTTCGCAGGCAAAGACCCGGATGGCCATTTGCGCCAGCTTATGTTTAATAGCGCCGAAATTGGCAATCGGTTGTTTGAACTGTTCTCTTGTTTTTGCATACTCGATGGAATTGCCAATCGAACGTTTGGAACCACCAATGGCAGCAGCTGCTAGTTTCAAACGGCCAATATTCAGAATGTTGAAAGCGATCTTATGTCCTTTACCAATTTCACCCAGCAGGTTTTCTACCGGTACTTTACAGTCCTGGAAATACAACTGAACAGTGGAAGAACCTTTGATACCCATTTTATGTTCTTCGGGTCCCTGGGTAAATCCTTCTGTTCCTCTTTCTACAATAAAGCCGGTAAAATCTTTTCCGTCTACTTTGGCAAACACGGTGTACACATCAGCAAAACCACCATTGGTAATCCAGCATTTCTGTCCGTTCAGGATATAATGTTTACCATCATCACTTAGTTTAGCCGTTGTCTTGGCACTTAAGGCATCACTTCCGCTATTTGGTTCGGTAAGACCATAGGCACCTGCCCACTCGCCGGTAATAAGTTTGGGAATGTATTTCTGTTTTTGCTCAGGAGTTCCAAAATAAAGAATCGGTAGTGTGCCGATGCCGGTATGGGCAGCAATGGCCACAGAAAAAGAGTGGCCTGCACCCAGGTATTCATTCACAATAGTGGCCGTTACAAAATCCTTCCCCAGTCCGCCATACTCTTCAGGAAAAGAAGCAGACAACATTCCCTGGTCTCCTGCTTTTGTTAACAGGCTTTTCATTAAACCGGGCTCCAGGTTATCAATTGGATCCAGTATTGGGAATATCTCTGCATCCAGGAACTGGTTACACATATCCCGGATCATCACTTGCTCCTCTGAAAAATTTTCGGGAGTGAATGTATCCTCAGGTGAGGATTCCCTGATCAGCCATTCGCCACCTTTTAATACTGTTTTTGCTGCTGCTGCGGTACTCATGGTTAAAAATTTTGAGTTTAAAGTATATCGTTAGTTATTTCAGGTTATCGTAAACGATTTGTAATACTTCTTTACATACATCCACTTTATCCGGAGGAACTGTTTCCAGCGCCTCATTCAATGTTTCTTCTGCCAGTGTCATCGCTTCCTCCTGCAATTTTTGCGCCTGCCTGGTCAGGTATATCAGGTTTATCCTCCGGTCATTATCTGAAGCCACCCTTTTTACCAGGTTCAGTTTTTCCAGGTTATCCACCAGGCGGGTTATACTCGGCTTATCCCGAAAAGTAGCATTGCACAACTCCTGTTGACTAATGCCTTCTTGCTTCCAGAGATGATACAATACACTCCATTGTTCAATAGTAATATGCAGACCGGCTGCATTGAATTTCTTTTGCAGCCTTCTTGCTATGGCAGTAGAAGCTTTACCGGTTATAAAACTGTACAGTTCTCCTTTCTTAAATTGGTTGTTTGGCATATAGTTGTTTATACAACTATCCAAAAATAACACTATATTTGATTACTCCAATTTTAATTTTCTAAATAATTGCCCTGGAAGAGAGAAGCCTCACATACAAAAATTCCTGTATCAGATACTACCGGTATGGTAGCGGAGAAAGGCCGGTTATCTGTTTTCATGGTTATGGCGAAACAGCAAAAAACTTCTCCTTTTTAGCAAACTACGCTGGTACTCAATTTAGTTTTTACGCCATTGACCTGCCCTTTCACGGAAAAACGGATTGGAAAGAAGGGCTGAATTTTACTATACAGGATCTTGAAGCCATCAGTTTGTCCGTAGCAGGTACTGGCAGTTTACCCCTGACAGTGATGGGTTTCAGTTTGGGTGGTAGAATGGCACTTTCGTTGTATGAAGTCCTTCCACAAAAAATTAATAAACTAATCCTGCTGGCGCCTGATGGCTTAAAAGTCAATTTCTGGTACTGGCTTTCTACACAAACATGGATGGGAAACAAATTCTTTGCTTTTACTATGAAGCACCCGGGCTGGTTCTTTGGGTTATTGCAGGTGATGAATAAACTGAAACTGGTTAATGCAAGCATCTTCAAATTTGTGAAGCACTATATTGATGATAAACAGGTGCGGCAACTGCTTTACCAGCGATGGACAACCTTGCGGAAGATAAAACCAGGAATAAGCAATATTAAAGCACATATAAAACAGAACAACACTAAAGTGCGGCTGGTTTATGGCATTCACGACCGTATTATACTTTCTTCTGTTGGCGAAAAGTTCAGAAGAGGGATGGAGGACTACTGCGATGTCAACATTATTCATTCCGGCCACCAGGTATTGCATGAAAAACATGCCCGGGAGATTATAGAAAGTTTATTGTGATTATTTTTTTGCCTGTACTGAACAGGAAATACCAAGAAAGTTCTTTTGAATATCCCTGGTAAGAATGTATTTATAGTTTTCGTCCTGCCATACTAAATTGTGATGGTAATAGTTTTTATTCCTATAAACTTCTCCAGTTTTACCCTTTTTCCCAAATAGATTAACAAAATACTTCAGAATTTCTTTATAGTCACTTGAAAAACTTTCCTGGTAATTAAACATAATCGCTTTACTATAAGTATTCATGAACGATACATGGTCAATTATTCCGGAAGAGTCATAGATATTGGTAAAAACAAAAGTATAAGAGAAAATCATGTTGCCGATTTGAAATCTCTCTCCATTTATTTTTTTAACCATAAAACTTTTGCAACTAGTTTCTGATACCGGTGAATAAAGCGAATTACTGCCTTCGGCACACAATAGTGAGTCATTAATATAAGATTAATGTTTGCCCATTACCAGCTTTGCAAACAAAATCCCATCAGACCCGGAATTTGTTTGGGAAAAACTCACCTGGCAAATTAACGGGCAAATGAAACTAAGAATTATTCTCTTCAAAATTTTGCTCATACAGACAAGTTAGTTTTTACAAATCTTATATAAAAACTTTTCAGTTAGATTTGTTTTTTATCCTGCATGGCTATCCTTTCATTCGTCATACTTCTTTTTGTTTGCTACAGCATTCTCATTATTTATTACTGGCAAAGCTGGAAAGCCATCCCAGAATTTAAAGCAAGTGTTCCTGCTACTGATATTACCATCTCAGTTATTATTCCGGCCAGAAATGAAAAAGAAAATATAGGTCTGTTGCTAAACGCTTTACAAAAACAAAATTACCCAGAATACTTAACTGAAATAATAGTAGTAGATGACCATTCTATAGATGGAACGGCAAGTGTTGTTGAGCAATTCTCTTTTGCTAAGCTTGTACAACTGAAAGAAGACAGTATTAATTCATATAAAAAGAAAGCGATTGAAACAGGAATTGCTGCGGCAACAAATGAGCTGATTGTCACCACAGATGCAGATTGTATTCCCGGTGCCGGGTGGCTATCAGTGCTGGCGGCATTTAAAAAAGAAAAAAACTCTGTTTTTATTGCAGCCCCTGTTGTATTAGCCAACAACAACTCGATACTACAAATTTTCCAGACCCTGGACTTCTTAGTGCTCCAGGGAATTACAGCAGCTTCCGTTCATAAAAACATCCACTCTATGTGCAACGGAGCGAACCTTGCCTACGAAAGAAACTCTTTTTATAGAGTAAATGGGTTTTCTGGTATTGACACTATCGCTTCCGGCGATGATATGCTGCTGATGCATAAAATCGCCAACCAATATCCGGGGCAAATTCATTACCTGAAAGCAGAAGATGCTATTGTAACCACTTCTCCCATGAAGACATGGAGAGAATTTCTTAACCAGCGTATCCGCTGGGCCAGCAAGGCTAAATATTACGATGACAAAAGAATAACAGCCGTTCTTATATTGGTATACCTGTTCAATCTTTCTTTTCTCGTTTTATGGGTAGCCGGTTTTTGGTGTTATCATTACTGGCTTTACTTTACCGGGTTATGGATAGCTAAAACAATCATTGAATGGCCTTTCGTTTCATCCGTTGCTGCCTTTTATAATAAAAAATCGCTGATGAAATATTTCTTCTTCTTTCAGCCACTGCATATTTTTTATACTATTTTCTCCGGTTTGCTGGGACAGTTTGGCAGGTATGAATGGAAAGGAAGAAAAGTAAAATAAGTATCTTCCCCGCATGAGCAATGACCAGTCATTCCAGGCCGCTGCATGGCGGAGGCTAAAAAAGAATAAGGGCGCCTTAGCCGGACTGGTCGTTATCATTATTGCCTTTGTTATTGCTGTCTTTGCTTATTTCATTGCACCGGATCCCTCTCCTTATGCCAACCGCATCATCCTGGAGATTGGCGGTGAAAAACCCGGGTTCCGACAGACTTTTATTAAAGTAAAAAAAGACAAGGATGTTGCTGAAGCAAGTTTTTTTCAGCAATTAATTTCCGGCAAAGAGGATGTATACTATTATGTTCCCATTTCCCGGCATGAAAAAAAAGGTGACAGTATCGTTGTTGAAAAATTCATTGACATTGGTCTTTCTGAACGACAGGCATATTCGATTTCACAAACTGCACCCGACCCGGTGGTAACAAAGAAATTTTTACTGGGCACCGATAAATATGGAAGAGATATTCTTAGCCGAATCATTGTAGGAACAAGGGTAAGCCTGAGCGTTGGTTTTATTACGGTACTCATCTCGCTGAGCATTGGCCTTATGCTCGGATCGCTGGCAGGATATTTTCGTGGCAGAACAGATGATATCATCATGTGGTTCATCAATGTTATCTGGAGTATTCCAACGTTACTATTGGTTTTCGCCATTACACTGGCATTGGGCAAAGGCTTCTGGCAGGTCTTTATTGCTGTAGGTCTTACCATGTGGGTAAATGTGGCCAGGCTGGTGAGAGGGCAGGTGCTGTCAGTAAGAGAACTGGAATACATTGAAGCCACCCGAGCCCTTGGGTTTTCTCATACCAGGACTATTGTAAGACATATCTGGCCCAATATCATGGGACCGGTAATGGTGATTGCCGCCAGCAATTTTGCTTCTGCCATTGTTATTGAAGCCGGTTTGAGTTTTTTAGGAGTAGGTGTACAACCACCGCAACCCAGCTGGGGATTAATGATCAAAGAAAATTACAATTTCATCATCACTCAAAATCCCATGCTTGCTTTAGCGCCGGGGTTTGCGATAATGATTTTGGTACTTGCTTTTAATTTGCTTGGAAATGGATTAAGAGATGCCCTAAATGTCCGTGGCAGGCTCTGATGATTCCTGGCGGGTGTTCAGATCAACTACAACCAATACAGCAATACAAAGAAAAAAAAGGCTACCCACCTTATCTGTCTCAATCAGGTCGCTTAAAAAATTCACCACCATCAGCATAGTAAGTATAGCTCCTGTTGTTATAGCAGTGACCTTGTATAAACGATCTTTTACCCGATGATACAGGTGTTGTGCATAATAAAAAACTGTTCCCACCAGTAACAACAGGAGGATAAGCCCGGGAATTCCCTGTTCAATTATAGTCAGCAAAAAATAATTGTGTACTGTAGAGCGGTCTTGATTATCGCTCACCCATGTTTTATATGCCGGTACGGCGTACGGTTTATAATTGCCATAAAAGGTATTGGGGCCATAACCGGTCAGCCAGTTATCCTTTATCATCCTGACTCCTGCAATCCATCTATAGAATCGTTCGGCAGTAGATACATCTTTCAGCTTGTAAGTAGCTACCAAATGCTCGTTAAAATCTTTATGAAAAATAGTGGTCTTATAGTCATGAGCATAAAGTAAATAACGGTCACCGCTTTTTAACCAGAATATGGAAGTAATCACAACAATTAATGCAATGATATAAGCATAGATGAGCAGCCGATGCTGTATCAGCCAATATGTAAACAAACCTGCCAGTAACGCCAGCCAGGCGCCTCTTGCATACGAAAAGAAAAGAGCAATTAAAACGACTGATAATGCAGCCCCGGTCAATAACCTGAGATGCTGCTTTTTAGTCAGCTTATAAAAAGCAATTAATAGTGGTACAAAACATACCAGCATGGCTGAGTAGTTCACATGGTTTCGGAAAAAAGGTGTCAATGCATCATTGATACCTGCAAAACTGAAGCCATACAAATAATGCCTGTACAACGATACCAATGTAACCACCAGCATGGCTGCTGTTAACAGTATCATTGCTATAATAAATAATTTTCTTTCCTGAAACAGGATTAAAGGACATAAAACAAAAGCGCCGATATACCAGCTCTTGGCTAAAAGATATTTAATAGAAACAACCTTGTCAGTAGAAAAAAATACTGTTACTGTTGTCCATGCCAGTAACAATATCAATAATAGTAACAGGGGGTGCTGTATCATTTTCTTCGGCAGTGAGGCCGGTTTGTACATCCAATAGGCCAGGAACAGGAACGAAGTGAGCAGCATCAATGGTTCATCGGGCAGGTCTGTACCCAGTCCAGACGAAAAATTATATTCCACCGAAAAAGGCAGTGAAACAATCAGAAGGAAAAAAACCAGCTCCTTGAGTTGCCAGCCTGCATAAAGTAATAAAAAAAGAAAGGGCGCAATTGCTATCAGATAATTACCCGTATAAACAGAGAAGCCTGCAGCTATAAGAAATAGTGCAGCCAGCCCTGTAAAAAGAATATTCCTGTTATGAAAAACACTGTTCACTGACCGGCTGTTTTTTTTCTTTCCAGCACCAGTGCAGCGAGGAGTGAGAAAATAAATGCCAAAACAACCGTTGCCATAAGTAGTTGAACTGTTTTAGGTTGATCGGGCCATGCCGCAGCTTTTGCTTTTTCTACCGTAATGAGTACCGGTGGTTTGGTGTCAACCATTAACTGGTATTCACCAATCAGTTTTTCATATTGGCTGATCTGTTCTTTTCGCCGGGTAGTGTTCTCAACTGTATTCATTGTACTGTCTGCCGCCTGCTGCAATTTTTCTTTTCTGCTTATCAATCCCTGTAATGTGGCGAGATTGCCTGCGTTCTGCAGGTCCTGGTGAATGGCTTTCAGTTTCTCCATTATGGCATTGGCCAGTTGCGGTGCCAGGTTTTTGTCAGTATCCCATGCTTTTACCTTCAGTTCGCCGTATTCACTCTTCATCACTTTTGTATTCTTCTTCAGCAACGAAGCAGCTTTGCTCCGTGCAGCTTCCCCTTTTTCCTGCATTTTAAAATGATCATACAAATTGAATTGATCAGTAACCGCCAGGTAAACAGTATCCAGCCTGGCAGTACCAACAATCATATCCAGGTCATCCGGTGTACCGAGAGCGGAATAAAGGGCCTGTATGTTTTCATTAAAGATTTTCGACTTGTCGGATGCAAAAGAACTGGCAGGTACTGCCGTAGCCACCGAAAGGTATTTTTTGGGTTTCAGGTAAGTAACTGTTCCCACTATAAGCAAGGAGGCAATTATCACTGCCAGCATTTGCTTCCACCAATGATTAAAAAGGTCAAACATATCGGGCATAAAAATTATTTATTGATTTTGCTGAAGATACAGTTTCCATTTGCGAATGGAAAAAAGACCGGCAGCCATTAACAGTGCGATTTCCACCGCTATTGATCCTGCGAGTAACAGCCATTCATTGAGTTCAGCCCTTTTCCCGGCATAAAAATAAGCCGCCAGCACTGCTGCTATAAAAGTATAGATTAACAGTGAGCGGAGATTCAAACCCAGTCCTGATTTTTGAGTTGTAAACAGCATGCTGGTAATTCCGCACAGTCCGTGACTGATAACCGCTGCTATACAACAACCCTTTGCACCGAGAGAAGGTATCAGCAGAATATTCAGTATCACATTTACTACCAGCGAAGCCAGCACTATCACACAAAATGAACCGATATTACCTGTAGCTGTCATGACTGTCCCATACACCTGCACCAATGAATAACCGATCAGTGCTGGCAGGCACCATTGCAATACAGTTGAAACATAAGGATCAGCAGAGTGATATAATATTGATTGAATAAAATCTGCCAGGAAGAAAACAGTAACTGATACAGCTATCGAAAACACCAGCAACAGATGACGGCTATTGTTCACTACCGCTCCGGTTACAGGTCCGTTATTTTGATGACGGGCCACAAATGGCAATAAAAAAGATGCTGTCAGGTAGCCGATCATATTACCGGCATCAAGCAGCCGGTACGCAGCTGCATATATTCCCGCCTGCCGGGCACCATCGGAGTGCATTCTTTCCAGCATAAAACCATCCAGGCGGTAATGGGCCGACATTAATAATACAATCAATGCAAAGGGTAGTGCTTGCCGGAGTATTGAACGGTTAATCACCGGGCTTGGGGTGGTAAACAATCCTTCTTTCATAAATACGAGGACTGCCGCGGCCAGTACAGCTACAGCACTGCACAACACCTGTATCCACAAAAAGCTATTGATGGTCATGCTGCCTGTTAAGGCAGGCCACAAAAAAAATCCGCTACATATTAGTATCATCAGCCCTTTATCCAAAATTGACAACCAGGCATCGGTACGGAACCATTGTTTAGCAGTTATTATTCCCCGCAGGAAAACAAACAAAGAAGTAAGCGACTGAATAATAATAACAGCGATCAGTATTATCCAATGATCAACGCCTGTTAGCCATCCAGCCAATATTACTACTACAACATATAAGAGAATAAAAAGCAGTTTTAGATAAATCAATTTACCGACAATAGCATGAAATGCTTCCGGTTGCGCCGCCAGCTGACGATTAAAAAAACCGGTAAATCCCCAGTCGAGTAAAAAGCTGAAAACAATGGAGAAGTTCAGGAGAGAGAAATAGGTTCCGTAAACAGAGAGGCCCACCACATTCTGTACCTGCCTGTCTATCCCAAATATCCAAACCGGCTTGATAAGAATATTCAGGAGTAAAAGCAGTCCTAAGGAAGAATAAAAATGGCGGGACTCTTTCATACGTAAACTGAAAATCAGATCACCTTCACATTTCTGCTAAAGCTCTCTTCCAATGAAATAAATGTCTCTGTTCGTTCAATTCCTTTGATCTTTTGCAACTGGTCATGCAATACCCAGCGCAACTGTGTTATGTCTTTACAAACAATCTCGGCAAACATGCTGTAATTCCCGGTTGTATAATTCAGGCGGACGATCTCGGGTATCTTTTGCAGTTCTTTGGCCACCGAATCATAAAGAGAACTTTCTTTCAGGTAGATACCGATGAAGGCAATTACATCATAACCGAGCTGCTTCAGGTCTGCCTTCAACCTTGTACCTTTAACCACTCCGGCTTCCTGTAGCTTTTTGATGCGGACATGGATGGTGCCGCCGGAAACAAAGAGTTTTTTACCCAGATCAGCGTAAGATATCTCTGCATTCTCCATCATATGATGGATGATCTGCAGATCCAGTTTGTCCAAATTCAATTTTACCGCCATTTTTTCTATTGATTTTGAAAATTATTCACAATAATAAAATATTATTTGAATAAGATCTAAATATTTAAAATAATTATTGAAAAATTTGGAATGAAACGGCGATCTGGCCTACATTTGTTCTATCAAGTTCTTTAAAACACACTGTGGGGTGATGAAATTGCGAAAGCATGGCAGACATGCCCTCTTGTCTCGGGGGTGGAGATCACAGGATAAACACTGCATAACGCCGATCCGCCGACGGGCGGACCGACTGGGGTTGACCACCAGTTGTTTGAGAGTAGCTCTCTCTTCTAATTTGTGCAGACGCTAACTGCTCCGTGGAGGTTCGAACCCTCCCCCTACAGCTAAAAAGCCTTCTCTTGATCAGGGGAGGCTTTTCTTTTATATCAATTAATGAATACTATTACATCAAGCCCGGGCACATAACTGCTCTATACCCCGATGTAAATCGGGGCTACTACAAATTCTTAAACCCTTCTTTAAAACAGGTATGGCCTTTTTTCACTTCACTTTATAATCAGCCCGGTTATTGCCATCCCTCAGAAATAACCGAAATTTAGTGCATGAAAAAACTAACCCTGCTTATCCTTTCAGCTCTGCTGATCAACACCGCTCATTCACAAAAAGATAAAGTGTACTCTTCCCTGGAAGATGCCCTTCAAAATCCTGCAGAAGTATATATTCTTTCACTGGCAGATAAAAAACTGTCTTCTGTCCCGGCTGATGTTTTCAAATTCCCGAACCTGGTTACCCTTGACCTGTCATACAATAAGATTTCCACCCTGCCGGAAAACATTACGCAACTGAAGTCACTGACAGAACTAAACCTCAGCGGCAATAAGCTGAGTAATCTTCCTGCAGCAGTAACAAAAATGACAAGCCTTGCCGAACTGGACCTCAGCGATAACAATCTCTCTGCACTTCCCGCCAGTTTTTCCAATCTTACCAGCCTGAAGGTGCTTTACTTAACCAATAACAAATTCAAAGCAATACCCGATGCCATTTTTAAGCTCAGCTCATTGACTGAATTGTATATCTATGGCAATATGCTGGCNNTACCTGGCCCTTTCCTACAACAAGTTCATGACGCTTCCTGCATCTATCACCGGTCTGCCTAACCTTACCGTACTTGACCTGAACAACAATAAGCTGATGGAACTGCCGCAAGACATCGGAAAACTCAACGCATTGCAGGAATTATACCTTGCTTCTAACAAACTGAAAACATTGCCGGAGAGTATTACGCAACTGCAAAATCTGCAAACCATCAACCTGCGGGATAATTCCAGTCTTAAACTCACTGATGCACAAAAAACATTTATCGAAGACAAGAAACTGCATACGCCATAAAGCCCTTCTACTCATCTGTCGAAAATCAGTTGACAAGAACAGCACCGGTTTTACCTTTACGGATAAAAGTGATTACAATGAAAAAAATTATTATAGTCCTGATCATTATATCATGCAGCACTGTTAATGCACAGGATCAAACCGTAAAAGCCCTGCAAAACGAAGCCGGAAAAGCCATTAAAAAAGATGCCAGCGACACCAGTAAGAAAAACTGGAAAAAAGGCGGCATTTATAGTCTAAATATTTCACAGGGTTCCTTAAGTAACTGGGCAGCCGGTGGCGATGATTTTTCCTTATCGATTAACTCCTTGCTCAGCCTTTATGCTTTTTATAAAAAAGATAAAAACAGCTGGGACAATACATTTGACTTCAACCTCGGTTATGTAAACACCACCAGCCTGGGCAGCCGGAAAAATGATGACCGCTTTGACCTGCTTTCCAAATATGGTTATGCTTTGAATCCCAAGCTCAACCTTTCTGCTTTATTCAACCTTCGTTCGCAGTTTTTTAAGGGATATACCTACGCCAACAACGTGGCCACCTATTCATCCAACTTTATGGCGCCGGGATATCTTTTATTGAGTGCCGGTCTGGATTATAAACCCACGAAAAATCTTTCCATCTTCTTTTCACCTATCACTACCCGTTGGGTGATCGTCAGGGATACGGCGCTTTCCAATAAAGGAGCTTATGGTGTTACACCCGGTAAAAAGACAAACCTGGAGCTGGGTGCATTTGCCACCATCAATTACCTGAAAGAGATCAGCAAGAACATCACTTATAAAGGAAGGCTGGACCTTTTCTCCAACTACCGGCACAACCCGGAGAATATTGATGTGTTCATGTCCAACATCCTGAATGCAAAACTGGGCAAAGTATTATCGGTATCATGGAGTGTAGATATGATCTACGATGATGATGTAAAACTGTTTGGCACCAATAAGAACAGACCTGCCTTGCAATTAAAATCATTGGTGGGTATTGGCCTGCTGCTAAAGTTCTAAGTGTTTATACATATATCAAAACCACATTCATGCATAAACGAATGTGGTTTTTCTTTTATACAAACACCCATTCGTACCACTGGTGTTTTAACATAACCTATAAAATAAAAAACCTGTTCTCCGGTTTATTGCCCGGTATATCTTTGCGGCACCCTGCTGAAGACTACCATCCATTCAACCACTATTACTGAATAAACCGGACTATTTCTCATGAAGAGGCTCATTCTGTTTTATTGTTTGATCAGTTTATCATTTGCTGCTACGGCACAGGATGCTATTATTAAAAAATTGCAGGCCGAATCGTTGCGCCAGGTAAAGAAGGATGTTCCTGACACAGCCTGGAACTGGAAAACCGGCGGTGCCTTTGGCATCAACGTAGGCCAGGGCAGCCAGAGCAACTGGGCGGCAGGTGGTGATGATTTCTCATTCACCCTTAACACCTCGCTGCGCCTGTTTGCTTTCTACAAACAAAATAACCATAGCTGGGATAATACATTCGATGTCAACTTTGGCTATATCAACACCACCAGTTTGGGCGGCCGCAAGAACGATGACCGTTTTGATTTTCTGACCAAGTATGGTTTGGCGCTTAACAAAAAACTAAACCTTGCCACACTGGCCAATTTCCGCTCCCAGTTTTTGAAAGGCTATACCTATCCCAATAATGTAAAAACATTTGCAAGCGCATTTCTTTCACCGGCTTACCTTATTGCCAGCCAGGGACTGGATTATAAACCGGCCAAAGAATTATCCATCTTTCTCTCACCCGTTACTTCCCGCTGGGTATTTGTAAGAGACAGCATCTTATCTGCCAAAGGTGAATATGGGGTAAAACAACATACGCATAGCATCAACCAGAACGGCGCTTTTGCTACCATCAGTTACCAGAAGTCATTCAATAAATATATTTCCTACAAGAGCAGGCTGGATCTTTTCTCCAATTACAAAAAAGATCCGCAGAATGTCGACATATTCATGACGAATACTTTCTCTGCCAAAGTAGCGAAGATCATTGCCTTTACCTGGAACGTAGATATGATCTATGATGATGATGTGCGCCTCTTTGGCGAAGAAGGTTCTTCGCCCGGTTTACAGTTTAAGTCGGTAGTGGCCGTCGGGCTGCAGGTAAAAATTTAAGTTACCTTTGGCCGCCATGGGCCAGAAAAAATTACAACGCTTCGCAGAGCTGGAGACTTTTTCCAACGTATTGCAATTTCCCAAAGACATAAAAGGGAAATGGAAAACTGTTTTTCATAATGATCATCCCATTACCCTTGAGCTGGCCTGTGGCAAAGGTGAATATGCTGTAGGGCTTGGCCGCCTGTACCCGAATCGAAATTTTATTGGTATCGACCTGAAAGGAAACCGCATTTGGGTAGGCGCTAAAAAAGCTTTGCAGGAAAATTTAAGTAATGTCGCCTTTCTACGTACCCAGATCGACCAGGTAACTGAATACTTTGATGCAAAGGAAGTTGCAGAAATATGGATCACTTTCCCGGACCCGCAATTACGTTTATCTAAAGCCAAAAAAAGGCTTACGCATCCAAAATTTCTCCGCCTGTATCAACAATTCCTTGCTCCCGGTGGTTTAATACACCTAAAGACCGACAGCCCGGACCTGTACCGCTTTACTAAACTGGTGATTGAACTGTACGGGTGCCCGCTGCATACTGATATGGATGATGTATTCAACAACGAAACTGTCAGCGAAGAATTGAAAATAAAAACACATTACGAATCATTAGATATTGCCGGTAGCAACCGCATCCATTACATCTGCTTTTCATTGCCGGGTGATTTGGGCAATAAAGAAAAAGACCTGGCATTGAAAGAAAAGCTGCAAGCACATGAAGGATCTCATTGAAGGCATACATTATTACATTAACGAAGACGGGCTGATCGTTCTCACAGAAAAATACCACCTGGAGAAAGGTTATTGCTGTGGCAATGGCTGCAGGCATTGTCCTTTTGAATACGAGAATGTACCCGAGCCGAAACGCAGTGAATTACTAGAACAGAAAAATTCAAAAGAGAAGTAGGTTTCCCACCAAGCCACGAAGAACACAAAATACATTAGCCACGGATTACACAGATTTTCACAGATTAATAGCTTAGCAATCAATTATTGTTTTGTACCTGCACATTGATACTAATGACTATTCAAAAAAATCATCCGTGTTAATCCGTGTAATCCGTGGCCAACCATCCCTCTTTTATCAAAAAACTTTGTGACCTTAGTGGCCTAGCGGGAAACAAAAAACTATGCCTCCTAAAAAGAAACCGGCCTCCGAAAAAATAAAATCAGTGAAACCCTCCGGCAGCAGGGATGAAAATTTCTTTTCTCTTGTCTACGAAGTAGCCCGCCAAATTCCCAAAGGCAGGGTCACTTCCTATGGAGCTATCGCCGCCTGTCTCGGTACCAAATCATCCGCCCGCATGGTAGGCTGGGCCATGAACGGTTGTCACCGGGTAAGGCCCAAAGTACCGGCACATCGTGTAGTCAACCGTAATGGCATGCTCACCGGTAAACATCATTTCTCCCCTCCCGGCCTCATGGAGCAATTATTAAAAAAAGAAGGCATCAACGTACAGAATGACCAGGTCGTCAATTTCAAAACCCTGTTCTGGGACCCTGTGCAGGAATTAGGTTTCTGATCCATTGTACCTTTAGCCAATAATGGCATGGTTTTTTTAACCAGCCTGCTATATACCAGCCACATGCTAAAAGCCAACCGCTCCATACTTCCCCGGGTATCACCCATCAAAAGACACCAGCGAAAAGTCATACTCGGTATTGCACTGCTCTGGACCACTATCGACTTCATCTTCTTTCTCTGGCAGAAGTTCATTGGAGTACTGCCCGACAAATACTATAAGCCCGATATCAATTTCACCAAAGAAGTATTGGTACGGGAAGTAAGTGTCTTCATCATCAGTCTTTTCATCGGTTACTTCCTGGTATATGTGCTGCGCAATTACCTGCGCAAATCTTCCCTCTGGGTGAACCTGCTGGTGAAAACCCTGCTGCTGGTGCTGGTAGCTTTTGTCATGACCTTCTTTGTGTACATGACCTATGAATGGCTTATCGCCGGACGCACCATAGAAGCAGCACTTGAAAAATTTCAGTACAACCTGNNGAAAGAAGGATCATCCTCTTTCTCGATTTAAAGGACTCCACTCCCATTGCCGAAAAACTCGGTCACAAAGAATATTTCAAATTCATCCGCGACTTCATCTTCTGCATCTCTTCCGGTTTTATGGAAAACGACGGACGCATTTACCAGTATGTAGGTGATGAGATTGTGGTATGGTGGCCCGAGTCCAAAGCCAATGCACAAAAAGCCGTAGCCGCCCTGCTCACCGCCCGCAAAGAATTGCACAAGCAGTTCAACCGCTTCAAAAGAAAATATGATACACTGCCCGAGTACAAAGCCGGCATACACACCGGCACCGTTACCGTAGGCCAGGTAGGTATCGAAAAGAAAGACCTTGTCATGAGCGGCGATGCCATCAATACGGCTGCCCGCATACGCAGCGCCTGCACCGAGCTCAATCAAAAATATATCGCCTCCAAAGATGTGGTAGACCTGCTCGATCTCAAAGAATGGCAAACCGAATCACTCGGTCTTATCGACCTCAAAGGAAAAAACCAGGGAATGGAATTGTTTGTGCTGAAGATATAGAAGGGTTCATGGCTGGAATTTATTCAACCTGGTATCAAAAGAAACTAATGCCTGTAGTAGTGAAAATTTAATTGTTGAGCCAGCTTTTTTAAAAGCCCTAAACTTCGTCTGTTTTGTTAGCCAGGAAAGTGAGACCAATTAATTGAATTAGTTAACTTTCAGTAACAAGAATTTTATAGCGCTAT
>DEHX01000107.1:0-24615 GCA_002352145.1 Chitinophagaceae bacterium UBA2789
TACCCCGCCTTCTGGTGGATACTTGGCGCCACTGCCCTCGCCTATCCCGCTATCAATTACGGGTTTTACAAGATCTATGAAGATATCATGGGCAACCCTACCGAGGCAGCCCAGATGGCAAAAATGTTTATCGGTAATCCCTTCTCTTTTCCGGAAGCATGGCATACCGTGGCCTTTGCCTCTTCACTGTTCACCTTCATACCTGCTGTAGTTGTCATCATGTTCATTAGCAATGAATATACTTACCGCACCCACCGGCAGAATATTATTGATGGCTGGAGCCGCAACCAGTTTGTCACCAGCAAGCTCATTGATGTGCTTATCATTACCCTCATCATCACCCTGCTGTATTTTGTTATTGCACTCATCACCGGTATCAATAACCAGGAGCGGCTGATCAAAAACACCTGGGGACAGGCACATTATATTGCCCTGTTTGCACTGCAAACATTTTCACAGCTCTCCATTGCCTTCCTGTTTGGCTTTCTTATCCGCAAAGCTTTTTTGGCACTCGGCATCTTTTTATTTCAGTACATGATACTGGAAAATATACTGGCCGGTTATCTCTACGCCAAAGCCGGCGACCAGGGACGGTTCCTGCCCATTGAAATATCTGACAGGCTGATACCCATGCCCACTTTTATGGCACGCCTCAACCCCGACCGTTACAAAACACTAGTAGACTCCATCCCGCAGCATGTGGTACTCACCGTTATCCTCACCACTATCATCTGGGCTTTTTGCTACTGGCTGAATAAGCGGAGAGACCTGAAGTAGTTTTAGGTTTAAGGTTGAGATTGAGGTTAAGGCTGAGGTTTAGAGAGAATGATAGTTTTAGTTTTCTGTCTATTATTTGCTATTAAAAATAACATATGCTCACTGCCATTCACCCAAAGCTCCCTATGCGGGATAAAGCCATAACCAGCAATTACTATCTCCATCAGCTCGGCTTTACCCTTGCCGGCAACGCAGACTATGATAGTTATTTAATGGTGGAGAAGGACAATATACAAATCCACTTTTTTGAATTCAAAGCATTGGATCCAAAAGAAAACTACGGGCAGGTGTACATCCGCACTAATGATATTGATGGTTTATACCAGTCGCTGCATGCCAATAAGGTAGCCATTCACCCGGCAGGGCATTTGGCAATAAAACCTTGGGGACAGAAGGAATTCTCTCTCCTCGATCCGGATAATAACTTACTTACTTTCGGACAGGCTGAATAAAAAAAGGGACTTGAAACAAATCCCCTTTACCTTTTCTTTAAAAAAATTACTTGGCCCTTTGTGTTCTGCGGCTGCTACGGAAATTATGGCCGCCCTGCCGCGACTGCCCGTTAAAATTTCTTTGTGATTTAAAAGATGTCTGTGTTCTTGCGGCCACTACCGGCGCTGCCACCATTGCATTAGCCACAAAAGGATGCTCATGCACTACGGGAATGGTTTTAGCAATCAGTTTTTGAATATTCTTCAGCTCGTCTCTTTCTTCACGGCTGCAAAAAGAAATAGCCATACCTGCATTACCCGCCCGGCCCGTACGGCCAATACGGTGAACATAGGTTTCCGGCACATTCGGCAGATCATAATTGATAACATGGGCCAGTTCATCAATATCTATTCCCCGGGCAGCAATATCAGTAGCCACCAGCACCCGCAGCGTACTGTTTTTAAAATCAGTCAATGCACCCTGCCGGGCATTTTGCGATTTGTTACCATGTATCGCAGCAGCCCTTATGTTATGGCGTTGTAATATTTTCACCACTTTATCCGCACCATGTTTGGTACGGGTAAACACCAGCGCCGTTTTTATTTCTTTATTCGCCAGCAGGTGCAGCAGCAGTTCCGGCTTTTCCATTTTACCCACGAAGTAGAGACGCTGGTCTATTTTATCCACAGTAGAAGAAGGCGGCGTTACTTCCACTTTGGCCGGATGCGTTAACAACACACTGGCCAGCTTCTGTATCTCCGGCGGCATGGTGGCCGAGAAGAACAAAGTTTGTCTTTTCGCCGGCAGCTTTGCTATCACTTTTTTTACATCATGTATGAAGCCCATATCGAGCATACGGTCTGCTTCATCCAGTACAAAAATTTGCAACTGGTCCAGGCGTATGTAGCCCTGCGTCATCAGGTCAAGCAGGCGGCCCGGTGTAGCTATCAGTACATCCGTTCCTCTTTTCAGTGCATATGTTTGGTTTAGCTGCGATACGCCGCCAAAGATGACAGTGTGCCGTATGCCTGTATGTTTTCCATAAGCCGCAAAGCTTTCATTGATCTGTATGGCCAGTTCCCTGGTGGGGGTCAATATCAGTACTTTGATGCCCGGTGCCAGTGGTTTTTGATTATGCAGTATCTGCAGGATGGGAATTGCAAAAGCCGCTGTTTTGCCGGTGCCTGTTTGGGCGCAGCCCAGCAGGTCTTTGCGTTGCAGCACCAGCGGTATGGCCTGTTGTTGAATGGGTGTAGGAATCGTGTAGCCTTCTGCAGCTACCGCTTTCAGGATAGGTTCAATAATGTCTAATTGTTTAAAAGCCATAATAGGTTTTATATTTAAATCGCAGTTATTATCTGCGGATGGAGCTGGCTAAGATGTTGTAGGGTCTGAATCAGCGAAAGTTTGTCTAAGTACCACCGGCTTACAACCTGCCGTGTCAGTTATGTGGAGTAGGGTGCGAAGATAGGGCTTTATTATTTAACGGCATGAAGCGGTGGCTTTACCAGTTTATTTCTGTCGTTGTATAACAATACATATTGTTTTAAAAGAAAATTTCTTTCTGCTAAGTTTACGTTGGGCAATTGCTTCAATTGTTTAAAATGCGGCCACCCAATATCATCCACCCAGATCAATTCATAGTATTTTGCCGGTACAAGTATGCTGCAGATACCTAACTGCATTAGATCGTTCTTTTCTTTTTCAGACAATTCTTTTTGGAGTGGCCATCCTGCTTCCTGTCTGCCAATTAAAATAAGTATATCATCAAGGGTATATTCTTTTCCAGGCTGTTTTGTCAATGCTGATTGAAATTGTAACCAGCGCTGTTGCAGTTCTTCTTCGGGAAGCATGGAGCAAAGGTAGAGCTGATATCAGATTTAAAAGGTGAGTAAACAAAACCCCCCGATGGAAATCGGGGGGAACAACTAAAAAACACTAGCTAAATGCTCAGTGGTTTCATTGGAACGAACTGCGTTGAGGTTTCTTAAGTTCACCCTTCGACAGGCTCAGGGTGACAAAAAACCTAGTCGGGTTTTTTCCCGTCCAAGAAGGTATTGATAGAACTGATGTGTGTTTGATTTTTATCGTCAGTCTTTACTTCGTAGCTGCTGTAGAAGTTTTCTACCTGTGTGTTGGCATTATATAATTCCATATTGCGGCGGATATAAGCCGGCACAGTTTCAAACTCATTATTGGGGTCAGCAGCGTTAACATTGAAAGACAAGTTTCTCAACTTGTGAAGCCTTTCAGCCGCCCTACGTTTTTGCTCTTCGGTTTCGTCCAACAAAGTCGGATCCTCAACCTCCGCAGTCAAAGGTGATTGAGCCTGATGGGCCAACGGCATATCCGCCGCAGGAATGTCATCCCGTTCTACTATCTGCATTTGCAATTCGAGGAGTTCTTCCTCTTCTTCGCTGGCAGTTGTTTTTGCAGAAAGGACCGGTTCTTCAGCGGCACGTTTCGAGGTGGTATCCTCTGCCTGTGATGCTGCATAGATATTGGACGGTCTGGCCAGATAACCCCCAGATGCTGCAGACACCGGGGTCGTACTACTAGTACTATCTTTCCTGCTGACTATTAACTCAGCATCTGTTTCTTTTATAGCTTGTTGGGGAACGGATGAGTTTTGCTCTGTCGAATTTATACTATCATCTTTTCCCACTATTGACAATTTGCCAACAGTAGATGTACCTACCGGTTCACCCGTAGTATTACTAAGTAAAATTTCGGTATCGGGCTTCAGCTCAAAATGCACTACCAGCGGCTCTTCTTCAGCTTTGATATCGCTGAGATCAATGACAGGCGCAGGTTGCACCGGTATTTCTTCCACCAGCTTCGGCATTAAATAATCTTCGGCCGGCACCGGCTTCAATGCCGTTTCCATTACCTCCATTTCTTTCTCTTTCATCAATGCTTCTTCTTTGATGGCTACTGTTTTCTTTTCTTCTTCATTTGTTTGCCCAAGGACCATGACGATCTTCTCTTCTTTCTTTGGTTCTTCCACTTTAGCTACCGGCTTTGCAAAAGGATCTTTATGTTCAAAACCTGTGGCAATAAGGGTGATGCCGAGTTTATCCCCGAGATTACTGTCGTAACCCATACCCAGAATAACATCGGTGTTCTCCCCTGCCTGGGTAAGCAGGTAGTTCTGTATTACTTCTACTTCATCCATGGTAAACTCATGTTCACCGGTAGCAGATGTGATATTGATGAGTATCCATTTAGCACCACGTATATCATTATCATTGAGCAATGGTGAGTTCAATGCTTCTTCAATGGCTTTCTGCGCCCTGTCTTCACCGGATGCTTCTGCATTGCCCAAAATTGCTACGCCACCACTACGCATTACGGTACATACATCGGCAAAGTCTACATTGATCTGCCCGGTACTGTTGATAACATCCGTGATACACTTGGCAGCTGTAGCGAGTACATTGTCAGCTTTTTCAAAAGCTTCTCTCATTTTCAGGTTGCCAAACTGGTGACGCAGTTTGTCGTTGCTGATCACCAGCAAAGTGTCCACATACTGCTCCAGGTTTTTGATACCTTCCATTGCCTGCTGCTGACGTTTCTTTCCTTCGTAAGCAAAAGGTGTGGTAACGATACCTACGGTAAGTATGCCGAGGTCTTTACAGATCTTGGCGATGATGGGTGCACCACCGGTACCTGTACCACCGCCCATGCCGGCAGTGATGAAGGCCATTTTGGTATTTACTTCGAGGATGCGTTTTATTTCTTCAAGTGATTCTTCCGTAGCCTGGCGGCCGATCTCCGGATTGGCGCCGGCACCGAGACCCTGTGTAAGATGGGGCCCGAGCTGTATACGGTTGGGTATGCCACTATTGGATAATGCTTGTGCATCGGTATTACAGATGATAAAATTTACTCCTTCTATCTGCTGACTGAACATGTAGTTCACCGCATTACCGCCGCCGCCACCTACGCCGATCACTTTTAATATGGATGATTTCTCTTTAGGCAGATCAAAATGTATCATAGCGTTGAATTTAGTTAGCCCTGGTAAGGCTGTTGATTTGGGTTAGTAATTTTCTTATGCAGTTAAGGTTCGTTTAAAGATGTTTATCTTCTTCTTCCTTGAACAGGTCAATGATGTTCTCTTTGAACTTGCCCCAGAAACCGGTCAGGCTTTTTCTTCTTACCACTTCTTTTGCATTGATCGTTTCTTCTTCTGCGGGCAATTCTTCGGCAACCGCCTGTTTGAGTCCCTCGGGAACTTCCACATTCCTGAAATCTTTTTCAAACTGTTTGCGGTTGTGCTCATAGTCATCATACCCTTTTAGTATAAGACCGATACAGGTGGAGTAAGTAGGCTTGGCCAGTTCTTCAATATGACCAGCCGCCAAATGTTCATTGGGGAAACCAATTCTTGCAGGAAGGCCGGTTACATATTCTGTTAACTGTATCAAATGTTTTAACTGGGAACCACCACCGGTAAGAATGATACCACCATTCAGCATACGGTTATCCAAACCTACCTGCTTGAGGTGATAGGTAACAAAATCCATGATCTCACTCATTCTTGCCTGGATGATATTGGCCAGGTTCTTTACGCTGATCTCCTTGGCAGGCATTCCCCTTAACCCGGGAATAGTGATATAAGCATTGGCTTTTGCTTCATTAGCCAGGGCACTGCCGAACTGTACTTTCATTTGCTCGGCCTGTGTCTTCAATACGCCTAAACCAGTTTTGATATCGTTAGTAATATTTTCACCGGCAAAAGGAATAACAGCCGTATGTTTTAATATGCCTTCGTAGAATACAGCAAGGTCGGTAGTACCACCACCAATATCCACGATGGCCACACCAGCTTCCAGGTCCTCCTGTCCCATTACAGCTGAAGAAGAAGCCAGCGGTTGCAACACCAGGTCTTTGGTGTACAAACCTGCTTTCTCCACACTGCGGTTGATGTTCTTGATCGCATTCTTATCGCCGGTGATGATATGAAAGTTGGCGCCAATTTTTACTCCGCCATACCCGATGGGGTTGGGTATATTCTGAAAATTATCTACTGTAAATTCTTGCGGGATAACATCAATGATCTGGTCGCCGGCAGGGATATACGTCTTGTACTGATCTTCGATCAGCTGATCAATCTCTTTGCGGGTAATTTCTTCTTCCGTTGTCTGGCGTACAATATCGCCACGGGTCTGCAAGCTTTTGATGTGATGGCCGGCAATACCGACATACACTTCTTTCACAGTCAGGTTTGGGTTGGACGCAAAGCAATTCTCCAGCGCCGTTTTGATCGCCTTGATGGTCTCATCGATGTTGAGCACCTGTCCGTGCTTCACACCGTTGGAATTGGCTTTTCCGAAGCCAAGTATCTCCAGCTTACCGTATTCGTTCTTACGACCGGCAATTACTGCGATCTTGGTAGTTCCAATGTCCAGACCGACGATAATGGGTTGTTCGTTGTTCATGATAGTTGTTTTTAGTTGTTGTTTTATAGTCGAAATAGTTGTTTTAGTTATAGCCTCCGTTCTCATCCTCTGCAGGCTCCTTCTTCGGCATCACTGCCTTCGGCACTTTCTTTGGCTCAGCCGGCTTGGGCTTATTCTGTTTAGCGGGTTGGGATGAAATAGATTTGTTATCGTTATTGTCTTTTTTCTTTGGTTCATTGCTTACAGGTTTGTCCTGCAAAGAAGGATCCGGTGTATCTGCAGAATCTTTTTCCAGTTTTACTACCGGTGGTAATACTCTTACTACTGTATCATTTTCTGATTCAACAGACTGGCGAAGCAGCTTCTCTATATTCTTTCTTAACTGCACAGAATCCACTTTTGGATCACCGGCATAGCGGGAAGCCACTACCTGTCCTTTATACTGCACATCAATCAATTTATACTTATCAAATCCTGTTTTGCTCATTACCTGCTTATAGAAAACCATCAGGCGGTTGAATTTGGCAGCTATGTTCTCTCCATTGCCCAGTTTCACCAGGTGATTACCCACTAGTGGTACCATTTCAAATGTTCTGTCTGCTGTTATATCAATCTGTGCCACCTGCGACATCCAGAATGGTTCCTTCATGATATAGTTACCAATCGTTTTCACATCTTTTAGTAAAAGACTATCATTACTGTTCAGCCTTTTCTTAGCCGGGAACCCTGTAAATACCGGCACCCTTGCACTCAACTTCTCTGACAATGGCATGCTGCTTCCCATACTATCAATATAGAATGAGCTGCCAGTTGTGGTAAATATCCTTGCCACTGGTTCTCTTTCTTCAATCGTTACATGCAACACATCCTGGTTATCGAAATACAGTTCTGCCTTGCTGATCCAGGTATTATCTTCCAAAGCATGTTCCAGGTCATGAAGATTGAATGATGCGACCGGTGCTCCTTTTATGGACCCATTGGTGGCTTTCTTCAGCAACTGCTCCACATCTTTTTCATCAATGAACAAATTCCTCTCTCCTCCCCGTATACTAATGCTGTAATCCTTGCACAGTCCCCTGTTCTTTTTGGTAATAGCTGCCATCAGCAGGGTAAACATACCTCCGCCTATACACAGCCATACTGTGATGAATAAAATTTTCTTTATTGTTGTTTTAGCGTTCACTCTAAATATTCTTTAACTCATTCATTATCGGTTCTACCAGTACATCTATATCGCCTGCGCCGGCTGTTATCAGTACTTCTCCAAATTCCTTATTCAGCGTAGTACCATAGTCATTAGCTATCCAGTTCATCAGCTCTTCTTTTTCCAACACCTGCTTATTATCGTTCTTCATTCTTTCCAGTATCATTTCACTGCTCACACCTGCTATTGGCAATTCCCTTGCAGGATAGATGGGCAGCAAAATCACTTCATCTGCAAGGTCCAGCACTTCTGCAAAGCCATCGGCAAGGTCTCTTGTGCGGCTGTACAGGTGTGGCTGAAATATGACTGTACATTTTTTCTGCCTGAACAAAGTCTTTGCCCCGGTGATCAAAGCCCTGAGTTCTTCCGGATGGTGAGCATAATCGTCTATAAATACCAGTCGTTCATTTTTGATGATGTACTCAAACCTTCTCTTCACCCCGCGGAAACTCTCCACTGCTGCTTTGATCTTTTCATTTTCGATTCCCAAAGAACTGGCCACTGCTATAGCGGCAATTGCATTCTCTACATTATGCATTCCTCCCATGTTCAGCTTCACATTCTCCAGCATATTATCTTTCCACATCACATCAAACTCATAACTGCCATTCATCATCCGGATATTGGCTGCATATACATCAGCACTTTCGTTCTGCAGGCTGTATGTTATATGCTGACCGGCCGTTAACTCCTTTCCCCTTTTTAATCCAAACTGCCTGATCAATAATCCGCCCGGTCTTACTCTTTTACTGAAGTCAATAAAAGCCTGTTCCACTGCTTCAGCCGTACCATATATATCCAGGTGGTCAGCATCCATGGCTGTGATGATGGCCACATCCGGGTTCAGTTTCAAAAAACTTCTGTCATACTCATCTGCCTCAATAACACATACATTTCTTTCACTACTCCAGAAATTGGTACCGTAGTTCACCGAAATACCACCGAGAAATGCATTACACCCAAAACCACTGTCGCGGAGCAAATGCGCCACCATCGTGGTAATCGTTGTTTTGCCATGTGTACCGGCAATACATATATTAAAAGAACTCTCTGTTATTATCTGTAATACATCACTTCTCTTCACCACTTTAGCACCTTTCTCCCTGAAGTACTCCAGCTCTTTATGTTCTGCCGGTATAGCTGGTGTATACACTACCAGGTCAGGGTGCTTTGGAACCAATTCCACATTTTCTTCATAGTGCACTGCTATACCACTTACCTCCAGTTCTTTTGTCAGTACGGTTGGCGTCTTGTCATACCCACTTACTTTTACACCCCCGGCATGAAAGAACCTTGCAATAGCACTCATCCCGATGCCACCAATACCGATGAAGTACACTTCATTCAGTTTGTCAATCCCCCGGAAGGGGGTATTCATAAGGACAGTATTGACTTGTACGTTCATGCGGCTAAATCACTTTAAGCACTTCTTCCGCTATTTTTTTATCAGCATCGGTTATGGCCAGTGCTGCTATATTCCTTTTCAATTCTTCCTGCTTGCTTTCATCTTTCGAAAGCTCAATGGTCATTAAAACCAGCTTTTCCATTGCTTCATCATCTTTCACCATCAATGCTGCCTGCTTATTCACCAGTTGCCTTGCATTCACCGTCTGGTGATCTTCAGCAGCAAAAGGATAGGGTACGAACAAAACGGGCTTTTTAACAACACATAACTCAGCTACGGTCATCGCTCCTGCACGGGCCACCACTATATCGGCAGCGGCATAAGCGTATTCCATCTGTGTGATGAAATCGTTGACCCAAACTGATTGTTTTCCACTGGTACTTTCCTTTGCTTTTGCTGAATAAGGTTTACCGGTCTGCCAGATGATCTGCAAACCTGCGTTGAGCAAATCATCCATGCCTTTATCAATGGCTTCGTTGATGGATTTGGCCCCAAGGCTGCCACCCACCACCAGGACAGTTTTCTTTTTTTCTTCCAATGAGAAAAACTGCAACCCCTCAGTTCTTGTCACCATTGACTGCGCAATGGCTGTACGCACCGGGTTGCCGGTGATCATGATCTTTTCCTTTTGAAAAAATTTTTCCATTCCATCTGTACCGGTAAAAATTTTTGTTGCCTTTTTTCCCAGCATCATATTTGATTTTCCGGCAAATGAATTGGACTCATGAATGAAAGTGGGGATTCCTTTTGCCTGCGCTGTTTTCAACACAGGAAAACTGGAATATCCTCCCACCCCGATCACTGCATCCGGCTGAAAACGTTTTACAATTTTTCTTACTTGTAAAAAACTTTTGATCAGCTTGAATGGTAATCCAATGTTCTTTATCAAAGAGCTGCGATTGAACCCCGCTATATCTAATCCTTCAATTTTATAGCCTGCCTGCGGTACTTTCTCCATCTCCATTCTGCCCTTTGCCCCAACAAACAGTATTTCAATGTTCCCGTCAATCTTTCTCAGTGCATTGGCAATTGCAATTGCCGGAAAAATATGTCCGCCTGTTCCTCCTCCCGCTATGATCACTCTCTTGCTCATTTCACTCATTTAGCAAATTCTGCTGTTGTCCTTCCTTCCAGTTGCTCTACGTTCCTTGCCACACTCAATATGATACCAATAGCAAGACAGGTAAAAATGAAACTGGTTCCTCCCATACTAACCAGCGGCAGCGTTACTCCCGTTACAGGAAATAAGTTTACCGTTACCGCCATATTTGCTACTGCCTGGATGGCCAGTGTAAAACTTAGTCCCAATGCCAGAAAAGCACCAAAAGCAAAGGGACATTTCTTGAAAATCCTGATACACCGGTACAGGAATACCAGGTAAATAAACATGATGAATGCACCGCCTAACAAACCATATTCTTCTATGATAATGGCATAAATAAAATCATTGTATGCCTGTGGCAAATAATCTCTAGTTGTACTGTTACCGGGGCCTACTCCAAATACTCCGCCTTTAGCTATAGCAATCTTGGCCTGCGTTGTCTGGTAGGCATCATCATCAATATCCTTGCTGCCATAAATAAAACTTTCCATCCTGCCTATCCAGGTATCCACCCTTCCGAATAAGGTGGAAGATGATTTCTTTGTCACAACTACCTCATCATTCTTTGTTTGCCCATGTCGGATCACCGCTGCTGAAATAAGAAAGAGGATTGGTATCAATGCTACACCAATGGTTATCAAAATATGTTTGGTACTAACCCTGCCAATGAACAAGAGTAAAAGACAACTTGCTCCCAGTAATAAAGCTGTGGACAGGTTGGCAGGCGCAATCAACAGACAGGTAACGGCAACTGGTATAATCACCGGTAAAAAACCTTTCCTGAAATCTTTGATCACATCCTGTTTCTTGCTTAACAGGCGGGCAAGGAACATGAACAAGGCCAGTCTTGCAAAGTCGGAAGTCTGCAACGTCATATTAATAAGCGGCAAACGGATCCAGCGGCTACCCTCATTCATCTTTACACCAAAGAATAATGTATAGAATAATAAAGGCAGAGAAAGCAGAAAAGCAATCTTCGCCACTTTTGAATAGAACGTATAATTAACGAGGTGAGCAAAGTAAATAACCATTATTCCCACCAGGATAAATGCAATTTGTTTAAAGAGGTAGATCTCTGTATTACCCCGATAGTTCTTATATGCTAATGACCCGGTAGCACTGTAAACAGCCAGCAGGGAAACTAATGTCAGCAATACCACCAACGCCCAAATCACCTTATCACCTTTAGTCTTACTGATAAGATTATTGGTATTGAAGGCATTCTTTAACCCGCCCAATCCTATATCTCTTGTTGCTTCCATTAATTATAGTTCTTTCACTGCTTTTTTAAACTGGCTTCCCCTGTCTTCATAATTTTTGAACAAATCAAAACTGGCGCAGGCAGGGCTCAGCAATACTACATCTCCCTTCTCCGCAAAATGAAAGGCAGCATGCACTGCTTCCACCGCAGTTGATGTATTTACAATGGTTCCTACTGTACTACCAAAAGCCTCATGTATCTTTCTGTTATCTGTTCCCAGGCAAATAATTGCTTTTACTTTTTCTTTTACCAGTTCCTCTATTAATGAGTAATCGTTTCCTTTATCTACACCACCTAATATCAATACGGTCGGCTTTGTCATACTTTCCAGCGCATACCAGGTTGAGTTGACATTGGTCGCCTTACTGTCATTGATAAATTCCACTCCTCTTACTGTAGCCACATGTTCCATCCTGTGCTCCAGGCTTTGGAAATTTTGTACCGCATCACGGATTTTTTCTTTCCTTATATCCAGTGTGGTGGCGGCTACACAAGCTGCCATAGTATTATATTGGTTATGTTTTCCTTTCAAAGCGAAATCATAAACACTCATTGAGGTAAAATCCTGTCCTGTTCTTACATACATATCCCCGTCTTTAATAAATGCTCCGTTTGGTAATTCTCTTTTCATACTAATTGGCAGTTGGTTTGATTGAATATTGAACTGGTTTAAATATTTCATAGTTACTTCATCGTCGGCGCAGTAGATGAATACATCATCTTTCTGCTGGTTCATAGTGATACGGAATTTGCTCCTGATATAATTTTCGAATTTGTAATCGTATCGGTCCAGGTGATCTTCGGTGATATTGGTCAGTATGGCGATCTCAGGTCTGAATGTCTTTATGTCATCCAGCTGAAAGCTGCTTACTTCTACTACGTACAATGGCTTTGGATCAACAGCTACCCTTTTGGCAAATGAATCACCGATATTGCCCACCAGTGCACAATCCAGGCCGGCCTCCTTGCAGATATGGTAGGTCAGCGCTGTGGTTGTGGTCTTTCCGTTACTGCCGGTGATGGCAACGATCTTGCTATTGCCTTTAAACCGGTAAGCCAGCTCTATCTCACTGATAACCGGAATACCTTTTTCCCTGATCTTTTTAACCATCGCTGCTTTTTCAGGAATGCCGGGGCTCTTCATCACTTCATCTGCATTTAGTATTTGCAACTCCGTGTGTTGGCCCTCTTCAAAAGCGATTCCCGCTTCCTGTAACTCGTTACGATACTCATTACTCAAAGAACTTGCGTCGGAAAGGAAAACATCATACCCCTGTTGCTTCGCCAGCAGCGCAGCACCTACGCCGCTTTCGCCACCTCCCAGTATGACAAACCTTTTACTCATCATCTGTTTCGATAAGTGTACGGAATTGGGTTCTTCATAAGTATTAGTTTTCAATACAACTGCACCACAATTCGATTGGATCAGAACATCATCAGTCTTCTACAGGGTTTCGGTACGGGGTTTTTCAGTAATATCTTTTCAATAACAGTTAACCGTCGTATTCATCTTAATTTCAATGTCACAATACTCAACACTACCAGCAGCACTGTCACAATCCAGAACCTTGTTACAATTTTTACTTCATGATATCCCTTAACCTGGTAGTGATGGTGCAATGGTGCCTTCAAAAACACTCTTCTCCCTTCTCCATATTTTTTCTTCGTATACTTAAAATACCCCACCTGCATCATCACACTCAGCGACTCGACAAAGAAGATTCCGCAGAAAATGGGTATCAACAATTCCTTATGAACAATAATGGCCAGTGAGGCTATAATACCACCCAGGGTCAGGCTGCCCGTATCGCCCATGAAAATCTGTGCGGGATACGAATTGTACCAAAGGAAACCTATACATGCCCCAATCAATGCTGCGATGTAAATGGACAACTCACCAAGATTGGGTATGTACATGATATTGAGATAATCGGCAAACACCAGGTTACCGCTGGCATAGGCAAATATGCCCAGCAGTGTTCCGATGATAGCAGAGGTGCCTGTAGCAAGGCCATCTAATCCGTCCGTAAGATTGGCCCCGTTTGATACAGCAGTGATAATAAATATGACAACCAGTATGTAGAGCAGCCATGTGTACCCTCTCCAGGATGCCGGCAGCAGCTTGGAGTAATTGAACTCATGGTCTTTTACAAACGGGATTGTTGTCACAGTTGAATTATTTGCCTCAACGAAATATTTTGTTTTGCCATTCACTTCTTTGCTAAACACCGTTGAATCTGTTGGCGGGACCTTACCCACATACTCTCTCCATATCTTTACTTCGCTATTGAAATAAAGGGTAGCACCAACAATTACACCCAAACCCACCTGTCCAAGTATCTTGAACCAGCCGGCTAATCCATCTTTATTTGACTTCTTATACTGCTCTCCTCTTTGCTGTGCCAGTTTCTTACCTCTTAGCTTCAGGTAGTCATCTATAAACCCTATGGCCCCCATCCACAGTGTACTGATGATCATCAGCTGCACATAAACCTTTGTCAGGTCGGCCAGCAGAATGGTGGGTATCAGTATCGCCAGGATGATGATAATACCGCCCATAGTCGGCGTTCCTCTTTTGCTCTCTTCGCCGGCAAGGCCCTCTTCCCTGATACTTTCACTTATCTGCTTTTTCTGTAAAAACTTTATCAGCTTCTTACCGTAAAAAGTGGTGATGAATAAAGAAAGTAATACCGCCATCAGCACCCGGAAGGTGATGAAGTCGAAGAGCCTGCTTCCCGGGAACTTTATCCCTTCACTGTTCAGCCAGTCAAATAAGTGATACAGCATGCTGGTTTGGTTACTTATCTAATAATTCAAAAAATTCTTTAACTACTTCTTTATCATCAAAGTGATTTCTCACTCCGTTTATCTCCTGGTACTTCTCATGTCCTTTGCCGGCAATCAGGATAATATCTTCTGACTTTGCCAGGCTAATCGCCGTTTTGATCGCTTCCTTCCTGTCAACAATTGAGATATACTTTCTTTTATACGCCGCTGCTAATCCTTCTTCCATATCCTTTATAATCTGCGCCGGGTCTTCTGTTCGTGGATTGTCACTGGTAAAAATGGCTTTGTCACTATGCTCACAAGCAGCTTCAGCCATCACGGGTCTTTTCGTTCTGTCCCTGTCACCACCGCAGCCAACTACTGTTATCACCTGCTCAAACCCTCTTTTCAATTTTTTGATCGTTGCCAGCACATTCAGCAAAGCATCCGGGGTATGTGCATAATCAACAATGGCAATTATTTTTTCGTTAGGCGAAACGATATAATCAAACCTTCCTTCAGCACCGGTCAGCATACTCATCGCTGTCAATACTTCTTGTTTATCCTCACCCAAACAGATGGCTGCACCATAAACAGCCAGCAGGTTGTAGGCATTGAATTCCCCGATCAGTCTGAAATGCACTTCCACTTCATTCACTGTCATCAGCAAACCACTCAGGCTGTTATCCAGGATCTTTCCTTTGAAATCAGCCACTGTCTTCAGGCTGTAGTAATACTTTTTTGCGTTGGTATTCTGCAGCATTACTGTTCCCCGCTTATCATCAGCATTACTGATGGCAAAGGCAGAAGAGGGCAATGAATCAAAGAAGGCCTTTTTCACCCGGATATATTCATCAAACGTTTTGTGATAATCCAGGTGATCATGGGTGATATTGCTGAAAATACCACCCGAATACTGCAAACCAGTTACCCTGTGCTGATGAATAGCATGAGAACTGGTTTCCATGAACACATGACTGCAACCTGCATCCACCATCTGACTCAGTAATTGGTTCAGGCTGATGGAATCGGGTGTAGTATGCGTAGAAGGCACCACCTGGTCACCAATCATATTCTCCACCGTGCTGATCAAACCACATGTATATCCCAATCTTGTAAAGAGCTTATATAATAATGTTGCAATAGTTGTTTTTCCGTTTGTTCCTGTTACCCCAACCAGTTTTAGTTTCTCTGCTGGCCTGCCATAAAAATTCATCGCCATACAGGAAGCTGCTGCAGCGCTATTCTCAACCTGCACATACACTATATCTTCCTTCTGCAGAGCCGGCATTTCTTCAAAAACCACTACCAATGCCCCACTTTCTATTACTTTATCAATGAACTGATGACCATCTGCTGCTGCTCCTTTCACTGCAACGAAGGCTGCTCCCTTTTTCACTTTTCTCGAATCGATCTGTACATCTCTCACCTCCACCGCTGTACTTCCTGCTATCGACCTGATGTTAACCTTATATAGTATATCACTTAACAGCACTTGCTTTAACTTAACTCCAGTATTACAGTAATTCCTTTAGCCAATGCCGTTCCCGGCGCCACGGATTGCATGGTCACTTTTCCCTTTCCTTTCACTGCCACTTTCAGTCCCATATTTTCCAGAAGGTGAATAGCGTCTTTTAAACCCATACCTCTTACATTGGGCATCACTTGTTGCTTTACAGAAACCGGTTTTACTACCGGTTGATTTTTTCCTGAATAAACATTAGCCCAGTTATGTTGCGATGCTGAATCTGTAAAAGCAACATTCATATTCCTGTAGACATTCTTTATATCATTTGTATTACCTGCATAAAAGAACAGGGAACTGTCTCTGACAGCGGCATACATAGAAGGGTTCTTCTGCTGAACATACATTGTATAAAGCTTGGTAGCAATCTCCCTGAAAACAGGAGCGGCTAATGTGCCGCCATAGTGTGAAGCTGCATGGGGTTTGGTACGAATAACAACAATACAAGTGTATTGCGGCTTATCTGCCGGAAAGTAGCCAACAAATGAAGCCTGGTAAACACCATGTGCATATTTAATTACCCCATCGGAAACATGTGCTGTACCAGTTTTACCTGCTACGGCAAATGGCAGTCCTTTAAAAACCCTTGTTGCCGTTCCATCAATTACAGTTGCTTCCATTGCGGATCTTGCTGCCTGCACAACCTCAGGTTTAACTAGCTTTTCTTCCAGCACAGTGGGTTCAAATTGTTTGGTGATAATTCCATTACGCTGAATACTGCTTACCAGGTAAGGTTTCATCATCCGGCCATTATTAGCAATGGCATTATATAATGTCAGTGTATGTAAGGGGCTTACCTGCAGACCATAACCAAAACTCATCCAAAGCATATTACCTTCCGCACTTCCTTTCTGATCAAGCGGCGCCATCGTTGGCTTGGGTACATTAGCCAGGTCAACTGGCGATCTTACATCCAGGTGAAAGCGGTGCAGGAATTCTTTTAACTCAACCGGTTTTTGTGCAAAGGCTTTATAAGCCAGTTTACTCATACCCACGTTAGAACTGTGGGCAAAACATTCTTTAACTGACAACACAGAACGGGGGGATCTTTCAGCATCTGTAACAATTTTGTTTCCGACCTGCAATCTTCCGGCACTACCTACCTCTACCATATCATCAATCTTACTGGTGCCTTTTTCCAGAACGGATAAAAGTGTGGCCAGCTTAATAGTAGAACCTGGCTCTGTAGCTCTCAAAGCATAATTATCATCCTCCCAATAACTGCCATCAGGCCGGCGGCCAAGGTTAGCTATTGCTTTAATCTTGCCGGTACTTGTTTCCATTACAATAGCAGTACCATATGGACCTTCGCACTGCAACATCATCCGCATCAGGGCCGTTTCAGTTATGTCCTGGATGTTTACATCAATGGTTGTGTAAATGTCTTTCCCGTTATCCGGATCCGTTTGAGAGCCTTCGATCGGGATGGCTGTTCCGCCTGCGATATAACGAACCAGTTGCTGGCCATTCTTACCGCTCAATACAGAATCATAACTTCTCTCAAGTCCTACATTCTGCTTCTTGGATTTATTATTAGCATCTTTAAACTCTCTGGATAAACCGATCGTTCTGTTGGCCAATAATCCAAAGGGTGTTTCTCTTTTACTGTTCACTTCAACGATCACACCACTTCTGTTGCGGCCCAATCTTACAAGTGGAAATTCACGAAAAGTTTTATACTCTTCAAAACTCAGTTTCTTTTTTAGGGGGAAGTATCTTTCATTCTTTCTGAAAGCCTGTTGAAGCTCTTTTTTATATTGTGCTGCTGTTTTATCGGCAAAATAATCCGCCAGGGCTATGGCAAAAGAATCAACATTCTCATGAAAACGTTTTCCTTTCTTTTCCCTTAAACCGTCTGCATTAAAATCAATGTAAATATCAAAAGTGGGAATGGAAGTGCTGAGCATCTGACCGTCCTCACTGTAGATAGTACCTCTTTCTGCATCAAGTGTCCGGAACTGTTGGTGAAGACTGTCACTCATACTCCGCCAGTGCTTGCCTTCAGCCTGCTGAATGTAGAAAGCCCTGCCGAGTACAAATAAACTTAGTATGGTTATACCAAGAAAACTGAGATATACTCTCCAAAGTATGTCACGTTTTACTTCCAAGGCCCTTCTGCTTGTGTTCGTTAGTTGTTCGTTGTATCCGTCCACCTTTCCGGTTCAGGGAAAGGATTTTAGTTGTTCGTTCCTAATTCTGGCTGTTCGTCTTACTGTCTTTCAAGACCACAGGTGACTGAGTCAGCTCCTTTAATCCCAGTGGTTCCGCCGCTTTTACCAATACACTTTGCTTACTCTGGTACATCACCTTACTTTTCACTGCTATATATTCGTACTTCAGTTCTTTTACTTCTTTGGCAGTCTTGTTGATCTTACGAATGGTCTTATCTGCATAGTGACCATTGTAGATATACACTACCGCCAGCACTGCGAGGAACAAAAAGAACGGCACCTGTTTTACGATCGACTGATAATTCAGCCAACGCTTCCATCCTGCTAAGGCAGGGCCGGATTGTGTGTCCCGTTCTTTTGGATTTTGCTGTTCCTGCATACATGAGTTGTTAGCTCGTTAGTTTGGTTTTTCATCTTCTCTTTTGAGAAGGGTTGATTTCAAAGGATATAGATTTTCCAGATTTTTATACCCNNCTTGGGTTTTGTTTCAATTCTCTTTCCGAAGGAAGTATTGGTTTCTTGTTTACGATAACCAGCTCATTCACTGTTTCTGTATTGATAAAGGGGTTCTCTTCCGGTTCATCGAATGAACCACGACGAAAGAAGTTCTTTACCAGCCTGTCCTCGAGGGAATGAAACGTAATGATGGCAACACGGCCGCCTGGTTTTAACAGGGATGGAATCTGCTGCAGCATCTCTTTCAATGCACCTAATTCATCGTTCACTTCAATGCGCAAAGCCTGGAAAACCTGGGCGAAGTACTTATTCGGATTTCCTTTTACTATTTCCCGGAGTGCATTCTTAAACGCATCTATCGTTTTTAGCGATGCAGAGCTTCTAACCTGAACAATTGTTTTGGCTAAAGTTTTGGCGTTGGTCACTTCCCCATACTGTTCAAAAAGTTTGTGCAATTGTTGTTCAGTATAGGAGTTCACCACATCAAATGCGGTCAGTGTCTGCCGCTGATCCATCCGCATATCCAGTTCAGCGTTGTGGCGGGTGGAGAAACCTCTCTCAGCTTCGTCAAACTGGTGACTGCTTACGCCAAGATCGGCCATAATACCATCAACAGCCGTTATCCCCTCTAGTTTCAGAAAACGCTGCAGGTGCCGAAAATTGTGTGAAACAAAAATTAATCTTTCGTCGTCCGGCAGGTTTTTCTTTGCGTCGGCATCCTGGTCAAAACCGACCAGTTTGCCTTTTGGACTTAGCTTTTCAAGAATGGCCTTTGAGTGACCACCCCCTCCAAATGTGCAATCCACATATATCCCTTCGGGGTTGATGCGAAGACCATCGATGACTTCGTGTAACAAAACCGGTACATGGTAAACAGGTTCACTCATGAGTATCGGTTAATTATTATCCTTCGCCATCACTTCCTTCGCCAGGTTGCTGAATGCATCCGGTGAATATGAGTCAAAGAGCTTTTTGTACGTATTACTATCCCAGATTTCAATTTTATTAACCGCCGCCACCAGCACTATATCTTTTTGCAAACCAGCATGGTCTTTCAGGTTTGGCGGCACCAGCAACCTGCCCGCTGTGTCCGGCTCCACGAAAGTGGCGCCATTCAAAAAGTAGCGGCGAAACTCCCTCACCTTAGGGTCGAAATCGTTCAGTTTACTGATGTCTGCAAAGAGCGGTTCCCAGTTTTTTACCGGGTAAAGAGCTAAACATTTTTCAAAACCCCTGTTGATAACGAAACGAGGTGTTTCCTCTTCCGGCAATTGCTTTTTGAACCCCGCCGGGAGGAGGAACCGCCCCTTGGCGTCCAAAGTAGCCTCGAATTCTCCGAGAAAGCCTGTCATTATCAGTGAATTGGGTCAATTTTGAATTAATTGACACAAAATAACACTTTTTCCCACTTAAATACCAAATTTTTCCATTTTTCTTTTTTCCACCATCAAAATTTTCCCGAAAGCCAATACAGTAAAGGGTTTCAGCCGGTGTGGGAAAAATTTGAAGCAAATTGAGGTGAATAGACTGTGAATTGCGGTGGAAAAGCTGTGGATTGTGTAATTAAGGAGGCAATTCAGATATTTGCACCTCACCAAATACAACAGTCAGTTGTGTTATGACAGATCCAAAGAAAATATCCATACAGGATTATACCTACCTGCTTCCCGAAGAACGGATTGCCAAATATCCACTGGCAGAAAGAGATGCTTCCAAACTTCTTATTTATAGAGAAGGAGCGATTAAAGAGGATAACTATAAAAATGTAGCCGCATACATTCCTGAAAATTCCTTACTTATTTTTAATAATACCAAAGTGGTAGAAGCAAGATTGCTTTTCCAAAAACCTTCCGGAGGTGTTATTGAAATATTTTGTCTGGAACCCCATGACCAATATCCTGATATCACTACTGCTATGCTGCAAAAAGAAAAAGTATGGTGGAATTGTTTAGTAGGCGGAGCTTCCAAATGGAAACCGGGCCAATTGCTTGAAAAGAAAATAAAGACAGCAGAAAAAGAAATTATCCTTACAGCGGGGTACATTGAGCAGAAACCCGGTTCGTTTACCATTGAGCTCTCATGGTCGCCTGCTTCTCTAAGCTTTGCTGAAATACTTCACTACTTCGGCGCTATTCCTTTGCCCCCTTACATCAAAAGGGCTGTCGAAGAGGCGGATAAAGAAAGATACCAGACTGTCTATGCTCATTTCGAAGGATCAGTGGCTGCACCCACAGCCGGACTTCATTTCACAAACAATATATTTAGTGAATTGAAGAAAAAAAATATTCAAAGAGATTTTGTAACGCTGCATGTGGGTGCCGGAACATTTAAACCGGTAAAAAGTGATACCATGGCTGGACATGAAATGCATGCAGAATGGATTGATGTTTCAAAAAACACCATTCAAAATATCCTCCATAACCCGGATAAACAAATTGTAGCTGTTGGAACCACTTCGTTGAGAACAATAGAAAGTTTGTATTGGCTCGGCGTATTGAGTCGTGTACAGGAAAGAGAAAGCAAAAACACAGAATTGCTTCTGCTTAAACAATGGGATGCTTATAAATTTGATCAGTATAAGATAAGTACTGCGGATGCTTTATCATCCCTCCTGGAATGGATGAACAATAAAAAACTGGAAAGACTGGTTACTAAAACACAATTATTGATTGCACCTGGTTATGAATTCAAAATTGCAAAAGGTCTTATCACCAATTTTCATCAACCACAGTCTACCCTTCTCCTCCTCGTCGCTGCGTTAATTGGCAATGATTGGAAGAAAGTATACGAATACGCATTGAAAAATAATTTCCGGTTTCTGAGTTATGGTGACGGAAGTCTGTTGTGGAAAAAGGATTAAGATTTCTTCAAAGGGAGTTCAACTGTAAAAGTACTGCCCTTACCCAGGATGCTCTCAGCTTTTATATCCCCATCGTGAGCTTCTACCATTGTCTTTACATAACTTAAGCCCAATCCAAAACCTTTTACATTGTGTACATTACCGGTATGGGCCCTGTAGAAACGTTCGAAGATCCTTTTCACTGTATCCCTGCTCATACCAATACCGTTGTCTTCGATCCGCATGATAAATTTCTTGCTGTTGGACTGTGTAGACAATTTGATCAATGGAGGTATATTGTCTTTTGCATACTTAACGGCATTATCAACCAGGTTATTAACCAGGTTTGAAAAGTGTACTTCGTCTGCGGCAATAAGGTCATTCTGTGCATTCAGCTGCAACTCTACTTTTCCATTTTTGGAATCAAGCTGTAAAGCAAAATTGTCCACAACATCTTTTATCACTTCGTGTACATGAACCGGCTTCAGGTTCAAGTCAACTTCCTGTTTTTCCAGTTGAGAGGCCTTTAAAATTGTTTCCACCTGCCGGTTCATCCGCTGGTTCTCTTCCTTTATGATTCCGCTGAAATAACCAAGTTTTTCCCTGTCCTGCTGCACCTTTTCATTTCGCATGGCATCCACCGCCAATGAAATAGTGGCAATCGGTGTCTTGAATTCATGCGTCATGTTATTAATAAAGTCATTTTTAATTTCACCCAGTTTCTTTTGCCTGATCATTGTTCTGACAGTGAGATAGAAAGCAGAAATAATAATGATGGTGAATAATCCTGACATGATGATCCTCCATTTTAAGGATTGCAATGCCTGGCTCTCAACATTAGGAACGACAACAATCAGCACTTCATTGGGTGCAAGATTCTCACCTGCACTGCCGCTGGGTGCTGTTAAAGGAGTAACAAAGGATTTGTTCTCTGTATTCTCATAATAGGCAGCAAAATTCTCAGACTGCCGTTCAAAATAATTTTCTATGCCGCTTTTGCCAAATGAGGCGATGCCAAATTCGAATTTGATATCCTTCAAGCCCTTTTCAGCCAAAGCCTTTCTTAATTTATCTTTTATCTCTTCAACAGTTAGTTGTTTTCCGATTGTAAAAGGTTTGGCAAGGTCAAATGTCAGGCCATCAAAAAGATTTGATTTTTTCCCGCCTGCGGCATAACTGCCCTTTCTTTCACCCAGCTCCTCGCCTACCAGTTTGGTAGCCTCCTGTACTTTCTCCAGGATCTGTTCCTCTCTCAGCAACAGCATATTTTTTAGCCATGAAATCTGGATGGCTATAATGCCAACCAGTGAAAGGCTAATCAAAACTGTTATGACGGTAAAAATTCGTTTCACAAAAAAAATCTACAAACCTGAAAGATAAATGGTTTTCTTAAAACAGATTAATGTTGCAAAAATACATTTCCATTACCGGTAGCCATCCCCTGCATGGGGTATATGGCTGATTTTAACGGTGTTTTACCAATCACATTATAATATACCGGCAGGTTGCTTTTATTGGCACTTATCCCCTTTTTTAAACAGCTTTTTTGCAAAATGATTTTATATACTAAATTGAAGTATGATTGAACCTGCACCCGGCGTATTACTGATAGCAGATCCCTTTCTGAAAGACCCCAACTTTCTTCGCACCGTGGTTTTTCTATGCGAACATAAAGAGGAAGGAAGCTTTGGCTTTGTATTGAACCGTCAATATGAAAACACATTAGATGAACTGATACCGGAACTGGAAGGGCATAAACTACCAGTGTATTATGGAGGACCGGTACAATTAGATTCCCTGCATTTTCTACATCAATACCCCGAGCTCATTCCCGGCGGACAAGAAGTGATCAAAGGTGTATACTGGGGCGGCGATTTTGAAGCCCTTGTCAACCTGATCAAGAAAAATGAGATTGATGAAAAGAAGATCCGTTTTTATATCGGCTATTCTGGCTGGAGCGAAGGGCAACTGGACGGTGAAATGAAAGAAAAGACATGGCTGACCGTAAAAGCAAGCCGCAAACTTGTTTTTCATAATGATCACCAGGAAATATGGAAAGATTCGCTTAAACATCTGGGAGGAGATTATGAAATTATGGTCAACTTTCCGATCGATCCGCAGCTTAACTGATTCACTTCTGATATTACAAAAAAACCGGTTTTTATGAGACGCCTTTTACTTATCCCATTTGCATTCCTCATCATGATGTTGTCTGGTTGCAGTGTGTTGAAAAATTCCGGCCTCATTCCAACTGAACTGGAAATGGCACTCGGCCTGAAAGATGCCTTATCACAGGGATTGTTCAAAGGGTTTGATTCTTTTGCCAATCCCGAAGGAAATCCATTGGTACGTTTTGCCTTTCCCGGGGAAGCTGAAAAGATTGAAAAGACGTTAAGAGACCTTGGCTTTGATAAAACCATTAACCAGGTGACAGGCAAATTCACCCGGGCCATGTCATCTGCTGTAAATGTAGCCAGGCCACTATTTTTTGATGCGGTAAAGAAGATGACAATAAAAGATGCTGCGAAAATTTTGGTAACTGACAATACACATGCAGCTACCGATTATTTCAAACAAGCCATGAAGCCGGGACTGATGACAGCCTTCCGGCCTATTGTGGACAGCACCATTAAAATTGAAAAAGCAGATGAAGAGTGGAAAGGTATAACCAGTATTTACAACAGCATTCCTTTTATCAACAAGCCCCTTGAAAGCAGTTTAACTGATTTCGTCTCCGCCAGGGTAATTGATCTTATGTTCCTGATGGTGGCAAATGAAGAAGAACAAATAAGAAGCAAATATGAGTTGAGAAAAACGGATATGATGCGAAAAGTATTTACCTGGGCGGAGGGGGAAATAAAACGAAAACTTCAGAAGAACTGAAAACAAAAAACCCTCTTCTTAGAAGAGGGTTCATAAGTTGTTTTCAAAATCCGGACACCTGGTGGTTTTTCCAGTTCGTTATGCTATTTCAGTTGCTCCTTCTACCAATACAGTCACCCGGTTATTCAATACTTCTACAAAACCGCCCTGTATATCGAAATTAGCCACATGATTTTGTTTGTCTTTGAGCACTTTTACCCGACCTGCCTTTAATGCACTTACCAACGGGGCATGTTTTTCCAGTACTTCAAATGAACCACTGATGCCCGGCATCTGTACACCGTACACTTCGCCACTGTAGAGCTTTTTTTCCGGAGTTAATATTTCTAAGTTCATGGTTACTCGTTTCTGGTTCTGGTAACTTGTTTAGCCTTGTGCAGCTGCTAATA
>DEHX01000107.1:24643-30576 GCA_002352145.1 Chitinophagaceae bacterium UBA2789
ACCAGTTTATCTTCATCACTCAATTCATCCATACCAAGGATAGCAATGATATCCTGCAACTCTTTATAACGCTGCAACATTGATTTCACCCTGTTTGCACAATTGTAATGCGCTTCGCCTACTACCAGTGGTGAAAGGATCCTTGAAGTAGAATCCAGCGGGTCAACCGCAGGATAGATACCTAAGTCAGCGATCTTTCTTGATAATACTGTTGTAGCATCCAGGTGAGCAAAAGTAGTAGCAGGTGCTGGGTCAGTCAGGTCATCCGCAGGTACGTAAACGGCCTGTACAGAAGTGATAGAACCGTTATTGGTTGAAGTGATTCGCTCCTGCATGATACCCATCTCGGTAGCCAGCGTTGGCTGATAACCCACCGCTGAAGGCATACGGCCCAGCAAGGCTGATACCTCAGAACCGGCCTGGGTGAAACGGAAGATATTGTCAACGAAGAAAAGGATGTCACGGCCTTTTCCCTGTCCGTCACCATCACGATAGTACTCAGCGATAGTCAAACCAGACAAAGCCACCCTTGCCCTCGCTCCGGGAGGCTCGTTCATCTGTCCAAATACGAAAGTGGCTTTTGAATCTGCCAGTTCTTTCATATCCACTTTGCTCAAATCCCATCCGCCTTCTTCCATGCTATGTTTGAAAGCATCACCATATTTCATGATACCTGCTTCGATCATTTCCCTCATCAGGTCATTTCCTTCACGGGTCCTTTCACCTACACCGGCAAATACTGATAAACCAGAATAGGCTTTAGCAATATTATTGATCAGCTCCTGGATCAATACCGTTTTACCCACACCGGCACCACCAAACAGACCGATCTTACCTCCCTTTGCATAGGGTTCGATGAGGTCAATTACTTTAATACCAGTAAAAAGTACTTCTGTAGCGGTACTCAGGTTTTCAAAGGTTGGAGGTAATCCATGAATAGGACGGCCACCCACTTTGCTAATAGCAGGCAATCCATCAATAGGATCTCCGGTTACATTGAACAAACGTCCTTTGATACCTTCACCCACAGGCATGGCAATTGCTTTTCCGGTATCAACTACCTGTGTACCACGAACAATACCTTCGGTACCGTCCATCGCAATGGTACGAACACTATCCTCCCCCAGGTGCTGCTGTACTTCAAGCACCAGTATATCACCGTTTTCTCTTTTCAATTCCAAAGCGTTGTAGATCTCGGGAAGTTTACCATCAAACTGTACGTCGATAACCGCACCGATTACCTGTTTTACTTTACCAACATTTGCCATATAAGGAGTTTAAATAAGAGGTTTGATTTCAGGCCGCAAAGGTAAGGGGGCAGGTCTAATCTGCCAATTTGAAAACCAAAGATTTTTGGCTGTGGATAAGGGGTTGAAAAACGGTCCTAATTCCTTGTCAGGCAAAGAGAAAATGATGTCTCCGCCTACCCTTTCTTCTGAATAATGATACCCAGTGAAGTAACCACAAAACTGCCTACCTGGAGTTTGACATGAACGTCTTGACGGTGAGGGCTGACATCCACCAGGTAGTCCTCCGGCAATCCGCCAAAGGAAAAATCAGTTTCTTCTACAAAATGTCCTTCTTTTCTCAGTTCATTTACAATATGTTCGATATCCCGGTGGCGAAAAATGACAGTATCATTATTATCCTGCGTTTCATCATTAGAAGAAATATTGTACTCCGTGGTATGAACCGACCAACCGCCGGGTTTTAGTGTTTTCAACTGGTTTTTCAGGAACTTAAGGCCTTTATCGATAGAACCGAGGTGCTCAAAAGCACAACTTGACCAGTTAAAATCAAACCCTTCAAGGTCATCCGGAATTTCATTCATGTCTACCGGCCTGTATTGAACTCTTTCGTTTAGAACTGTGTCATTGCATAATTTTCGGGTATTCAGGGATTCAATGCCGAAGCATAGCTGACCATCCGTAGTCCACCCTTTTTCTATCCCTTGTTCAGGGAAAATATCAGTGGCCAAAATATCACACCCATATTTTGCAAAAATCGACGGAGCAGGTTCTGTTCCGACAGCAAATACTAACCCTCTTTTACCCGGCATGATACATCCCCTCTCCCACAAAGCCTGCATATTGTAAACAAATTCCCATTGCTTCCGGTGAAACCGCGGAGCTTCATTCAATTCGTTGCACCACCATTTATACCAGCTGCTTTGAAAATCCTGTGCTTTGCACAATTCGGTCCTTCGCCTTCCGGCATCCTGAACAAGGGTCGATTGCCATTCTCTTTGCGGCATTTGATTTAATTTATAGCGGCCAATTCTTTATATAATGCCAGGTACTCCTTTGCTTTCTGTTTCCAATCAAACAATGTGCCCCGCTGCTTGATTCTTTCCGCCAACCCATTCTTTGAATATTCGGCTAGGCCATTTTCAAAAACCCATTTTAGATGATTCCTTTCAAATGTTTGAAAATAAAAAGCAGTATCACCGGCTATTTCTGGCAACGATGTATAAGAAGAAAGAAAAAGAGGTTTTCCAAACTGCATTACCTCTACCACAGGTGCACCAAATCCCTCTGCCAGTGAAGGATGAACAAAAGCCATGCAATGCTGGAAATACCAGGCTTTCTCTCCTTCTGAAACCGGCCCCGGCAGATGCAGGCGGTCTGCTACTCCCATTTTCTTTGCCTGTTGCAGCATTGCATTGACATAATCCGGTTCATCTAATCTGCCTGCAATCACCATTTCAATGCCTTCATTCTCCAGTAAGGGAAGCAATACATGATAATTCTTTTTTCGGTTTATATATCCCATACCGAAAACAAAAGGTCTCGCAGGCCGGTAAGAAGAATTTTCCAGCTGCGGTTCATGTACCTTATGTGTTCCGTTGTGAATGACATAAACGGGTTTGTCTTTTACATCGCAATGCGTCAATACATCACTTTTGGTAAAGTCAGAAATACAAACCAGGGCATCGGCCTTGTCTATGAGTACCTGGGTATGCGCAATACTTTTTTGTTGATCCTCATAAGATTTACCCTCATGCAAAGGATTGAGATCATGAATAGTGAGCAAAATTTTAATCCCCGGGTATTTTCTTTTATCGGGTATGATCCGACCTGATTGGAATGGCGCATGCCATACTGAGCAATCTTTAGTTACCGGGTTAAAAAAATCCCAGAATCTTCTTTTCTCAACAATGGTTTTTGCATCAACGCCAAAGGAGTTCTTTTCTGCCGGTGGTATATAGAATGCCACTTCAAGCATTTCATCATTTTTCAAAAGCTCCCTAATCTCAGTACCCAGGTTGAGACAATAGTGGTACAACCCGGAATGTGGGTGCTTCATGAGGTCGCAATCCAGTATTATTCTTTTCTTTCTTCCTGCCATATAAAACCAATCTTATCAGACTTTAGTGCAACTTAAGCATTCGGATGTAATCTCCCATTGACAAAAATCTTACCACTGTGTTTTGTTACATTTAAGCGAACTGTGTTTACAAACGTTGAAGAATCATACTGCCGTGTGAATAATATCAACTGGTATATACCGCAATTAGTATGATTTTTGAAACAATAAGTAATACCCAAAAACGTACAATGCGCCGGATTGTATTTGATTGTGAAAGGATGAAATATCCTGATACGGGACTCTATCATTATTGCCTGAACCTGGGGAAACACCTGGAAAAGAACATCAACCTGCAGGAGGAAAACCTATTTTTTTACACCCCTCCCTATGAACAAGATTGGTCGTTTGACAGGGCCAATCACCTCACTCAAAATCCTTTTCATAAATATCGGATGCCTGCCCTAAATGGCTATGATATCTGGCATGGCACCTACCAGAACACCAACTACCTCCCCTTTCGCAATAAGAAGATAAAAGTTGTTCTTTCCATCCATGACCTTAACTTTCTGTACGACGAAAAGAAATCGCCTGCCAAAAAACAAAAATACCTGAACCATGTGCAGCGTTTAATTGACCGGGCCAATGCCATTGTTTGCATTTCAGAGTTCAGCAAACAGGATGTGCTGAAGCAATGCAATACCGGCACCAAACCTTTATATACCATTTACAATGGTACTAACCTGCTGCTGCATCCTGAACTCACCCCAAAATCATACAGACCCAAAAAACCCTTTCTCTTTTCTATTGGTGTCATCCATCGAAAAAAGAATTTCCATGTCTTGCTGCCGCTACTAAAAAAGAATACCATGGAGTTGCTGATAGCTGGCAAGCCGGATGATGATCACTATGTATCACTCTTAAAAAGAGAATCAAAAAAACTGGGCGTCGAAGAAAATGTGCATTTGCTGGGAAAAGTATCTGAAAAAGAAAAGTCATGGTATTATAATAATTGCAGTGCTTTTGCTTTACCCTCCGTTTCGGAAGGATTTGGATTGCCGGTAGCCGAAGCCATGAGTTGCGGCAAGCCCTTGTTCCTGTCCCGCAGAACAGCCCTGCCGGAAATTGGAGGCGATGTTTCTTTCTACTTTAATGATTTTAATCCTGATCACATGAATGAAGTGTTTGAAACAGGAATGAAAAACTATAATTGCAATGGATTCAGGGACCGGATACAGGAAAGAGGCAGAAACTTCAATTGGGACAGGGCTGCCAAACAATACCTGGAAGTTTACCGCTCATTATATTAAATATCTTTACCGGTACAAATGAAAGTTTACAGAAGACTGCTCACATATGCCCGGCCGTTCCGGTGGTTTGTGATACCCTTTTTTATTTTCACTATTCTCGCCGTTATCTTCAGCGTTTTCCAGTTTGCCCTGATCATTCCATTGCTGAATGTATTATTCAATCCGGCATCAGGCACTGAAGCTGCAGCAGCACCTGCTTTTTCGCTTTCCACCAGTTTCTTCCGTGATATTTTTTATTACGAAGTGTACAGGCTGAAAGCCATTAACCCTGTTTATGCGTTATATTTTATCACTTCCATAATTGTACTGGCTGTTTTACTCACCAACCTGTTTCGCTACCTGGCACAGCGCACATTGATAAAGGCAAGAACCCTGCTGGTTAAACGGATCAGGGAAGCTTTGTTTGAAAAGATCAATCACCTGCACATGGGCTTTTTTACCAAAGAACATAAAGGAGACCTCATTTCCCGGATGAATGCTGACGTATTCGAGATTGAAGGGGTGGCGGCTAATTCCCTGGAAGTTTTATTCAAAGAACCCTCACTTGTTATTGGTTATTTCGTGGCGCTGTTCGCCATTTCAACCCAGCTCACACTCTTCACCCTGTTCATTATACCTATATCCGCATTGGGCATTGCATTTGTTCAAAAGAAATTAAAAAGGGATGCCAAAGATGCACAGGCTTCCATTGGACGTTTGCTGACGATCATGGATGAAACATTAACAGGTATGCGGATCATCCGGGCATTTAACGCTACCAGTTTTACCTTAAAAAAATTCAGCAAGGAAAATGATTTCTACAGAAATGCAAGTTTACAGGGCTTTAAGAGAAGGGAAATGGCCCCCGCCTTCTCCGAAGCAGCAGGTGTGATGGTGGTAGCCGGTATTTTGCTTTATGGAGGAAGCCTGATTTTGAAAAACGGGCAAAGTGCTGCCGGCATACAGGCCAGTGAGTTTATAGCTTTTATTGCCATTTTCTCACAGGTATTAAGACCCGCCAAAGCTATGGTAATAGCCGGGGCCAATATTCAGCGGGGCCGCGGGGCCGGCGAAAGAATACTGGAGATCATTGATAAACCCATTGAAGTAACAGATAAAGAAGATGCGGTTGAACTCAAAGCCTTTAAACATTCGGTGGAATTCAGAAATGTACATTTCTCATATAACGATACACCTGTTTTAATTGACATAAGTTTTACCATACCCAAAGGAAAAACCATTGCTCTGATCGGGGCTTCCGGTGTGGGCAAATCAACCATTGCAGACCTGATACCCCGGTTCTATGATGTAAAAAGCGGGGCAGTTTTCATTGATGGT
>DEHX01000078.1:0-18449 GCA_002352145.1 Chitinophagaceae bacterium UBA2789
AACAGCAGACGCCTTTAAGCAGCGGATTTGATTGCGACTATATTTTGAATCCTAATGTCAGCAGTACATTGCCACCGGTTTGTCTTAATGCAGCGCCGGCAAAAGAGGTGTTTTGCAAACGATAGGCATAATGTACATCCTTGCCCATAGTATGTACATAGGTAAGATCAACAAAAATGCCTTTGTTGCGATAACCCAGGCCGCCGCTCAGCTGAAAACGGTTTCCTTTTTCACCAGCCAGGTTTTTATAAGGATTGCCATAATAAGCAAGACCCAGCCTGGCCATAATAGTAGTAAACTTCAACTCACCGCCCGCCTTAAAATTGAAGGCCCCTTTATAAGCCCTGTCAATGGCTTTGTTCAGTGATTTAAGGTAGTCCCTGGTTCCCTGGCTGTCATCACCCTCCGGATCAGTAGTGTAGGAAGATGATTTGTAGTTTACATACTCAATATCTGCAGTTAAAAATCCTTTTTGTTTTCTTACATCTTCAATCTCTCGCAGCACATACGAAGCGCTGGCCATAATGCGGTATGGCGTGAAGTGCCAGTAGCTGAAAGCCGCATCCTCACCATTGGTGAAGAGCGAAGAACTTTGNNGCCAAACCGAGACGAACATATTCCTGCGGTTTGAAAATAATACCCATTTTCAGGTTCACACCTGTTCCTTTGGTTTGCAGGTTTTCGGTAATAGAGGCATAGTCAAACTTATTATTGGGATCAGTGCTTGCATCCGCTTCGAGGAAAGTGGATTCCCTGTCGTAACGCAGGAAGGGAACTCCCAGCGTAAAGCCAAAGTAGAATTTATCATTTCGCTGCCCTGCAAAAGCAAGGGCCAGTTCTGTTATACCCCCTTTGTTAGTAACTACATTTTCCTGCAACAGGTTACCAACTGTTGCCCTTGTTTGAAACTGGTAATTACCGCTGGTGCCCCCGGCAATAGTATCTATCCAGTACGTATTGAACGCCAGGCTGGTACCAAAAGGATAGTTTTGAGCTACACTGTTGGCATCCCTGTCATTGTTGTTTTGTATTTCTTCCAGGAATTTTTGTGAATAGGAGTTTTGGGTATTTTGTCCGCGGTAGAGCACATTGCTGCTGAAACTACCCGATCTGTTTATGGCAAAGGCAAAGGCGCCTCCCCCGGTACTTTTTCTTTTTCCATAGTTTTCTTCATGTCCCAATACAATCCCAGTGGTGCCAAAAGACAGTGTATTCTTTTTATCCTGCTCGGTACGGCCGTAGTAAGTGGCTTTGTTTTTCCATAGCTCAAAACCGGGAGTGATGACAAAGTCCCCCGTTTTATAAAATGCAAGGCCGGCCGGATTTACGTAGGCAGCCGAAAGATCACCTCCTAAGGATGTCATAGCACCACCTACCGCTTGTTGCCGGGCAGTGCCGCTGGGAGTAAGCCAGGCATAACGAAGGGCATCTGCAGGTTCTTGTGCGGGCAAATAGGTTGCTGCCATACTGCCCATGAGCAGTAAAAATAGTTTCTTCATAAAAGAAGTTTAGGGTAGTGAGAAAGGGTTCGTTTGATCGAACGGAATGGCATCAGTTGACAAGGTTTATCGTTAAAACCTTCTCACAGGTGCACTGCCGCCACCACTTCCGCTGCCGGAACTGCTATTGTTATTACTGCTTCCGGAAGAGGTATTGGTCTTGGTGCCTGATGATGAATTGTTGCCGTTGAAGATATTCCTCAGCACACTTCCATTACTGCTGCTGTTTCTTGCCGGCGTATAGGTATTGTTAGTATTGCCACTCCTTACCGGGGTATAGTTATAATTACCATAGGTCTTGGTATTTCCCGGCTGGTTACTGGTATAAGTGTTCAGGTTGAAAGTTCTTGGTTTAGTGTAGCTGGGTGTTTTTATACTTACATAGCCATAATTGTGATAGTAGGGGCTATAGTAGGGATTGTAGTAGCTGTTCCAGTAAGTATAAGGATTCCAGGGGTCATTGCAGAAACAAGTGCCGGTATATACATTGTAGCGGAATCGTCTTTCGTTATAATACCAGTCATTTAGGTCGTTCCAGCGGTTACGGTTTCGCACTTTCATCCGGAGATAGCGGTCATCATAATATTCGTCATCGTAACGGTAATACTGGTCGTTTTCTTCTTCTACCCTAACATACTCATTTATCGGGCGGGATTTGGAAAAATACACATCATCAGGTGTTTGACCGGTTTTATAAGCCGTAGTACAACTGCTGAGTGCTGCAACAATAACTGCCAGGAGTAAAATTTGGAGTTTCATGGCAAAAGGTTTAGTCTTGTTAAGAGTGAAGTTACTACTTTTGTGCCACCAAAAAACTGAGCACAATCGTTTGCAATTCAGCAGCAAAGATTCAGCCGAAGCAGAAAAAAATTGTGTTGCAGCCTGTTAAATTAACTATAAAGATTAAAGAAGTATTAAACTAAGTTTAATGAGCAAAGAGATCACATCGAGGGCAGCAGATTATTCGCAATGGTATAATGACCTTGTTTTGAAAGGAGAGCTGGCAGATTATTCAGCGGTTCGGGGTTGTATGGTCATCAAGCCGTATGGTTTTGCCCTTTGGGAAAATATGCGGGATGCATTAGACAAGATGTTCAAAGACACAGGGCATGTGAATGCTTATTTTCCCCTCTTCATCCCTAAAAATTTTCTAAGTAAAGAGGCTGCCCATGTGGAGGGTTTTGCCAAAGAATGTGCAGTAGTAACCCATTACCGCCTGAAGAATGATCCCAACGGTGGTGGAGTGGTGGTTGATCCCGAAGCAAAACTGGAAGAAGAATTGATCGTTCGGCCAACATCTGAAACAATTATCTGGAATACGTATAAGGACTGGATTCAGTCTTACCGGGACCTTCCTTTACTCATCAACCAATGGGCGAATGTGGTCCGCTGGGAAATGCGTACCCGTTTGTTTTTACGCACAGCGGAATTTTTGTGGCAGGAAGGTCATACAGCCCATGCTACGAAAGAAGAAGCCATTGAAGAAACAGAAAAAATGCTGGATGTATATGCCACTTTTGCCGAAGAGTTTATGGCTGTGCCGGTGATCAAAGGGGTAAAAACAGAAAGTGAACGATTTGCCGGCGCTGAAAACACTTACTGTATTGAAGCCTTAATGCAGGATGGTAAGGCATTACAGGCAGGTACTTCACACTTCCTCGGTCAGAATTTTGCCAAAGCATTTGACGTTAAGTTTTCCAATAAAGAAAACCAGTTGGAATACGTATGGGCTACCAGTTGGGGAGTTAGCACAAGATTAGTAGGTGCCTTGGTGATGGCACACAGTGATGACCAGGGATTGATATTGCCTCCGAAAATTGCACCGCTCCAGGTTGTTATTGTTCCGATCTATAAAGGGGATGAGCAAAAAGCACAGATTGGGGTGAAGGTTGATGAAATCATTAAAGAATTAAAAGCCCTTGGCATCCGGGTGAAATATGATGATAATGATAATGCAAGACCGGGCTGGAAATTTGCCGAGTATGAAATGAAAGGGGTGCCGGTAAGGTTGGCCATTGGTGCAAGAGACCTGGAGAAAAACGTAGTGGAAGTAGCCCGTCGTGATACAAAAGAAAAGAATACGGTTAGCTTGGATGGAATAGCCGGTTATGTACAGCAATTGCTGGCAGATATCCAGCAAAATATGTTCAATAAGGCAAAGCTGTACAGGGATGAACATATTACGAAGGCTGACAGCTGGGATGAATTTGAAAAATTGCTCGATGAAAAAGGCGGTTTTATTTCAGCACATTGGGATGGTACTGCCGAAACAGAGGAGGCTATTAAAGAAAAAACAAAAGCAACTATACGCTGTATACCGCTCAACAATTCCCAGGAAGAAGGAAAATGCATTCTAACCGGAAAATCATCTTCACAACGGGTTTTGTTTGCCCGGGCCTATTGATAATTTTTGAACTAAAACTTATCTTCAACCAAAACTATAAACCACATGGACTCACAAAACAACTCTTTATTTGATTTAAGTATTACACCCGAATCCCGTTCTCATCTTTCTGAAGCGGCCAAATGGGCAAGATTTCTTGCTATATGCGGAATGATTGGACTGGTGTTGGTTGTCATTTTAGGACTTTATGCTTCTTTTGCCATTTCAAAAGGCATGAGTGAATTTGAAAGTGAGTTTCGCCGGGAAGGGTTAGGCTATTCTTCCACCGGGCTTGGCGCTACTACTGCGGTGATGTATATCCTGATCGGGTTACTTTACTTTTTCCCTTTGTTATTCCTGCTTCATTTTGCTAATAAGATGAAGGCTGCCCTGGCTGCTAATGATGGTGGTATGCTTTCAGAATCTTTCAGGAATTTGAAGAAAACATTCCGGTATATGGGAGTACTCACAATTATTGCTCTTGTATTTGTTGGTTTGGCTGTGCTTCTCGGAGGACTGGCAGCATTGTCCATGTAAAACAATATTGTATTTTATTTGAGAGGTCGTCTTTATGACGGCCTTTTCTATTTTGTAGAAAGATAATTATAGTCTTTTAGCAGCACATCCAGGAAATCGAAAGGAGAAAGAGAGCTCTCTATTTTCAGGTGTGATTTTATCTTATAGGCTGCAGACTCAGCCATATTGTAATCTCCTCTTTTCCGGGCTGTTTCCAGGATACTTTTTATGGCATTGATGTCTTTATCGCTCAACTGCATGATCTGCGGAAAGGATGGTACATAACTGTCAGCCACATCAATAAATACGGTGTCTTCAATATTCCCTTTTGCGCCGGTGCGGATTAAAATCGTTTTTGCCAGCATATCGCCGATACGCTGGCCCTTTTTAGAAGATACTACCATAACGATATCTGTAATAATGAAAGCAAGTGCTGCCAGCACTATAAATGTGCTTTCAGCATCTTTAAAAAGGTCTGGTGTGCTCACAAGAATGAGTAATATAATAGCAATCCATAAGTCTGAAACCCGCAGGAGCCATCGTATCAGGAACTGGCTGATACCGGGCCTGCCTCCAATCTCATTTACTACCCTTATGCCCAGAATTTTTTTTCCAACGCTCTGGCCGTTCATGGTAATCTCCTGTAAAGGGTGATAAAGTAAAATGGGAAGGAATAGTAATAAGCCAACAGCCTGCATATTATAGTTGCTGTCAATGTCCCAGCTGCTGTTCATCGCTATGCTTTTGTAGATCTCGTTGGCTATACGCAGGTAAAAAAACTGGATGACCATGTCAATCAATAAAGCCAGCAGGCGCCGGTAAAACTCCGGTACTTCAAACTCTACATCAATATTGAAATTAGTCGGGACTTTAATGACCGCCATTTGCGGGTAGTAATTTAGGTGGTCAAATTAATGTTTTTTACGTAATTAAATCCGGATGGATTGTTTTTTGTCTTTTTAAAAGCAGTATTTTACAACCGAATTTTTATTTCGTTGAGAGAAGCCTTATTCATAAAGAAAAACAAAGATCGCTGGTTGCGTAACCAGCATATGCCATCCGATAACCCGGACGAAATGGCTGCCGATTTTACGCAATTGGTAGATGATCTGGCTTATGCTAAAACTTTTTATCCTTCCGGTAAAGTAACCACTTACATCAATTCGCAGGCGTCAAAGATTTATCTCAATATTTACAAAAACAGAAAGGAGGAGTCGAACCGTTTGGTCACATTCTGGAAGTATGACCTTCCGTTAACTATCCGCAAGCATCACCGGGTTGTTTTTTTCTCTTTTGTTTTCTTCCTGATATTTTTTACCATTGGATATTTTGTATCCCTGAAAGATGAAGGGATACCAAGAAGTATTTTCGGCGATGACTATGTGGATCATACCAAAGAAAATATTGCAAATGGCAACCCGTTTGGCATTTACGAACATGGTAACCCGGTACTAAGCTGGCTGAGCCTGATGATCCATAATATCAGGGTTTCATTCCTTATGTTCGTCTCCGGAATTTTTTGTGGCATACCCAGTTTATATATGGAAGCCAGCAATGCGGTGATGCTGGGCTCTTTTGACCAGTTCTTTACTGAAAGGGGATTAGGGGTAGATTTCTGGCTGGTTGTTTTTGTACACGGAACATTGGAAATTACCGCTTTGATTATTGCAGCAGCAGCAGGTCTTGTTTTGGGTAAAAGTTTCCTTTTCCCCGGGACCATCCGGCGGATTGATGCTTTCAAGCAGGGTGCAAAAGACGGAGTAAAGATCATGGTAGGCCTCATACCAGTATTTGGCCTCGCCGCCTTTTTTGAAGGGTTTATTACAAGGTTATACAACGATATCTCCGCTTTGACCACACTCATATTTGCGTTATCGGTGGTTTTCGTTGTCTGGTATTTTATTATTTATCCGATCCGCTTAAGTAAAAAACTGTCGTTGCAGTTACAAGAGGAGGAAGTTTAAGTATTGAAACCGATCAGCACATATATCCGCATTATATTTTGTTATAGAATTATCGTTGGCATTTTTCTGTTTACGGCCAGTTCGTCGATACTAGCACAGTCTGCTGATGAAATGGATACTTCGGTAATTGAAGAAGTAGTGCCTGCAGATGAATATTCAGATGACGAAGAAAAATCGGCCGATGACGAATATTTCTGGGAAAAGGAATACCAGGATGATAGCTGGAAGCAGCATAAGCAGCGGAAAGTTTCTGACAGTGCTATGAAAAAGATGCAGGAGGATGATGATTTCTGGTATGCTAATGCTGTTTTTAATAAAGAAAATAAGAAGGACAAAAATCAGGGAGGGTATATACCGCTTGGTCAGCGTCAATGGTTCCAGACATTGATCTGGATAATTATCGTTGGAGGCTTTGTTACGTTTCTCATCATGTACCTCGCAGGAACAGAGGTAGGCTTGTTTCGTAAGAAAAGTGTTCCTGTTAAGAGCCGGGAAGAAGAGGAAGAAATGCCTGAAGATATCTTTGCTATTAACTATCAGAAAGAAATTGACAAGGCAGCAGCACAGGGTAATTACCGCCTTGCTGTCAGGCTGATGTACCTGCGTCTCCTGAAAAACATGTCGGAAAAGAATGTAATCAGCTATAAGCAGGACAAAACAAACCTTGATTACCTGATGCAGCTTTCTTCAACAAAGTATTACAATGATTTTTTCCGTATCACCCGCCATTATGAATACAGCTGGTATGGAAAATTTGAAGTTAGCGGCGAAGCCTACCAATTAATAAACAAGGAAGTGCTGCAGTTTGAAAACCAGTTACGACAGAATTGAAAAGTAAACTTCCTTATATAATCCTTGGGCTTGTCGCTGTTGGCATACTGATGCTGGTGGCAACAGGTAACTACAAAAAGAACAGGCATTTTGATGGGCGCATTACGCTGCGTAAGTCGGATAAAATACCATATGGCTCTTATGTTGCCTACCAAAATCTTAAAAGTATTTTCCCCGGCGCAACTATATATACCGACCGGCATGAACCTGGTTACTGGGATTCACTTTCTAATTATGAAAAAAAGCAGGCTGTTATAATCCTAGCCGGACGTTTTGCAGCGGATGAATTTGAGATGAAGCAGCTGATTAAGTTTGCAGAAAAAGGGAATGATGTTTTCGTCATAGCGATGGAAATATCTGCCACGGCTGAGCGAATGTTAGGTTGCGATGCTAGAAATTATTATCTCGCCTCTTTTTTCGAATCAGGTGAGAATCCCGGAAAAGATACACTCACATTACAATTGAAAGATGTCGACAATCAAAGAATAACACAATACAGATATCCGGGGCGATCCTTTAACGGGTATTTCAATGAGGTAGACACCGTTACTACACATGTTTTAGGTACCGATGCAGTAGGGAGAGCAAATTTTATCCACTTGCAGGCAGGCGATGGGAATTTTTACATCAATATGGCACCGGTAGCTTTCAGCAATTATTTTTTGCTGCATGGTCAGAATATTGGTTATTATGAAAAGGCACTGTCTTATATCAGGCCTGATGTACAGAAGATCGTTTGGGATGAGTATTACCTGAATAAGAAATCAGGTGGCCAGGACAATGAAAAAAAGAAGGGATGGTTCACTGTACTGATGAACCTGAAAAATGAAGAAGGCAAAAAGCCATTTCGTGCCGCTTTCTGGCTGGCGATACTGCTCTTATTTCTCTATGTACTCATGGAAATGCGGCGTAAGCAACGATATATACCCGTTGTTGCAAAACCCCGCAACGATTCAATGGATTTTGTCAAAACCATTGGCCGTTTATACTATGATAAAGGCGATCATCGAAACCTTTGTCTGAAGATGAGCAGTTATTTCCTGGAGTATGTAAGGAACAAATACAAGTTGCCTACCAGCAAACTGGATGAGGAGTTTATCATGAACCTACGTTATAAATCAGGCGTTGAAGAGCCAGTGGTCAGAAGTATTATTTCCTTTATTAAATATGCTGAGGATACACCGGCCATATCACAACCTGAAGTTAATGAGTTTCATGAATTATTAGAAATGTTTTATAAAACCGCTTAATAATGGACGATCAAATTTTTCAACAACGGACCGATCTTTCTGCTTTGAATGAGGCAGTATTGTCAATTCGAAATGAGATAAAGAAAATCATCGTAGGACAGGATGAAATGGTAAGACTTATTATTACCGCTTTGCTGGCCGACGGACATGTACTGATTGAAGGAGTACCCGGCGTGGCAAAGACATTGACGGCAAAACTGGTGGCCAAAAGTGTAGATGCCGGTTTTTCCCGCATACAGTTTACACCAGACCTGATGCCTTCGGATGTGTTGGGAACACCGGTGTTCAACCCCAAAGAAGCCAGTTTTGAATTTAAAAGGGGGCCTGTGTTCAGCAATATTGTTTTAGTAGATGAGATCAACAGGGCACCGGCCAAAACACAATCGGCATTATTGGAAATCATGGAGGAAAGGCAAGCTACGGTTGATGGCAGAACTTACCCGATGGCTTCTCCTTTTATGGTTTTGGCGACACAGAATCCGGTGGAGCAGGAGGGTACTTATCGCTTGCCGGAGGCACAGCTTGACCGTTTTCTTTTTAAAATATTAGTACCATACCCCACAGAAGCAGAAGAAGTAACGATATTGACACAGTTTCATGGTATGGGAAATATTCCGGCTATTGAAATGATTCATCCGGCATTAAAGGGTGATCAGATCATATCACTTCGTCAGCAAATCAAAAAACAAATTATCGAAGAAAGATTGCTGCAGTTCATTGCTAAATTGATACACCAGACAAGGAACCACAAATCCATTTACCTGGGAGCATCACCAAGGGCTTCGCTGGCCATCATGAATGCATCCAAGGCAACAGCTGCCATGATGGGAAGGGATTTTGTGACACCGGAAGATATATTGTCTGTAGTAACACCTGTTTTACGTCACCGCATCATATTGGCACCTGATAAAGAAATGGAAGGAATAACAGAAGATGATGTGATCAGGCAGATCATACAAGGTATGGATGTGCCGAGATGATAGTAAAGAATTGTTAGTCGATAGTAGTGAGTTAGTAGTATGACCGGAACGGAGTTTAAATATCAAAAGCAAAGTGTTCAAATCATTTCATTTAAATAATATAGTTTATTACATCGGCGGTATTGCTGCTGTGGTATTTGTGCTAAGCTATTTTCAGCCTGCCCTCTATCGCATTGGCGGATTGTTGCTGTTATTACTCCTTGTGGCTATTCTGATTGATATGTTGCTGGTCTACAGCAAAAAAAATGGTATTATGGCTGAAAGAATAGCCGGAGACCGTTTCAGTATTGGGGATGAGAATAAAGTGGTACTAACCCTGCATAATAATTATGGCTTTCCGGTGCGAACCAGCCTTATTGATGAATTGCCATTTCAGTTCCAGGAAAGGAAATGGATGAGAAAAGCAAAGCTTGAACGGGATAAGCCTCATCAACTGGAATACCATCTCCGCCCCACCACCCGTGGTGAATACGCATTTGGTAATATCAACCTGTTTGTCCATGCTCCCTTACAACTGGTAAAACGTCATTATATAATTCCTGCAGAACATGTGGTCAAAGTGTACCCGTCCTACATCCAGATGCGCCGTTACCAGTTATTGGCCGTCAGTAACCGTTTGCAGGAAGCAGGAGTGAAGCGTATACGTAAGATCGGGCACAGCATGGAATTTGAACAGATCAAAGAGTATGTCAGAGGGGATGATTACCGTACTATTAACTGGAAAGCTACCGCCCGAAAGGATGGTTTGATGGTGAATAACTATACAGATGAACGCAGCCAGCAAATATATTGTCTTATCAATAAAGGCAGGGTGATGAAAATGCCTTTCCATGGAATGACTTTGCTGGATTATGCCATTAATGCTGCACTGGTTTTATCCAATGTTGCCCTTGTAAAACAGGATAAAGCCGGCCTGATCACTTTTGAAAAAAATATCGACAGTTTCTTATTGGCAGATAAGAAGCCTACCCAGATGAACCAGGTACTGGAAAACCTGTACCGTCAGAAAACGGATTTCCTGGAACCTGATTTTGAGAAACTTTTTTCTATTATCCGCAACCGGGTAACCAACCGCAGCCTGATGGTTTTGTTTACCAACTTTGAATCATTGGAAAGCCTGCAGCGGGAAATGACGGCATTGAAAAAGATTGCAAGGTATCATTTGTTACTTGTAGTCTTTTTTGAGAATACAGAATTGAAATCACTGCTCGACAGCAAAACAAAGACGCTGGAAGAAATTTATATCAAGACCATCGCAGAGAAATTTGCATATGAAAAAAGGCAGATGGTAAAAGAGCTGCATAAAAACGGAATCCCCTCTATACTCACCACGCCGGAAAACCTGACGGTGAATACGATCAACAAATACCTGGAACTAAAGACGAGGATGTCCATTTAAGCCGGAAGTACGAAGTAAGAAGTAAGAAGTAAGAAGTAAGAATTATAGCCGGCCTAAGGCTTACTTTTGCCGGATGAAGGAAATAAGTAATTCATTTGAAGAAGGAAAAGTATTACTGATAAATAAACCGCTGCAATGGACTTCTTTTGATGCTGTGAGAAAGATCCGTAATCTTATTCGTATCAAAAAAGTCGGTCATGCAGGTACATTGGACCCATTGGCGACCGGTTTGCTGATCATTTGCACCGGCCGGTTTACCAAAAAGATCAATGAATATATGGCACAGGAAAAAGAGTATACCGGCACATTTACCCTGGGTGCTACTACTCCCACTTACGACCTGGAAAGTGAACCTGAAAACTTTAAATCAACAGATAGGATCAATGTGGAATTGCTGAAAAGCACAACTGAAAAGTTCATGGGAGAGATCATGCAGGTGCCACCTGCTCACTCTGCCATTAAAGTGGATGGAAAAAGAGTATATGAACTGGCCCGGCAGGGAAAAGAAGTGAAGCTTGAACCGAGAAAGATCACCATAAAAGAATTTGAAATTACCAAAGTGGAAATGCCCATGGTTCATTTTAAGGTTGTTTGTTCTACCGGTACATATATCCGTAGCCTGGCGAATGATTTTGGCGCAGCGTTAGGTTGTGGCGCTTACCTCAGCAGTTTATGCCGTACAAGAATTGGTTCGTTTTTGCTCGATGATGCCATGAGTATAGAAGGATTTGAAGCAAGTATAAAACATATAGGCCCCTAGAGGCTAAACGGATAATTGATACCTATTTGTAATTGACCTTTCAAAGGCTGTTTTAATCCATAAAACCATTTATTCTGGCTGTCTTCGTTGGACGGATCCGGACTTGGGTCTTTTATTTTCCAGGCATAATCAACTCTTATCAGGAAAAAAGAGAAGTCTACCCGAAGACCTGTACCTGCACCTACGGCAATATCTTTTCCAAGTCTGCTAAAGTTGAAAACTTCCTCATCAGAACCCGCATCTTTTTTTAAGAACCAAACATTACCGGCATCCACAAACAAAGCACTTTCTACTTTGGTGCCGGCAACAGTCATCAGCCTGAAGCGGTACTCTGTATTAAATTCCAGCTGTACATCTCCAAACCTGTCGGGAAACTGGCCAAAGTCTTTCACGGTTGAACCCGGTCCTAATCTTCTGAGCCTCCATGCCCGCATACTGTTAGGCCCGCCGGCAAAATATTGACGAAAAAAGGGAAGTGCATTTTTCTTGTCCGGGTTGACGGTGGAATTTAACGCATAACCAATGCCTGCAAAAGCATGAAATACGAAAGATGAATTGCGGAACTTGAATTGTTTGGTAACATCAATATTGGTCTTGATAAAACGATACAGCTGCGTGTCAAGGAATTTACTTGGAATAAGTCCGGCAAGGAATGGCAATTCAAGGTTGAAGGATATAACACTGGGTCTTTTTTCCAGGTTTTTTTTCAGGGTGGCACTGAATATTGTTGATGCAATGAAACCATCCGTAAAAATATTCTTGAGTACGGGATTATTGGCAATCAGCTTTACCAGGCTGTCTCTTGGTTTCAGGTAAGCGTATTCAATATTGGGTATTTTCCAGACTAATTGAAACAATTGATTTCTCTCGGCATTTGTCGACTGGTACTCATAACCCCAGGCACCATTCACAGTTGTCAGGTTATATAATAAACGTCGTTCAGTATTGGCTGCATTAAATGAAAAAAGTGTTCGGATATTATTGGTGAGTTTTTCAGAAAACCATTTAAACTGCGGTATTGACTTGGGNNGAAGTAGTTCCCTGGCTGGCTGATTTCGCAAAGTTTCGGTTTAGCAGGCTCAGGTTGATACCAAAGCCAAACAGGTTGCCCGTAACTGCATTGAAATTCTGGCTTCCTTCAATATTGGTGGTGAAAGAATATTTTGGAGCCGGGGTAAGTCTTACAATAAAATCTGCAGTATCCTGTCCTTTTCTTACTTCCTGTTCAATATTTACAAGTCGCCATGCACCCAGTGAGTTAAAACGATTGATTGTCTTTACGTATTTTTTCAGATTGTAGAGATCACCATGTTTAAAATAAATATTACGGGTGATTGTTCGTGGGCGGAACATATTACGATAGGAGATGATCTTAACCCCGTCTACTGTTGTTTCTTTAGTAGTAAAACCGGTAGTATCGTAGACCAGGTCCGGATATACAGTGACATTTCCGATATAATATTTTTTTAGTTTGTTGCTGTCGTAGCCCGGTTTCAGTCTTATTTCAAGGTTGGCAGTAGGATTTTCTCTCCGTTCTCTTAATTTTTGCAAAATAGCTGCCTGCTCCAGCGGATCAAAAGTGGGTTTCAGTAATGATACATCCAGGGTGTCCCAGAGGCCGATCATTTCTTCCCGGCCGAACCGCATATAACCGTTATTCCGGTACATATCAACAAGTCTGTCTAACTCTATCGAAATGGCCGATTTGGCAAAGGGGTCTCCTTTTTTTACCAATGCATTTTTTTGGTTGGCAATTGCAAGTGTCTGGAGTTCTGTATTCTTAAAATTATAAGCAAATGAGTCGATCCTGACTACTTTGCCGGGTTTTACATCAAAGTTTATAGTTGTTCTGTATTCCTGTTTATTGACAGTGTCGATCTGCGACTGGTAAGAGATACTGTCTGAGAAGTAACCAAGTGATTTAAGAAGGGCCTTCATGAACAACATTGATTTATCAGCATTTTCTGTTTCGAATACCGGCGGGTTCTTCATTACGCTCCAGGCTACTTTTGAAACGGAACGGGATCGCATACTGTCATCCAGCTGCCCTTTCAGGCGGGAGGCCAGTGTTTCTTTTTCTTCGTTGGTGAAGTTGCCAATAACGTTGATATTTGTTTTGTAAACAAAGGGCTTGCCCTGCGGGTAATTTTTTACGATAGTGCAGGAAGAAATGAAAAAAATAAAACAGCCTGCTGCAAGGGTATATAAGTAATTCCTGCTAAAATAATAGTGGCGGGCTGACATAAATAAGTAAACGAAGAAAGATGCTTGTTAAATCAAAGGTCAAATATATTCAAAGTTTGGGCCAGAAAAAATTCAGGCAGCAGGAGGGAGTATTTGTTGCCGAAGGCCCTAAACTGGTGAAAGAACTATTAACAGAACATTCAGATTCAGTAGTAGAAGTTTTTGCCTTAAAGAATTGGATCGATGAAAATAAAAGGGTTACCATAAATTGTAATCTTTCTGAAATTACTGAAGCCGAACTCGAAAAGATATCCCAGCTTACCACGCCTAACCAGGTGGTTGCAGTGGTAAAACATTTCAACACTATAAAACCTTTTGCAGAGAAGGGAAAATTCATTCTGGCACTGGATGGTATCCAGGATCCGGGAAACATGGGGACTATCATTCGCATTGCTGATTGGTTTGGTGTGCAGCATATCGTTTGCAGCCAGGATAGCGCCGACTGGTATAATCCGAAAGCAGTACAGTCGACCATGGGCAGTATTGGCAGGGTAAATGTTTTTTATACATCACTGGGTAAATGGTTGGAGGAACAAAATGATGCCCTCATCTATGCTGCCGTTTTAGGAGGCGAGGATTTAACAAAGATGCAGCAACCAGCCGGAGGTGTCATTGTTATTGGCAATGAATCAAAAGGAATTAGTGAGGAAGTTTTAAAATTTTGTAATGCTAGTATCACTATACCTCAAAAAGGGAAAGCAGAATCATTAAATGCAGCCGTAGCTACCGGCATTATTCTTTCTCATTTTTGTAAATAGATCAGTTGAAGCGTATTGCTTTCACCGGCTGAATTCTCTTGACGAGAAAGGTGGGGATCATTAAGACCAGTANNCATCCTGCAGCCATAAAAGACCTAAAGCGATCAAAGTGCCGAGCAGGATACCCCTGATGGCAATAATCAGTGAATGACGGAGAAAAATATCCTGTACGGTCCAGTCGGTGGCGCCTAAGGCTTTTAATATGCCGATCATACGTAAACGTTCTAATACTAAAATTATCAGGCAGGTGATCAGATTGATCACCGCAACAATCACCATGAATGCTATCAGCACATTACGGGTCACATCCTGCATATTCAGCCAGTCAAAAATATTGGGTGAAATATCCCTTGCACTTACTGTATCCCATGTAATAGGAAAGTCAGCAATTTCATAAATCTCTTTTACTGCTTCGTCTGTCATTTTGTAATCATGCAGGAAAATTTCGTAACCGCCGGCTTCATCCGGTTGCCAGTCGTTCAGTCGTTGAATTAGTTTTATATCGCCAATGGCAAATGTGCGGTCATAATCTTCGATACCGGTTTTGAAAATGCCGGTAATAGTCAGTTTGTCCGGACGAATATTCGGTAAGCCTTCTTCTGCACTGCTGCCCGGCCTGATGAAATAAATGAGAATCCTGTCGTTAACTTTCAGCTGCAATTGTTTGGCAGTAAAGTCGGAGATCATTATCTCTCTGCTGTAAGTACTGTCGTTGAATTGTATGGGCCTTCCTTGTTTGATGAAGCCTTTGATGTGGTTGAAGTCGTAGGTACTATCAAATCCTTTTACTAATACTCCTTCAATTTCTTCTTTTGTTTTCAGTATAGCGTACTTAGTGGCAAAGGGGTGAATATTTTTTACCAGCGGATTTTGTTTTATCTCCCTGACCAGTGTATCATTTTGGATAATAGGAATCTCTTCTGAAATAATGGCTTTACCGGGTTGTTTTTCCTGTACCCGCAGGTGCCCTAAAAAGCTAAATACTTTTTGACTAACTGTTTCCTGGAATCCGTTGGCCAGTGAGAGGGTAATGATCATAACTGCTACACTGATCACTGTAGCCACAGTCGATAAACGGATAATAAATCGGGAGAATGATTTTCTGCCGCCTGTTTTTCCCGTCCGGTCAAATGCGATACGGTTAGCTATAAATCCTGCAACCTTCAAGTTGAATTGTTTGTCTTCTTCAAAAATAAGGTGGTTGATAAGATTTCTTCCCTTTTTTAGCTTATTTTAAGCAATATTGTAGTTCATTCTGACTTTTATTATTTATATGATACGAAATAGCCTTCTCCTTTTGTTATTACTATCCTTCAGTGCAACAGCACAGCTGCCTGATCATGTTTATAAATCCAATATTAAAACGGTCAAACTGTTCAAGTCGGGAGATATGTACAGTTACCCGGTCATCATGCTTAACTCCAATGAACAACTCGAACTGCATTTTGATGATATGGATGCAGATGTAAAATATTATTATTACAGTTTCCAGTTGTGCAATGCCGACTGGAAACCTGCCAATATCCAGCTGTTTGATTATATCCGTGGGTTTACGAGTAACCGTATCACTAACTACCGTCATTCTTCGCTGGCGCAGACAAGGTATACCCACTACCAGGCTGTATTACCGGAGAGAAACGGAGCGCCGAGTAAGGCCGGAAATTATTTATTAAAGGTTTTTCTGAATGATGATACCAGCAAACTGGTCTTTACCAAACGTATGCTCATCGTCAATACAAAGGCTAATGTTTCAGCACAGGTATTACAACCTTTCAATACAAATTATTTTCAAACTCATCAAAGAGTGCAGGTGAATGTCAGTACTGTTCCCGGGCAGGTGAACACTTTTTCGCCGCAGGACCTCAAAGTAGTGGTACTGCAGAATAATATCTGGAATAATGCTTCACTGCTGGACAGGCCTACCGTTTTTCGGGGTAATTACTACGAATACAGCGACGAAGAGAATACTACTTTTCAATCAGGCAAGGAATGGCGCTGGATTGACCTTCGCAGCCTGCGACTGATGAGCGACCGGATGACAAAGATCGTTGACAATGATACGACCAACCGGGTGGATGTGTATGTAAAACCGGATGGCGAAAGAAGGCAGCAGTTGTATATCTATTACCGCGACTTTAATGGTATTTATACCGTTGAGAACAGGGATAACTCCAATGCCCTCTGGCAAAGTGATTATGCCTGGGTACACTTTACTTATGTACCGCCGGGCAACAGGGCCTATGAAGGTAAATCAGTATACCTGTTTGGGGAACTGACAAATTATTTGCAGGATGATAATTCAAAGATGATTTTCAACGAGGAAAAGGGTGTGTATGAAAGAGCTTTGTATCTCAAACAAGGTTATTACAACTATTCTTATGTAACACTGACCGATAAAAAACAGCCCGGTGTACAGGCTCTGTATGAAAACACCGAAGGAAATTACTGGGGCACAGAGAACAGCTATATGGTATTGGTGTATTTCCGCAATTTTGGTGCAAGAGCCGATGAATTGATCGGTTTTACCAAAATCAATTCTGCTTTTCAGCGATAATACTTCTTGTTGTATTAAAAAAAAACCTGCATCCCTGAAGGGGTGCAGGTTTTTTCAATAATCAACTTTTTATTTATAAGGTTTTCTTAGCGTCTTCAAGGAATTTGGCAAGGCCAATATCAGTCAATGGATGTTTTAACAGGCCGAGGATAGAATCCAGCGGACAAGTACATACATCAGCGCCTGCTTCGGCACATTTTACAATGTGTAAAGCATTACGGATGGAAGCGGCCAGTATTTCTGTTTTGAAACCCTGTATAGAATAAATATGCCTGATCTGCGAGATCAGTTCAATACCATCCCAGTTGCTGTCGTCAAGGCGACCGATAAAGGGTGACAGATAAGTAGCACCAGCTTTGGCGGCAAGAATTGCCTGACCTGCAGAAAACACTAATGTGCAATTGGTGCGAATGCCATTGTCAGAAAACCATTTAATGGCTTTAATACCGTCTTTGATCATCGGCACCTTCACCACAATATTCGGGTGGATTGATGCCAGTTTTTTTCCTTCTTCTATTATGGCTTTGAATTCTGTACTGATCACTTCGGCGCTGATATCGCCGTCCACCATTTCACAAATGGTCCTGTAGTGGTTCATCACAGCTTCTTCACCTTTGATGCCTTCTTTGGCCATCAGTGAAGGATTGGTAGTAACACCATCCAGGATACCTAACTCGTTGGCTTCTTTGATCTGGGCAAGATTTGCCGTATCAATAAAAAATTTCATAATGATGTAAGATTGAAGATTGAGTATTTAATATTTTATCAGGGTCGTTTTAATTTGTTTTGTGATGTTTTTCTTGAGGAGGCAAGAATACGGGTTAATTCATCAGCTTCCTTGATAATAAGTGACAATTTTTCAACTTTTAGCAGATTAAGATCTAAGATTACTTCCAGCCAGAACAAGGATTCGTCTATTTCTTCAAAAGCGATAGATAATTTGGCAGCAAATGCTTTTGTTGACTGAGCCTTACAAGCAGCCCTGTAATTAGCTGCAGCCGAAAACGCAGACCTTGTTAGCTGATCCTCAATTACTCTTGAAACTTTTCTGCCAGGTAATGATTCGCAGAGAGGAACCACCCGGTAAGCGAATTCTTTAAGCCTTTTTTGCAGGTCGTTGGAATTCATTGAAGAATACATTTAAGATTGGACCTTAAATCAGCAAATATTACTTCTTCAATCTTAAATAATAAAAAATGGCAGGCTGATTACATCGCACCGCTCAACCACCTACTCTTGCTGCCTTCCGGCCCTGGGAGGGTTCAGCAGGAGCTGGTCGTGTAAGACCTGCCGGCGCAAAGATAAGGGTGT
>DEHX01000078.1:18550-20494 GCA_002352145.1 Chitinophagaceae bacterium UBA2789
CGGCCATTGGATAATTTACCATCTACATTGATATAATTATGCTGACCTTTTTTCAGGCTGTCGGTATAAAGATGGAAATAAATACTGTCAATTTTCTGTGCAAACAGAGGCGACAGCGAACTGGTAATTATCAACAGGAGTAAAAATTTCTTCATACCTGTACAAAAGTCGCAATTTCATGCCAAAGGGTTGCTGTTGGCTAAAGCTTAACAGTATACGTTGCTGCTGATTGTTTTTCTGTATTCAAGACCGGGTTTTGCCTATTCGGTTAATGGCTATCAGCGCCAGGCCAACTGCAATGAAAGCGACAAGCACCATAACTGTATTGATCGCCACTTTTCCATAACCCAGTTCACCGGCATGAATGAAGGGATAAGGATACCAGCCGGTAATACTGCCCCTTACCAGGGTATAAATAAGGTAGGCGGCCGGGAAGAGGAGCCATGCCCAACTATTTTTCCAGACCAGTTGATTTTTTGGAGTAAAGAGAATCCATGTCAGCAGGTAAAGCAGCGGTACCCAATCATGCAGCAAGCGGTCGGCAATTAATTGCTGTCCCTGCGGGTTCCAGATGTGGCGGAGGGCAATGCTGTAAATGATACCTACGATGGTGATGTATAAACAAATGGCCGAGTAAGTGCGGATGCCGGAAAAGAAACGTCCGATGCTGCTGGTTGGCGAAAGCAACCTGGCGGTAGTGCTGACAGCCACCAGTAAGTTGCTGAGAATGGTGAAGTAACTGAAAAAATTAGTGACAGACCTTGTCACCGTCATATTATTGGCTTCGCTGTTTTGTACCATCAGGTAAAACTGCAGGCTGAGTGCATACCAGCCTATACCTGCTATAACGGCCAATAGAATTTTTTGTAGTAAAGCAGAACGGAGAGTAGTTTCTTTCTTTTCTGCCATACCGGTTATTTTCTTTTCAGTTGCAGCAGGATGGTTTTTTCTTTGGCAACCATATCGCACTGGGCTTTACCGGAAGTATTATCACTGATGATCCAGATATTGCCGTCTTTATCCAGGGTAATGCCTTCGAGGTTCATACTGTAATCCTGGTCTTTGTACTGGTTGGATATTTCTGAGAAATTTTCTACCGGTAAGTTCTGTAAGGTTTCTGTCTGCAGGTTGCCATTTACATCGATATTGATCGTTTCTATGAATTGCTGGCGCAATTTTCCTTTGGAGAATGATTTCAGGCAGATGAGCCGGTTGTTCTGGCTGTCGAAACAAATATCAGAATAACGCCACTGCGGGTTGAGCAGGGGCAGTTCAATTACTGATTCATATTTCAGGCTGAGCACATCTTCAAAATTTCTTTCTACACTGAAGGTATAGATCTGCGATTTACTCATGTCTTCATTGCGTTCCCGCAGGATGTAAAATTTATTATGCGTTTCGTTGGCTGCAATACCTTCCATGCCATCACCGCTTTTTGATTTGGGAGGCAGGGGAGTGGAGGTTTCAACAATGCGGATGGAAGAGCTGGTTGCGTCCACTTCGTAAACTGCTACTGTATTTTCGGAAACAAGGTAGAGTTTGCCGTTGTAGGAGGTCATGCCTTCCATTTCGAAAAACTGCGGCACATTCAGGTTGATGCTGTTGATGACGGTTTTGCTTTCGGGGTCGAAAGCAAAAATGACGGGGCAGCGTTCGGAGGCCATGTACAGTTTGCCGTCCAGGTATTTCATACCGGAGATACAAACCTGTTTGTTCAGGCTTTCGGGCAAGGTTACATTATCGATACTGTACAGGGGAACCTGTGGGGGCTGGGCATTCAACACAAAAGAGGTACTGATAGCTGCTAACAGGAACGAAATCCGCATGATGATGACTTTTTAATAAAAAGACCCCTCGGGGCAGTTTGCTAATATAGGGCAAAAGGGGGAAATGGCGACGGGCATTGCCCTCCTATACCTGTCAATTGTATGAGCAGAGATGTGT
>DEHX01000090.1:0-24709 GCA_002352145.1 Chitinophagaceae bacterium UBA2789
ACACGGTCAATAACCTGCACTACGCCATTCACTGCAAGAATATTTGATGGGGTAATTTGAGAAAAATTAGAATTTATATTTCCTTTTACCCAGCCTTTATTCAGGCCAAGTATGCCTTTTATTTTATTATTGGGTCCGGGAGCAATGGTAGTTATCTGGCTCAGTATTCCAAGGTCCCAGGTAAAGTAGCGGCTGTCAGTAACATGATATTTCAGGATATTGGCCAATGCACTGATCTGGGCCGGGTCGCTGATAGCATTGATATTTGCTGCATTATTGAAAGGTGCAGGCAGGCTGGCAAAAGCAGCATTGGTAGGTGCATATACTGTGAAGTTGCCAGTACCTGTGAATGCGCCGACAAGNNCCTGCAATTGTTTGCGTAGGAGGCAACAGTACATCGTCAATTACATGAATGATACCGTTTGAGGCATCTACATTGGCAAGCAGTACAAGTGAGTTGCCGTTTACCAGCAATAAGCCCAGGGTGTTTGAAAAATAAATTTTGTTGTCGTTGCTGATTACTTCTGGTTTTAAAGTAGCAGCCGAACTTCTTCCACCAGGTACCTGGTTGCGTCTTACTTCACTTCCAAGAACATGATAAAGCAGGATATTTCTGAGTGCATCGATCTGTGCAGGATCAGTGATATTATTAATATTTGTTTGATTGTTGAAAGGTGCCGGCAGTTTGGCAAATGCTGCATCAGTGGGTGCGAATACAGTTGCATTAAGAGAAGCTGATGACAGGGTACCTGCCAGCCCGGTTTTTACCACAGCTGCTACCAGTGATTTAAAGATGGGCAGGCTTTGCGCTATTTGAACAATATTCTGCTGGCCTGATTCTGTGATATTGTCACGGTACAAGGCAAACTCTTTTTCAAAATCAGCAGCGTCAGACTGCCTCGCACTAACCGCATTTTGTGCTTCAGCTTTTAGCTTTTCTTCCTCATTTTGTGTAACAGCAATACCGGTGCTTACTTCTTTTTTACACGAAGCAAACAAAATAGCACAGGCGGCAACCAATAAGGCGCTCCTGGTAATAAGTTTTTTCATAACGTAATGTGTTTTAGTTATTGTGATAGATAGGTTGAGTTAATTCAACACAAATACTAATCTGAAAAATTACCCGGTGGGGTGAGTTGCAGGAATTGCGTAGTAAATTGTTCAATTTCGGGGATAAGTCGTAGCGGCCTGTTAGGCAAACATTTTATAAAGGCCCCAGCGCAGTGCAGGCCCTGGTTCTCTCATCAACTGTACTTAATCCAGGCATATTCAAAGTTTTCTTATGCCCTGCGGACAAATTCCGTTAATGCGTAATTTGGATTAATTTTATTGCATGGCTGCTCCCAATAAATACCGCATGGATAAAACGGCTTTCAAAGTGCAGACTTTTGAGGAAGCAGATGATGCTATGCAGGATTATTCCAGTTACTCAATGCAGGAACGGTTACGGATTTACTGGTATCTCACCAGTATTGCCTATAAATTCGATTTGGATAACCCTCCCCGGATGGATAAAACCGTTTTTCGAATAAAAAAACATGAAAGCTGATGCCGGAAATTTTCCAGGAAGATTTTCGGGATTTCTTAAAAGCCCTCAATGATAATGAGGTTAAATACATCATGGTAGGAGGACTGGCTGTTGTATTGCATGGTCATGCAAGGGTAACCGGTGATATGGATATCTGGGTGGAGTGTTCAGCGGAGAATTATAAAAAACTGGTCAAGGCTTTTCAACAATTTCATATGCCCGTATTTGATATGACCTTGGAAAAATTTCTACAGGTCAATGAAAGTGATGTTTTTTCATTTGGGCGTAATCCTGTTGGTATTGATATTATGACAGCCGTTAAAGGATTAAACTTCGATGAAGCCTATAAGCTGTCTTTAATTTTTAATGATGAAGGGTTGCCTATAAGACTTATACACATAAATCAGTTAATAGAAGCAAAGAAAGCTGCTGGCCGTCTCAAGGATCTTTACGATATCCAACAGCTTCAAAAAAGAAAAAAAGAATAAACGGTACATCCTGCCAGGCGTTTTATTCAACTTATCACATTTCACACTTTCTTTTACTGTAATACGGTTAGCTTGCCGGCAAATCAAATGCTATGAGGTCATTCTTATTTGTTTCATGCATTGCAGCAACCCTTACTGCCGGCGCACAAACCGTACTGGTTATGGATTTTGTAAAAGTGAAAAACGACAAATACGCCGAAACCATGTTTTTCTACGAAAATAACTGGAAGGTATACCGGGATATAGCCTTGCAGAAAGGATTCATCACTTCCTACCGGCTCGAAAAAACAACAGCTGATACAGCAGCGTCATTCGATATCATCTTGATTACCGAATACCGCGATACTTCCATGTACCATAAAAGCGAAGAAAACTTCAGGGATATACTGGCCACGGCCCGTCCCAACGGTCCATTACTGCTCAACGATTTGAAACCTGCCGATTTCCGGCAGAATGTCTTTGTAAAAATCACGGAAACAGTTTACAGCAGCACCAAAAAGAGAAAGAGGAAATAGCCGGTTTCAGATTGTGTCGCCTATGTTAATATATGCAAAACCTCCCTTTACCAATACAAGGCGCCGGAAGGCCCTAAAAGTTCCGTAACCGCATAACAGGTTGATGGAAAGCCCGTTGTACCCTTCGGGAACGATTTTGTCGGCTTCGGGACGGCCATTGTCAACGTCCGGAACGGTTTTGACACTGCCGGGATGACAAAAGAAACTGCCGGGATGTCAATTGTCGGGAGCCGGAAGCCCGTTGTAACCTTCGGGACGACCGCTGTCATCATCAGGAACAGTTTTGACACTGTCAGTATTACAAATGTCGCTGCCGGGATGACAAATGCCAGCGTCCGGAAGCCCATCTCCGGTGCCGGGATGAATGAAGAAGCTATCCTAAGAAATAATCACGGCTTCCTTTTTAAAAGACTACCTTCATTGCTCTTCGTTCACAAAAACAGGTAATGCATGGCGGATTCATGGAATAAAAAAGAAAGAGAAAAGAAAAAGCAACAGGAAAAAAAAGAGAAAGAGCAGCGTAAGAAAGACCGAAAGGAACAGTCAGGTTCCGGTAAAGGTCTCGATGAGATGATGGCCTATGTAGATGAAAACGGAAACATTACCGACACTCCGCCAGATCCTTCAAAGCGGAAGGAAATCAAACTTGAAGACATAGAAATAGGTGTACCGGAATATGTACCTCCCTCGCAGGAAGAACTAACGCATACCGGTAAGATTACTTTCTTTAATACGGAGAAAGGATTCGGCTTCATCAAAGACCTTGTTACCCAGGAAAGTGTTTTTGTACATGTAAATAACCTCTCCGAACCCGTTAAAGAAAACGACAAAGTAAGTTTTGAAGTGGAGAGTGGTCCCCGTGGTCTGATGGCGGTTAATGTAAAGAAGGTCTGAGCCGCTTTCATTTCAATAACGGTAGCAAACCGCATTTACATTCATCCCTGCACCTACAGAGGCAAACAGAATTACATCGCCAGGTTCCAGGGCATGTTCATCCACTTTGTTTTTCACCACAAGATCATACAAGGTGGGTATGGTAGCTACCGAACTGTTGCCGAGCCAGTGTATGCTCATGGGCATTATATCATTGGGCGGCTCATTCACGCCATATAGCTGGTACAGCCTTTTGATCATGCCTTCATCCATTTTTTCATTCGCCTGGTGAATGAAAACTTTTTTCAGCTGTTGAATCTCAACGCCACTCTGATCAAGGCATTGCTTCATGGCAGCCGGCACATATTTCATGGCATATTCATACACTTTCCGGCCTTTCATCTTTATATAACGAACACCGGGGTCGCTGCCCGGGTAGTACGACATGCCCATGTTGATATAATCCACCTCTTCTACGGTATGGCTTTGCACTGCAGCACCGATTATACCGGGGCCATCTTCATTCACTTCTTTATACTCAAGCACAGCAGCCCCCGCACCGTCACTGAAGATCATGCTGTCACGGTCATACATATCAATTACTCTTGACAATGTTTCCGTGCCAACGATCAGTGCTTTTTTGGCAATACCTGCTTTGAAGTACGCATCTGCCTGTATCAGGCCCTGCACCCAGCCGGGGCAACCAAACAAAATATCATAGGCGATGCAATTAGGGCTTTTAATGCCCAATGCATGTTTAATGCGGCTGGCCAGTGAGGGTACTGCATCTGTCTGAATAGTGTTCTTAAAAACGTTTCCGAAATTATGCGCTACGATCAGTTGGTCTATCTCTTCAGGGTTAACACCGCTGTCTTTAATAGCTGCTGCCGCCGCCTGGCTGCCAATGTCAGAGGTGTTCAGTTCATCATTGGTGTAGCGTCGTTCATCTATGCCAGTTATTTGTTTAAATTTCTCTACCACTACTGTTGGAGGAGTATCAATGGGTTCCTGCTTTTCTGTATAAAAAAGATGGGCAGCAAAATCCTTGTTGGTCATCACCACAGGGGGAATATAGCAACCGGTACCGGTTATTATGGAACGCATTATCATTCGAAATGGTTAGTGATTAAAACTACTTCAATGAAGTTAAACAGGCAAGTAGTTTCCTGTTATGATTTATCTCATCTATTATCCTTACGACAAACGGGTAAAAGATACGCCATTGAATATGCGGCTAAGGTTGATGTCCTTGTTCATTTTCCACTGCGAATATTTTGTTTCAATCACAATTCTCCACAGGTTCTTTGATTTAAGTTCAGAATAATCAGTTCCTTCAATAAATACACCTGTCACCGCCTGTCTGTCTTTAAAATGGATCGATACAGCAGATTCTTTACGCTTGGCAGATTCAACATACTTCTCAATTTGTTCAGAGGTCATAGTACTAAATGCTTTTTGAAACAGGGTTACTGTTCCGGAGGGTTTTAAAAAAGTTGAGAAATAAATGCAGGTGTAGAAGAAAGAAGAGGAAGATAATCTCTTACAAGAGCAATAAAACTCAAATATCGGCCGAAAGGTAAGCTAATTTGGCTGAGCAGTGTTATTCTTTTTGTTACTGTTCTGCCAATTCATGTATTTGTTCGCTATTTATACCCTTCTTCCGGTATAGCAACCTGTTTGCAGTATATTAGCTTTATTGAAAAGTAAAATGACACCCATGAAGATGTTAAGGCTGAAAGGAATTACATTTTCTTTTTTTATTTCTTTTTCTACTTTAAAGGCAATAGCCCAGCCACGTCCCGGCGATGCCCTGTTGCAGATCAATCCGGGCGGTCATTTGTCACAAATATCAGAAGCGGTAACCACGGCCGATGGAAAATTTATCATCACCACCAGTACTGATAAAACCATTTGCATCTGGGATGTGCAGCAAAAAAAGATCATTGAGCAAATAAGAGGTCCCAAATCGGTTTTTAACCAGGGCAAATTATACTCACTTGCTATTTCTCCAGACAACAGGCTGCTGGCTGTTGGCGGATTTCTAGCCATAGGTACAGAAACAGACGGTGACCTGGCCGGCCAGATTCGCATCTATGATTTTGCAAAAAGGAAACAGGTGCTTCGGTTTAAAGCGCATAGTAATGTTGTGACATCGCTTCGTTTTTCTGCCGATGGCAATTACCTTGTATCCGGTGCCAATGATAGTACTATTGCTTCATGGAAAGTTTCTGGCACCATTGATAAGCCATCTTTTTCTCTGGTAAAAAAAGTAGTCAGGGAAGACTTTTATGTGGAAGATATCCAGGTTTCCGGTAATGCAGTATTTGTTACCGACAGAAAGGGTGTAAACAAATACAGCTTGCCCTCGCTGGAACTTGTTTCAGCATCTTCGCAGTATAGTAGTGATATGTACTGTATTGCCATTAACAGGGCTGCCAATACCATAGCCATGGTAAGTTTTGATCAATTGGTGATATCAGATACTGCACTTAAAGAGAAGCAGGTAATTGAACTGGATAGTTATTCAAACCGGGTAGCTATTTCACCGGGTGGCAACTACATTATTACAGAGGGAGAAAATAGTACAGTGCAGTTGTATAGCAGGGAGGCCAGCCAGTTTGTAAAAACTGTTTCAGCAGATTTTAAGGGAGGTAATACCATGCTGGGTATGGGATTTCTGAGCAACAGTTCTTTCTTTGTTGCAGGTGGCCGGGCCAACATCATGCAGTTTTATCGGATTGAAAGCAGAAATTCTAATATCATAAAAACCGATACCGTACTGGCCGGCAGTGGTCAGGCTTTCAATGCCATATCAGTACATGAAAAAAAACTGGCTTTGCGCAGCCTTGAAAAATACGAAGGCTGGTTTGATTATTCATTGTTGCCGGAGGCAGGAAAGTTAATGTCATTTCAACTTTCAGATTCAAGTAAATACCCTGTTAAACGCAATGAAAAAGGCAGTTTGAGTGTCAGCGTCAATCGCAGTGGTACGGAAATGTATATTTATTCCGGCAATAAATTAACGGGTACAGTAAAAAGAGACGGAGCCAGTGGTTATGGCCATAATGCGGTTACGATCATTAAAAGCAACTGGATAATTTCGGCAGGCAGCGCCGGTTTTCTTACACTATACGATTCACTGGGCACGGCCAGGGCTTCATTTGTAGGCCATGAAGGTGATGTACTGGACATAAGTGAGTCAGAGGATGGTAATTTTCTTTATTCTACCGGGTCCGACCAGACTACCAGGATGTGGGATCTCAGGGAGGTAAAAGGAGATTTGGAATTCAAATCATACGATCAGCTTGATCTTACCTGGAAGAATTTTTTCAAAGACTATTTTCCTGAGTATGATTTTACAAGACCTGGTGAAATGAAAAAAGTGTATGAAAGATTATTGAGTATGGGGAGTAAAGAGAATGCAGATTTTCTGTTAATTCCACAACAGCTGGAACCCCGCCTCAATATTTTCATTGCAAAGAACAACGAGTGGGTCATTTGGAATAATAAGGGTTATTTCAAGGCATCACCAAACGGGGCCTCTTACATTGGATGGTATGTGTACAAAGGAGAAGACCAGAACGCAGAGTTTTATACCGCAGATAAGTTATTTGATAACTATTATAAACCAGGGATCATTAATGAACTGGCTTTGTCGGATGAAAGCACTGTTACTATCCTGCGAAAAGCAGGGGATGCAGCAAAGACCAGTATTGCCCAGCAGGTGAGTAATATGCCGGTATTAAAACTGGCTGCACCATCAGTCAGTGAAAAAGCTGCACAAAAGAATATTAACCTGGTTATCGATGTGGACAATAAAGATTTTATCAGTGAACTATTGTTGTTTCAGAATGGCAAACGGATAACTGTCAGTCCTGATATTTTCAGGGGTATTTCTCTTCCTTCAATAACCATACCCGTAGAATTGGTTACTGGTGAGAATACTTTCATTGTATCTGCACTTAACCAAAGCAGGGTAGAAACTACACCGCTTAAATTCAGTATATCGTTTGGCGGTACAAAAGCTTCAAGCTCCTTATATATAATGGCTGTGGGAGTTGATAAATATAAAAACAGCCGTTATAATCTCAATTATGCTAAAGCAGATGCAAGGGGTATTGCAGCACAGTTAGCTTCCTCCTCTTCAAAGATTTTTAAGGATATAATTGTTGACTCGTTGTTTGACGAAATTGCAACAACGGAAAACATTGCAGAGCGGATTAACCGGCTTAAAAGTCAGATCAAACCGGAAGATGTTTTCCTGTTTTATTATGCAGGGCATGGCATAATGAGTGACCCGGCAGATGGTTCCAAATCAGATTTCTACCTGGTATTACATAAAGTAACACAGATGCAGGGGAATGATGAAGTTTTAAAAACAAATGGTTTATCCGCCAGCCGCCTGAGAGATTTATTGTTGGAGGTGCCGGCGCAAAAGCAGCTTATCCTTTTTGATGCCTGCAACTCCGGGGGAGCTCTGACTACTTTTACTAGAGGTGCGGCTGAGGAGGCTGCTATTTTTCAACTGGCCAGGAGTACGGGATTTACAGTCCTTGCTTCTACAAACCAGGAACAGCTGGCAGCAGAATTAAAAGATCTGAAGCATGGTATATTCACCTATGCCATAATTAATGGATTGAAAGGAGAGGCCGATCTGAAAAAAGATGGTAAGATCACCGTAAAAGAAATTGAGCTCTATCTCAATGAGATCATTCCTGTTTTGTCTGAAAAATACAAAGGAGTGCAGCAGTATCCGCAATCCTTTTCAAGAGGAATGGATTTTCCGTTAACTATCAGTTTGAATTAATGCCCCTGCTTATAATGAACAAGGCTTATCTTTGCCACTCAACAAAATGTAGCTTATATGAAAAAAATATTGTTTGTATTTACATCTGCGGCTTTTTTTGCTGCCTGTGGCGGAGGCGATAAAAAAGAATCGGCTGAAAACAAAACAGAACCTGCAAAGACCGAAACCGCTGCCCCTGATAAATCACAGGATCCTGATTACCAGAAAGGATTGGCTATTGTGGCTGAGCCTAAGAACCTTTGTCTTACCTGTCACAAAATTGATGAGAAACTCGTAGGGCCCGCATACAGGGATGTGGCAAATAAATATGAACTAAACGATGAAAATGTGAATAAGCTTGCTGAGAAAGTGGTGAAAGGCGGATCAGGTGTATGGGGTGAGGTGGCCATGCCTGCCAATACGGTAATATCTCCTGAAGATGCAAAAGCAGCAGTTCGCTATGTACTGATGCTGAGAAATAAATAAATCAGATAAAACTGTTTTTATAGCCGGATCCATGAAATCCGGCTTTTTTATTGCTGACGAAACTCATTTTTCATCCTGAGCAGCTTCATCAGACCCGGGATCAGCAGGCAATAATTTCGCCGGCAACTGTTTCTGAACTAAATCCCCCGCATCATGAAAACAGTCTTAATAGCTTTTTCTATTTCGTTGATTTTCCTGAATGGGACAGGCTGTCGCCCTATGCAACAGGAAACTGCATTAGATAACCCGGTAAAACAATTACTGGATGGAAATAATCGCTTCGCCAATATGCATGCATTGCATCCGCATGAAACGGCAGCAAGACTCAGGGAAATTGCTGAAGGTCAGCATCCCTTTGCAGCTGTGGTTTGTTGTTCAGATTCAAGAGTACCTCCCGAAGTAGTATTTGACCAGGGACTTGGCGATTTATTTGTTGTTCGTACAGCAGGGAACCTGATGGGAGGCCTTGAGATTGGCAGTATTGAATATGCGGTTGAACACCTGGGTGTAAAACAAGTGGTGGTAATGGGACATAAAGAATGCGGCGCTATCAAAGCATTTGCAGAAGGAGGTGAGGTGCCCGGTCATATCAAGGATATCGTTGACAGCATTAAAGCAGAGAAAGAAATTCAACTTATTCCGGCGAATGATCAGCATCTGTTGGACGATTGTATCCGGGCAAATATTTTACATGGAATTCATCAGTTAAAGCAACAATCACCCATTATTGCTGAGAAGATCAGAAAAGGTGAATTACAAATATGTGGTGCATGCTATGATATCCGCCGCGGTATTGTAGAACTCGTAAAAGAATAGCCTCATTTTTTTGGCGAGAAAAATTAATCTCATAAGCTGTCATTTATTCTGACTTTCGCTGTACAAAATCATACTATGGGCTGATATTAATCTTAGCTCTCATTTCAGAAATTTCGGTACTTCGCATCATAAATAATCTTACGAAAATGATCCATCCTTTTAGTTACGTTTCCCTGGAAGATGCTGTTAATATTATTCAGCCCGGTCACCGTGTATTTGTTCATGGAAGTGCCTGTACGCCATTGCCTGTTTTGCATGAAATGGCCCGGCAGCATGAACGCCTAAAGGGTGTTGAAGTAGTCTCCATAACCTTTCGGGGTGATATTATGATCGACAAGCCTGAGTATTATGATTCTTTCAAGATAAACTCACTGTTTGTATCTGCTTCTGTCCGCAAGGCAGTAAATGAAGGAAGGGCAGATTTTATACCTGTTTTTTTAAGCGATATTCCCGATCTTTTTAAAAGAAAGTTGCTTGAACTGGATGTCGCTATTGTTCAGGTTTCTCCTCCTGATGTGCATGGTTACTGTTCACTGAGCTTGTCCATTGATATTGCCCGTTCAGCGGTTGATAGTGCTAAGTACATCATTGCCCTGGTTAATCCCAGGCTTCCACGTACACACGGGGATGGTATGATACACACTGACCGTTTTACCAAGATGGTATTCCATGAATCAGAACCACCTGAAGAAAATTACAGTGATAAAACTGGCGAAGCAGAGTTGACCATCGGTCAGAATATTGCAGGGCTTATTGATGACGGAAGTACTTTACAAATGGGTATCGGTACTATTCCGGATGCTGTTTTAAAATGCCTTGGTAATCATAAAAACCTGGGGGTACATACAGAAATGCTGAGCGATGGCATCATTGACCTGGTAGAGAAAGATGTGATCAATAATAAATTGAAAAGGGTACATCCCAACAAAACCGTGACTTCTTTTGCAGTGGGTACCCGTAAGCTGTATAATTATATTGACGACAACCCTTCATTTGCCTTCCTAGATATCGATTATGTAAATGACCCGCATGTAATACGCCGCAATCCCAGAGTGATTGGTATTAACAGCGCTATTGAAGTGGATATAACCGGGCAGGTTTGTTCAGACAGTATTGGCGAATTTCAATACAGTGGTATTGGCGGGCAAATGGACTTTATGCGTGGTGCTGCCTTAAGTGAAGGTGGAAAACCGATAATCGCATTGACCAGTCGAACTGCAAAGGGTATTCCCCGTATCGTTCCGACATTAAAGCAGGGCGCCGGTGTTGTAACCACCAGGGGACATGTGCATTATGTGGCTACAGAATATGGTATTGCGTTTCTTTTTGGTAAAAACTTCCGCCAGAGAGCAAAGGCGCTGATCAATATTGCGCATCCCGATGACAGGGAAAACCTGGAGCGGTACTGCCACGAAAGGTTTAAAATATTCAGTCTCTGATAATAGTAGTAAGACAAAAGGAGATGCTGTAAGCAAATTACAGCATCTCCTTTTTTTTGGTGTGTAAATTATTTTGAAACCATAGCAAGGGCTATGGCACCTGTACGGGTAAAACGGTTTATCTCGTACTGTACTTTCTTGCCAGTTTTATTGCTGATAACTTCAAATGTTAGCGTTTCATCACCAATCTCTTCTGTATTCAGCAGAAATTTTTTACTGAAGTTTTCAGCTTTTATGTTTTCACGATAAAGCCTGTTTCCCCATGTATCACTAATGATGATGGTAAAATCATCATTTTCCTTATTTCCAAAAAAGCTTAATTGGAAAAGAGGCTGTTCCTGTATGTTGCCTGCATAACTCAGCGAAACAGGAACATCTTTTTCTGGTTCACCTGCTTTTGGCGTTGCAAAAGCAGAGGCCGAGAAAAATGTCATAAATGCGATCGCAATGATGCGGTTGTTACGGAAGATCTTTTTCATGGTTATATTATTTTAGTTACAAAAAACAATTCATTATTTCCTATGCGCAGGCAATCTGGCAAGCAATAAAAATTGGGCAAACAAAAGGGCAAGTGCAGTTATCGGATCATAGCCAGATTTGGCGAAAGCAATTAAATATTGCTTTGATGATGTAAAAGTAGGGCGGCTCACTTTTACGCTAAAACCAGGTTTTTAGTTGTCTTAGGATTTCCAAAGTAATTCGACCTTGCTTAAAGACTTTAAAATCAGTCAATTTTGTAAACAAAGCGGCGTACGGCCAACATACATTCATTTACTAATGCTACATACCATCGATTCAATTTCCAGCAACCGGAGTTTGATAAAATGTCATTTTAGCATTTTGCAAAAGATCCTTTTAATTGATGTCTAAACATTTGATAATCAGGACTCCTGTTTCTTTTTGGTAAATTAATTAACAGTGGATTTGGCCAGGTACAAAAAAATATTATCTTCAAGCGTTTACGATACATGTCTGAATGGCATAACCGCTTTTGTTTCAACGAAATGGCGGAAAATTTGTTAAGCATAATACAGGTCCATGCCCACATAGGGATGTGGATGAAAAAAGGAGCATTAAAATGGCATTTAAAAAAGATGATGTAATTATTATTGAACCAAAAGAGGTTTTTGTTGGTAAAAAAGACGCCCCAGTTACCTTAATGGAATTTGGCGAATACGAAAGTGAGGAATGTGCGAAAGCCAATGAGATAGTAAAGCAACTATTGGAAGATTATGAGGGAAAAATCAGGTTTCAATTCCGTCATTTCCCGCTTACGCTTATTCACCAGCGCAGCCTGAAAGCCAGTGAATCAGCGGTTGCAGCTGCACAGGAAGGAAAGTTTTGGGAAATGCATAATGTATTATTTCATAACCGTCGTAATCTTGGTACCACAAGCCTGAAATTATACAGTAAAGAAGCTGGTGTCAAGAATAAGAAATTTCTTGATGACCTGGTGAACGGAATGTATGGCTGGCAGGTACAGGATGATATTAAGGAAGGTCATAACCGTGGCATAAAAGAAATACCTGCTTTTTTTGTTAATGATGTAATGGTAACAGGGAAACCGACTTATGCCAATATCAGCGCTGCTATTGATGCGGCGCTGAAAAAAAGTAAATCCAAAGCAGCTCCTGCCAAGAAAGCTGCTGCCAAGCAAAAGCAAAGAGCTTAAAACTTAGTTGTAATAAATAAAAAAAACCGGTTCAATTGAACCGGTTTTTTATTGATCATTGGTTATTTTATTACCAGCGATTGTTGGAGTAAGTGGGTCTTGAAGACCTTGCAGGTCTTTCTTCCCTTGGTTTTGCAACACTAACTTTGATAGAACGACCATCAACGGTAGCACCATCCAGTTCAGCGATTGCCTTTTGGGCAGCTGCATCATCACTCATTTCCACAAAACCGAAGCCCTTGCTGCGGTTAGTGAATTTGTCCATAATAACTTTTGCAGAAGTAACTTCTCCGTATTCGGCAAAATAACTTCTCAGGTCTTCGTCTACAACAGCGAAGCTCAGGTTTGAAACATAAATGTTCATGTAAAAAAATTGACTTTTAAAAATACTTGAGAATAACGCAAGGGTAAAGAAGACTAACTATTAGCAGATCCTTCGAAAAACGCAGGATTAAAAGCGTAGCAGAAAAAATCGTTCACTTACAAAATGCTCTATAACTCAAATTAACAGGACAAAGATAAGGGGATTAATCCAGACGCACTGGTTTAATTTGTTATACTTGTTTAACAGGTTGATTAGTTGGATACAGGAGGCTCAGCGTTGAACAAATTATTGTTTTCTTCCTTCTTTTTTATGCCAAAATTGTAGCGGATATTAATTCCCCATCTTCTTGTATCAGCCAACCGGGTTCCTGCTGCATTTACAGAACCCTGTTGAATACTGAAATCATTTTTATTGGTATAAAACATATCGTTGATGTTAAGGGTGAGTATCAGTTTGTCTTTCAGAAATTTCCTGTTAATACTTGCATTAAGAGCGCCAAATTCGGAGAGTTCATAAAACTGCTGCTGCCCTTTTAGACGGTAAAAGCCATTCAATGTTATAACAGATCGTTTATCAACTTTGAAAGTCTGATAAGTAAAAAATGTCCAGGTTCCTCTTTTGAATGATAATGGCTTCCCTTCATAAAATCCCTGATAAAAATTATGATTATACTGAGCGCCGATCACAAAGAAATAACGACCCCCGGGAGGGATGGCGCCAAGCCCTCTCAAGTACCACTCTTTATTTCTGCCTAGATTGTCATAGGTACGGTAAGCCTGGCTGCGGCTGCTGTCTGCCTGGTAAATTACATTGGTGAAAATATCTTTTGTTTCATTAATTCCTGCAGCCAGTATCGGTCTTTCATCCACACTTATATTAGCTTCATAGTTGTTGGTAAACTGCGGACGTAAAGAAGGATTACCCACTTCTGAAAGGAATTCATCTATATACCTCGAAAAAGGATTTAGCTGGTCATAATAAGGCCTGCGGATTGAACGGCGGTAGATCAGGTAAGCTCTCAGGTCAAAGCCGGCAATCTTCATCAGGTTTTTGCTCAGGTAGATATATGGAAAAAGGTCACTGCGGTGAATGGCAAAGGAAGTATCGGAAGGTATCAGTTGCCGCCCTCTCAGGTTTGTATTCTCCAAACGGGTTCCAAATTTTGCTACAAAATCCTTTCCTATCGTTTTCGAACCCTGCAGGTAGAGCGCATTGATATTTTCATTGGAACGAAAGGAATTTGTACGGCTTTTGTCATCAGTTCTGGTGCCATTTGCTTCCCGGAAATATTTAGCCCTGTTGTAAAAATTATTAATATAGGATTGCAAACCGGCCTCAAACGTAAACTTATTCTTCATTTTCAGCTTCAGGTCTGAGCGAAAGTTGAAATAATCCCTGTCGCTGTTAGCTATACCGTCTCCGCCAAATAAAACAGGTATGGGGCTGTCATATCTTGTAGAAAATAGCTGGTTGGATTTATTGATGGTATGATTGTACCAGGTATCAGTTGTCCATTCTGATCCCAACGAATCAATCTTATATTTTGTTTCAAACCCTGTTCCTATTGAAAAGTTGCTGCCATCATTGTTTACTTTATTAACACTGTTACTGAAAGCTTCACCGGTACTTATTTTAAACAAGTTATTTATATTTTCTGAATTATTGTCGAACTGGTTATAGCTGGCAGTAGCATCATAAGTTAACTCCCATTTTTTTGTCAGATCATAGGTGATACCAAAAGATCCATAAAGGTTGCTGCCGGGATATTTTGTATAAGCATCCTGGCTCAGCATGGAGTCACTGGCAAAAATTCTGTCGGTAATGATCTGTTCAAAACTGTTTCGGCGACTGTAGTTGAAATTAAAATTTGAATTTTTCCTGCCGTCATTATTATTGATATTGAAGCCAATAAACTGGTTGCCATAGGTACCTTGTTGCATACCCGCATTTACACTACCGGTCATACCAATACGAACACCCTTCTTTAAAACTACATTCACCACTCCGCCACTGCCCGACGCATCGTATTTTGCAGAAGGTGTTCTTACTATTTCAATTTTGGAGATGGAGCCGGGCGGGAGGCTTTTAAGTAAGGTGGCAATGTCGGCAGCACTCATACGCATATTACGGCCATTAATTTGTACGGCTGCAGGGGTCAGACTGCTGATGTATATATTGCCATCCTGATCTACAAAAAGGCCCGGCGTTTTTTCAATTACTTCAAAACTGCTGGTGGAGGCAGCGACGAGATTTTCCGGGTCAACAATGGTTTTATCATCTTCCTGCCGCATTAGCGGTCTTTGTGAAGTGATGACAACATTATCCAGCGTTTTCCCGGTTTGTTCCAATGTATAAATGAAGTTTGTTTGATTTCCTGTCAGGGTTATTTTTTTTTCAACCGGCTGATAGTTGACAGCAGAAATGTTGAAAGTATATTGCCCGGATTTTAGTAAATTAAAACGGGCATATCCCGAACTATCAGCAGATTTTTTTACCTGTTGAGTTGTGTCCAGTCTGTTAGTCACTATAATGGTAGCAAAAGCAACCGGTTCCTTTTTTGTATTGATTATTTTTATTGAGACCGGGATATCCTGACCTTTTGAAGAATTAGATAACGATAAAAGCGGCAGCAAAAGAAAAAGTTTTAAAAGAACGGGAAGTACAGGTTTATTCATGAGTATTGTTGGTAATGGTAATTGTCAAAAATATTGAATTAGAGAAGTCAAACAGACCAGGTTTTGACAAATGGTTATTTTTTAGTTTCCTTTTAACCTTTTCAAAAAAGGTCGTTTTGTAGTAAGTTTAATTTATGAAGCCGGTAAAATTTACTGTCACTATTCACAAATTTGATAAACAGGGCGAGAAGTCCGGTTGGACTTATTTTGAAATACCTGCGGATATTGCTCAACAATTAAAGCCCGGAAACAAAAAAGAGTTTAAAGTAAAGGGGAAGCTGGATAATTATGCTATAAAACGGGTATCCCTTTTGCCCATGGGAGGAGGCAGATTCATCATGCCGCTCAATGCTGCCATGAGAAAAGCAACGGGTAAGAATGCAGGTGCAGTACTGCTTGTACAATTGGAGGCGGATGACAGTGAATTTCTTTTCAATGAAGATTTTATGGATTGTCTGGCAGACGATCCGGTAGCCAGAGAGTTTTTTCAGTCATTACCCGGATCTCACCAGCGTTACTTCAGTAAATGGATTGACAGTGCAAAGACAGAGCCTACCCGGACAAAAAGAATCGCAATGGCCATCAATGCACTGGCCAAAAAATGGGGTTATGGAGAAATGATCAGGGCTTCACAAGGCAAGCCTATTTGAACGGATTTGAATATTTCACTTCTGTCGCCAGAGTGTTATCCGTCAGCGTTTTTAAAAATGCCACTAGTGCAGCTTTGTCCTCATTAGATAGGTTTGCCTGTCTTGGCAGGCCATTTGGCAGCCTGAGTTGGGGTGATAAATTAGGATGATTTCTTACACCGCCGCTGTAATGTTCAACTACTTGCTCCAATGTATTGAAACGACCATCATGCATATAAGGCGGCGTAAGCTCAACATTTCGCAAAGTAGTTACCTTAAAAGTGGCGTCAAGGGCAGTATTATTGACAACTGCGCCAAACCCCCTATCGGTAGTTGCCATATCCAGTCCGTTATTCTTTTCCTGGGGAGCAGTAAAGACTTCAGATCCATGACAAGGCGCACAACCACCAATGGGTGACAGGAATATTTCTTTTCCCCTGTTCTCCTGTGCAGTAAAGTTGGGAAACGGTGCATTGGGTGGCGGTGCTGGTGCTGCAGGTAATGCAGCCCTTCCTGCATCATATTTAGAGCGATAAGAAACAATTGATCGTACAAATTGAGATAAGGCTTTTGCAATTTTATCACTGGTAATCTCCGAACTGCCAAATGCCTTTTGAAAAAGTGGCGGATAATAGGCAAGGTTCCTGAGTTTGGTTTCAAGTGCGGGCAAGGTCATACCCATTTCAACAAGATCTTGTATCGGCATCAGGCTTTGTTCTTCCAGTGTCGCTGCCCGCTGATCCCAAAAAAATCTGCCGTTGGGATAGTAGGCAGCGTATATTAGCGACATGGAGTTTCTGCCGGTCAGCCCGCCATTGAAACCGGCGCTTTTTGCCACCGGGTCTGAAAAGGCATTCTGCTGTTTATGACACGAAGCACAGGAAATAGTATTATTCACGGAAAGATTCTTATCATAAAAAAGTACTCTTCCTAAGGTTGCACCATTATCAGTGATAGGGTTATCAGCCGGTGTATTCAACTGCCCTTGTATCGGTGGTGATGCCAGGTAAGCCGGGAGAGCCTGGTTCGCATAATTAAACGGGGTTGACGGAAGGTTCAATACTTCTGCTACCGGGTCTGTAGGGGTTGGGCTTGGTGTGTCTTCGCTATTTTTTTTACAGGAAAACAATAATAGTACGGATAATCCTGAATAGATAAGGGTTCTTAGGTGGCGCATTCGTCGGGGCTTTAGTTAGGGCCTATGACCGGCTTTCAAAATTTTGGTTTAAGATAGGTCAAAATTTCTTTTTCAGGCATGGTATCATCATACGGGTTTAGCCGGCGGGAATAATTTCTTTTATTTGCATCATGATCAATTCTATACAGGATTTTCAGCAACCTTTTTTTATAGGAATAGCCGGAAGTGGTATGAGTGCCATAGCCCAGTATTTAAAAGGAATTGGAAAAAACGTTTCCGGAAGTGATCGCTTTTTTGCTCCTGGAGTTTATAATGAAACCCGGGAAAAACTGGAAGCAGAAGGTATAGCATGCTTTGTACAGAACGGAGATGGGATTACAAATCAAACAGACTTAATTGTCGTTTCGACTGCCATTGAAGATACTGTAATTGAAGTTCAGAAGGCAAAACAACTAGGCATACCCATCATGAAGCGGTCTGAACTACTGGCCATGATTGCAGCAAGTAAAAAAACAATTGCTGTTGGTGGTACCAGTGGAAAGAGCACTACCAGTGCCATGTTGTTTGCTATTCTTGAATATGCAGGTATGCAGCCCAGTATTATCAGTGGAGCCGGGCTTATCAGTATTATCAAGCACGGTAAAGTAGGGAATGCAAAAGTTGGAAAGGGGGAGTGGCTGGTGATAGAGGCGGATGAAAGCGACGGGTCAATTGTACAATATAAACCGGAGATCGGTCTTCTGTTGAATGTTGACAAAGACCACCAGGAGATAGATGAACTGATGCGGATTTTTGATATTTTTAAAAAGAACAGCAAAAGATTTATCGTCAATCAATCCCAGCTACTGGCACAAAAGCTATCACAAAACCCCCAACAGGATTTTTCTGCCAACCCGGCTATCAAAGCAGGTTATGTAGCAGCCAATTTCCGGCAGAGCGGAATGGATATCAGCTTCGAAATAAACGGAGTTCCTTTTGAACTGCACTTAGCGGGTAAACACAACATGGAAAATGCCCTGTCAGCAACCGCTGTTGCCAATCAAATAGGTGTTGATCTCGCTATTTGTGGAGAAGCGTTGAGATCTTATGAAGGAATTTATCGCCGCCACCAGGTACTGGGAAATAAACATGGTGTATGGCTGATTGATGATTATGCTCATAACCCGGTGAAATGCGCTGCTGCCATGGAGGCCTGTCACCCCATTGCACCCAAACTGATTGCCTGGTTTCAGCCACACGGTTACAAACCAACCAAGTTTCTGAGAGAAGATTTTGTAAAAGAGATAGCGGGAGTATTGAGGGCTCAGGATGAAATATGGATGAGTGAAATTTTTTATGCAGGAGGCACAGCGGTGAAGGACATTTCTGCTGCTGACCTTATCAATGATTTAAAAGCTTTAGGAAAGCAGGCTTTTTTTGTTGAGAACAGGAATGATTTCCTGGAATCAGTTCGGCCTCATTTTACAGAGAATTGTGTTTTGCTGCTGATGGGTGCCAGGGATCCTTCCCTTGAACAATTTGCCAAACAGACCTGGGGAAAATTATAAGATACTACATTGCAAACGCTGGAACACTCTCTTTCGTAACAGGAAGAAACATATACCAGCAAAGTGCCATCAGCAATCCCGGGTGCGGCGCAGTCTTAATACTGCTATCTTTGGTAAAATGAACAGAAGTGTCTCCATCCCGGGTGCTTAATCCGCAAACAACTGCAGGTTTATCTTTCGTTTCTTTATATATAACAAGTTCCGCCAGCGGATTATTGTGAATGGTATAATAAAATCGTTCATCATTGATATCAATGAAATTTTCGCGGTTCTCTGAACCTAATTCACCAATCTTTATCCCATATTCATTACGAAGCACCGTTTTATTTTTTAGAAAACCTTCTTTACGTATGATAAAAACTCTTTTCTCTTTATTACAGTCTACCCTTGCAGAATTGGAGAATTTATTGACTGTAAGGCTTAGTATTTTTTTATCGTCCTTATACAACTGATAAACTTCGTGTTGGTTTGAACTTTCCGCAGCTTCCCATTTCATATAGTTAAGTGTTGGTTTGCTTCAAAAATTACGTTTCTTTTCCGCTTCGTAAGACAAGTAACAAAAAATTAATATTAACTTCATATTTGAATCTTTTTTAGTGAACAATCTGTGGAAAATAGTCTTGTTATTCACAATTATATACTGAAAACGACTTAACAGAATTAAATGATACAATCGGAAAGAGATAATAAATTTCTGCAAAAAGCTGTAGAACTGGCTAGGCAGGGAATGCTGTCTGGCAACGGAGGCCCCTTTGGCTGTGTTGTGGTTCATGGCGATGAAATAATTGGAGAAGGGTCTAATATGGTTCTTTCTACCAATGACCCTACAGCACATGCTGAAGTAGTAGCAATAAGGCAAGCCTGTGAGAAGCTGGGAACATACCAATTGGATGAATGTGAGATTTATACAAGCTGTGAACCATGTCCGATGTGCCTGGGTGCTATTTATTGGGCCAGGCCCAGGCGGGTGGTATATGCCAATACAAGAGAAGAAGCTGCCAGTATCGAATTTGATGATGAATTTATTTATAAGGAGATCAATACCAAAATGGAAGAAAGAAAGATTCCTTTTATTCATCATCCCCACCAGGGAGCTAAAGAATTGTTTGACTTTTGGAAAACATGGCCCGGAAAAACCATGTACTAAGGTTGCATCATCTTTTTAATTACCAGGTATGAGATCGCAATTAATATAAAGAGGATGATAATTGAAATATACAGCCAGGGCTGATCCTTTATCTTCATTTTTTCCCGCCGCTTCTTTTTCTTTTCTGTTCTTGTTTTAAGATCACGGTTCAGCATCTCTACCATATACTGGAGCTGTTCTTTATCTTTAAATTCCTGCAGTCCTTCCACGGCGTCCTCATCAAAATCATTGTTGAGTAATTGTTTCTCCACCTCATGCTTTTTTTCATCAGATAGTTTTCCCTGCAGGTACAACAACAGGGTTTCCTGGTCAATATCGGTGGATAAATTTGATAATATGTCTTTATAGTTTTCCTGCATATTATTTTCCTGTTTGCCGGATCGCTTTTTCACTCAGTCTTTTTTCAATCATTATTTTAAGGTTCCTCTTGCCATTTTGAATATAGCTTTTTACCTGTAACAGAGAATATCCTGTTGCATCACTCACTTCCTGGTAGCTCTTTTTTTCAAGGTAAAACAAAGTTACACACTGGCGTTGCTCCGGGTTTAGTTCTTGCAGCGCTTCTTCCATTATAGCAAGTGTGCGGTCATTGCTAACCAGCAGTTGCCTGTCTGTCTCTTCTTCCGGCTGAGCCGTAAGTTTTTCATTTATTTCTGCAGTGATCTTTCCTTGTTTTTCCCTGAGCCGCATGAGGCAATGATTTTTTGCTACCATGTAAAGCCAGGATTTAAAATATTCTACCTTGTATTTGTGCAGTTCCTGGATCACTTTCAGGAATACCTGTTGCACACTGTCTTTTGCCTCATCCTCATTTTTCAGGTACTTCATGCATACACCCAAAAGAAGCAGCGTATACCGCTGCAGCAGGATGCCAAGCCATTCGTTGTCATGATCGGCATAAAACTGTTCAAGCAGTTCCTGGTCCGTTAATTCTTTATAATCATCTGCCTTCACAAGCGGAAAATAACTATTTGTTTTCGATAAGATGCAGGATTTGACAATTTCTGCAAAATTTTGCTACAGGATATTGCTTTATTTTACATCAAATATATTAAATGGAATACGCTGTTGTTAATGTCCCGGCTGCCCCTGTTCGCAGAAAGCCAGCTCACCGAAAAGAAATGGTCAACCAGTTGCTGTTTGGTGAGTCAGTCCGGGTTCTTAAAAAATCCGGGAATCTGTGGGTAAAGGTCAGAAGTCTGCATGATGGCTACGAAGGCTGGATGACACATACTTTGTTGATGGAAACAGACAAGCGATTTGCCAATACAAGAACTGCCTGCATAACAACGGATATATTGAGCAGTATTGTTATGGGTGAAAAAAGGATTAATGTACCAGTGGGTTCTTCTTTACCCTTTTTTGCGGATGGTAAAGGCAAATTGGGTAGTATGGAATACAGTTTTTCAGGACATTATTTTCAAAGAGATGAACAACAGCCCGGGGAGGAGTTAGTAAGGCAATTGAGTTCCGCCTGGCTCAATGCACCGTACCTGTGGGGAGGCCGGACACCGTTGGGAGTGGATTGCAGCGGGTTTGTGCAAGTGATTTACAAACTGATGGGTATTGACCTGCCAAGGGATGCCTGGCAACAGGCACAGGAAGGTGAGCCGGTAAAAAAGTTAATTGAAGCAAAAACAGGTGACCTGGCATTTTTTGACAATAAGGAAGATATAGTTCATGTAGGTATCATACTGGGAAAAGACCAATTAATTCATGCTTCCGGTAAAGTGAGGATTGATGAACTTACAAAAAAAGGAATTCAGTCGGACGGCCCGCTTCCATCGGGCAGCCGGTTAAGGGCTATCCGCCGGTATTGGTAAATAAGCAGCATTATTAATATTCAGAAAACGGAGGGTAATGGCAATTAAATAGTCTGTTGATCCTGGGGAAGAAGCCCATGCCAGGGTAACGGGAAGAAAAGCCATTTTCTTGTAAGAGTAATTTATGATGTTGCCTGCGACTTCGGAATTTCTTTTAAGTTCCCGCTTTTCTTCCGGAGTGAGGATACGACTGAATTTTTTGTTCAATTTTTCAAACTCCTGCTTGATATCTTTTAGTCCTTCATCTTTGCCGCTCACATAGCCTAAAAGCTGGTATTCATAGTAAAAAAAGGGGGTTTGAGTGCTGTCATTTGTACGGTCTTCTTTTTCAGCCAAAATAATTTTACAGTAATGAACAGGGATAAAAAACGGGCTGTAGGATTTGTAAACACCTTCAAAATAAAACAAAGCAGAGTCTGATCTTTTTGTGATCTTTTTTTCCGTTACATCCGGATCATTAATCAACTGGTTGACGAAATTGCTAAAAGAATTTTTGAAAGGGTCGGTCCTGAAATAATCTTTAGAAATATTATAAACTGATTGGCTGTTCAGACAAAACGGCAAGAACAGGAATGATATAGTAATAACAGTTTTCATAATACAGGAACCGGTAATAACAATTAACTGGCCAGGCTTCTGATCCATTTAATAAGTGCAGTATCCCAGTTCAGCATTTTAATAGCGGTATAAAAAAGTATGACCGCAAATATTTTCTTCAAAGAATCTGTATGAATCTGCAAGGCGATTTTACTTCCAAAAAAAGCCCCGACAATGAAACCTGTAGCCAATAAACCTACAATTCTAAGGTCTATCGGTGTTCCCAGTTTCTGGCACTGTGAGTAATAATAGAAAGAAGCTAATATAACAACAGGCAGCGTCAGTACTGCCAAAGATGTGCCTTGTGCCTGGTGTTGTGAGTAGTGCATAAAAAATACCAATGCCGGTACCATGATGATGCCACCGCCAATTCCGACCAGGCCACTTAACATGCCTGCACCTAAGCCTATCAGCAAAGCTGTGATCACTAATTGTGTTGCCATAGTATTTTTTTGAGGAGTGAGCACTGGTTATTTTTTGAATGTTTCTTTGTAGAAATGGATTGAGTCGTTGATAATCTTATAGGCGATTAACTGGTCCTGGAAGGTGTCGATCTCTACTTTTTTATTTTCTAGTACTTTATATTGTTCAAAAAAGTTTTTTAGTTCCAGTAAAAAATGCTGGGGCAGTTCCTCCATTCTTGTAATATGATTTACTGATGGATCTTTTGCTGCGACTGCGATGATTTTGTCATCTTCCTGTCCACTATCAATCATTTGCATATTGCCGATCACATTGGCTTCTACAAGACAAAGAGACTGGATGGATTGAGAGCAGATTACCAATATATCAAGCGGGTCATTGTCCAATCCCAGTGTTTGAGGAATGAAGCCATAATTGATGGGGTATTGAAACGACGAATAAATGACCCTGTCCAGTTTCAGCAGACCTGTGGCTTTGTCCACTTCATACTTCGACCGGGAGCCCTGTGGTATTTCAATCAGTGCATTCACGGTGGCTGGTGCTTTTTCGCCGTGATTTACGCCATGCCATGGATGTAAAACTGTTGTCATTGTATTATCGGGTTAATTTCATGCCTACTAATGTAAGTGCCAGCCCTGCTACCACACTGCCGGCAACATAAAGAAAGAACATCCCAAGTTTTTGTTCTCTTATCAGGCCAATACCTTCTAGTGTAAAGGCAGAAAAGGTAGTAAAGCCACCGCAAATACCTGTCATCAGGAATAATTTCCAGTGTTCATTGCTGTCAAAAGTTTTGAAGGTAAGACCCCAGAAGACGCCAATAAGAAAACAGCCGGTAATGTTTACGGCAAAAGTACCCCAGGGAAAAGAATGAGAATATACTTCTGCGAACCAACGCTGGCACAAGTAGCGCAATATGCTGCCTGCACCTCCTCCTAATCCTACCAGAAGAATGTTCTTTATCACTTTATCGTATCGTTAATAACAGGTTTTTTGATAAGAGTGTCTCTGTCATGCTCAAAGAGATATTTAAGATCAACCAGCCACTGCCCGTTGAGTTTTACCACCTTTAATGTGTCATGGTCGTTTTTAAACGAGTTCGAATAAATGATAATGGCAGTAGAATCATTAACAGGGGTAACTTCATGCATATTAATGGAGGAGGCCCTGTAGCCATCTTTTGTGTCCTGGTCGGCTTTCAGGTAATTTCTTTCTGCTATATCCATCCAGTTCAGGTTGACAGAATCTTGCAGCAGGTAGTCTTTCGCTTCTCTGTATTTGCCATCCAGTGCAGCTCTTATGAAATTTCGGGCGGCATCAATACTGTTGGATGATTTTGCATCAGGTTTCTTGTCGTCACTTTTGCAGGCTGCAAAAAAAAGCAGGAACAAAAAGAATAGATTATTTCCTTTCATTCCTGCAAAGTAATGAATCTTTTTTCAGCAAACTTATTCCTGCTTATCCTTCTTTACGATAGGCGGAGTTTCTCTAAATTGTGGGTTTTCTTTTTCATGTTCCTGGTTGTATGCCCTCAGGATATGCTTCACCAGGCGATGACGAACCACATCTTCTTCATCCAGTTCGATATGGGCAATGCCATCAATATTCTTTAATATCCTGACCGCCGTAGCCAAGCCGCTTTTTTGATTTCTTGGAAGATCTACCTGTGTCATATCACCGGTGATAATGGCTTTCGCATTGGCGCCGATACGGGTAAGGAACATCTTCAACTGCAGATCAGTAGAGTTTTGCGCCTCATCCAGGATGATGAAGGCATTATCCAATGTTCGGCCTCTCATATA
>DEHX01000090.1:24800-26272 GCA_002352145.1 Chitinophagaceae bacterium UBA2789
ATATCATTCTTTTCGGCAACCTGCACCAGTCTTTTCTGATTGGCTGTTCTGGCTCTTACGGATTTTCCGTTGGGACCAAATACCAATACTTCATTCGGGTTCTTTTCCTGGAAATGATCAATTACTTCTGCATCATCACCTCCCAGTACCTGCTCGAAATAGTTCTGGCTCATATGTCCGTTTCTTTCGAGGTAGGAAATGATGAGGGAGATCTTTTCCCTTGCTGACTCAATTTGTTCCGGCGAACCACTTAGTTTTAACTGGGTGCCGCGGGAAAGAATTTTTAAAAGGGGAAATTTCTTTTTGAGGATGTCGAGTTTGCCGTTATTGACTCCGAAAAATTCGATAGGGTTAACGGTTTCAAGGTTGATGATAGTGTCTGTCAATGCACTTCAATTTTAGTTTGGTTCCTGTTCCCATTCGTGGTGACCGGGCTGAACCATGTTTCACCATGCCGGCGAAAGGCGGTACCGGATTTCTGTTGCGTCTGCTGGTCTTTGCCAGCAGCTGGCCCTTCTTTATCAATATTACTCAGCAATATTGTTATCACCTAAAGTTACTTATTCACAGATGTGAATACAAATAAGGCTTATCAAATTATAGTTAATGATTTTTTATGTATACAAGCGGTAGTGTTATGCTTTGGTAAAAGAACCTGCTAAGGTGTATCTTATCCATGGTGGTAGAATCAACAGTACTGACATTGCTTTCAAAAAAATGTAACTTTAAAGTATGAAAGACGAGCTAAAACCCATCAAGCGCAGTAAACAATTAGCTCCTCTCAGCCGGGAGCATCATGATGGATTATTGTTTGCCTGGAAAATAAAACAGGGAATTGACAACCATACTCCGGCAGAAAGAATGCGGAAATATGCACTTTGGTTCTGGAGGCATCATATGAAGCCTCATTTTTACCAGGAAGAAAAAATATTGGCACCTTATCTGCCGGATGATAATCCCATGAAAAAAAGGCTGAAGGAAGAACATGACCATATCCGGGAACTGGTGCTTGGGCTTGATGATGAAACTGGTTCTGATAAACGGCATCTTATTATTCTCAGCGACCTGCTGAATCATCATATTCGTTTTGAAGAAAGAGAATTATTTCCTTTTTTAGAAAAATTACTGACACCGGAGCAACTGGATAAAGTCTTTTCAGAATTGGAACAACACCCGGTCAGCTGCGGAGAGTATCAGGACGATTTTTGGGTCAAAAAAAAGAATGAAACATGATAAGTGTATAGATGATGGGTAGACATAGTTCTTAATTTGAAGATACTTGTTAAATTCTTGGAAAAGATGGTAAGCCAGCTAAGCCGATTCAAATAGTTGCGCAAATTTTGCAGACTGAATGGCCAATCAAGGATAATGAAGACGAACTATATTCTTTTCTCTTTTTTCTTATTGTTTTCCCTGTCATCTTCTGCCCAATTATACAAGGTTTCAGGCATTATTCTCGACAATAAAAGGGA
>DEHX01000032.1:0-18496 GCA_002352145.1 Chitinophagaceae bacterium UBA2789
CCGGAACTTTAACGTGGTCTTAACCGGGGGCGATACCCTGCATTTGGCTTCACACCTTAAAAACAAGATATTTGCAGACCCTGATTTAATCTTTAAAGGTCTGTATGCAATTAGTGAAGTCAACAACCCCTAAGAAAATCAAGACGTTATACTGCTTAATCTTAACGATCCTGGTTTCTTTTTTCGCTGCTTTTGAGCCTGTTTCAGCCCAGGATAATTCACCTTATTCCCGTTATGGTATAGGCGACTTAGTGCCGCCTACCAATATTATCAGTCGGGGTATGGGAGGTGTTTCTGCCGGTTATGCAGATCTTTTATCGATCAATTTTAATAACCCGGCCACTTACGCCTCTTTTCAATCAGTAAAAGAAGCCAAATCAAAAAAGCTGTCATCCGGCCGTGCCATCCTGGACCTGGGATTGAATTTTGATACCCGTACGCTGAGGGAGCCAGCCAACAATAATAAGTTCGTTGCCAATAACGCTTTGTTCTCTTATGTACAGGTAGGTGTACCGTTGAAACAAGGCTGGGGGCTGAGTTTCGGTATCAGGCCTGTTTCCCGCATCAGCTATAAAATATTTCGTACAGAGATGCTGAAAGATCCCCTGACAGGATTGCCGATTGATACCGCTACCACAGTGTTTAACGGAGATGGCGGTTCTTACCTCGCTTCTATGGGAACGGGTTTCACCGTTTTTCGTAAAGAAAAACATGGCCTGATCGAACAACTTAACGTAGGTTTCAATGCGGGTTATCTTTTTGGCGAAAAGGATTACAGTACAAAAAGGTATTTTATCAACGATACGGTAAGTTATAACCAGGCCAATTATGAAACAAAGACCAATTATGGCAATCTTTACTTCAATGCAGGCTTGCAATACCTGCTTCCGCTGAACAAGAAACTGGTACTTACTATTGGTGCATTTGGAGCATGGGGTCAAAAAATGAATGCCACACAGGATATACTCAGGGAAACATACCTGTTTAACGAAACTTCCGGTGAAGTACGACTCGACAGTGTATCAGATCAGCGCAACATAAAAGGGAAAATTGAACTCCCGGCTTCCTATACATTTGGTTTTACCCTTCAAAAATTGTCTGTTCCCAACAAAGAAGGTGGTTGGATATTCGGGCTTGATTTTGCACAGCAAAGCTGGAATAATTATCGCTTTTATGGTATAAAGGACTCCTTGAGGAATAAATGGGAGGTGAGGGTAGGTGCGCAGATAAACCCAATTCCAAAAAGAAATTATTTAAGCAATGTTTCTTACCGCTTTGGATTATTTGCAGGACCAGATTATATACAGGTAGGACGGAAACTTCCCCAGTTCGGCGGAAGTTTTGGACTGGGTTTACCGCTGGCTACCAGCAGGCAAGCTCCTAACCAGGCAACACTTATCAACCTGGCATTTGAATACAGCAAGCGGGGAAATAATGATAATTTGCTGAAGGAAAATATGTTCAGGGTATCGGTTGGATTTTCAGTCAGCGACTTCTGGTTTATCAAGCGGAAATATGATTAATTATCCTTTCTCTATAAAATCATTAATAACAGCAGCAGCTTTTTTTACAGGCTGCTGTTTGCTTTTGAGCTGTGAGAACGATGAGAAAAAAGTGAAGGAATGGACAGAGAACAAAGTGATGAAAGAAGAAGTGACCGGTGTTGAAAGTTATTTAAGCCAGGATGGAAAAATGAGGGCCAAACTAACTTCGCCACTGATGCTGCGGGTAATGGCAGATACAGTGTATGTAGAATTTCCTAAAAGTATACATGTTGATTTTTACAACGACAGTGCTGTTATAGAAAGCAAGTTAGACAGCAAGTACGCCAAATATTTTGAGAACCTGAACAAAGTTTACCTACGGGACAGTGTAGTGGTGATTACCATGAAAGGCGATACATTGAAAAGCCCCGACCTGTGGTGGGACCAGAATACTAAAATGTTTTATACCGAAAAGTATGCTACTTATCATGGCATCGGTAAGCAGATTTACGGCGGAAAAGGCCTGACGGCTACACAAGACCTCAGTAGTGTTATCTTCAACCAGCCAACGGGAACCGTGCAGGTTTCTGAAGAAGGTTTTCCCAAATAAACTTTTTAACGGCTTTAACTGTTCAAGTACCTTTAGGTTGCTAAAAGCAAGATGTTTTAAATATTAATAATCAATCAAAATGGAATACAGGAGAATGGGTAAAACCGGGCTTCAGCTGAGTGTGCTTTCTTTTGGCAGCTGGGTCAGTTTTCATAAGCAGATAAACGACAGTAGTGCGGATGAACTAATGGGCATTGCGTATGATAATGGTGTGAACTTTTTTGATAATGCTGAAGTGTATGCATTGGGTGAAAGTGAGAAAATGATGGGCCGTGTTTTGAAAAAGAAAAACTGGGACCGTACCTCTTATACCGTTTCTTCCAAAGCTTTCTGGGGATGGAGAGGAAAAGATAACAAACCCAACCAGACAGGCTGCAGCAGGAAACATTTGACAGAAGCCTGTAACGAAGCTTTACAACGCCTGCAATTGGATTACCTTGATCTGTTTTTCTGCCACCGGCCGGATAAAGGCACACCGATAGAAGAAACAGTGTGGACGATGCATAACCTGATTCAGCAGGGCAAAATATTATACTGGGGTACCAGTGAGTGGAGTGGTGTGGAAATTATGGAGGCACACCGGGTGGCCCATCAGTACGGACTGATCGGTCCCGCCATGGAGCAGCCGCAATACAATTTGCTGGAGCGAAATAAAATGGAAAATGAGTTCCTGATGATTTTTAAAACAGTGGGTATGGGTACTACCATCTGGAGTCCGCTGGCATCAGGCTTACTCAGTGGTAAATACAATGATGGTATTCCCGAAGGTAGCCGCTTTGGCCTTACTGGTTTCGACTGGCTGAAAGACCGCTGGATGAAAGATGACCTGCTGAACAAAGTCCGCCAATTGGGTAATCTTGCTAATGAGCTTGGCATTTCACAGGCGGAACTGAGTATTGCCTGGTGTATTAAAAACCCGAATGTAACAACAGCGATTCTCGGCGCTACCCGAAAAGAACAATTGCTGCAAAATCTAAAGTCTTTGGATGCCGTTGCCAAACTAAATGATGAAATAATGCAGCGGATTGAAGATATTGTGCAAACAAAACCTGCATTGCCCGAACATTAATCAGTTTCAAGTAACCAGAAACTAGCAACCAGTAACAAGCATATGTCATTTCAAAACAAAACCGCCATTATCACCGGTGCTACCAGAGGAATAGGAAAAGCCATTGCCCTGCGTTTAGCCAGAGAGGGAGCCAATATTGTTATTGCCGCAAAAAGTATAGAAGAAAATCCTAAACTGGGCGGTACTATTTTTACGGCTGCCGCTGAAATAGAAGCCGCAGGTGGCAAAGCATTGGCCATACAATGCGATATCCGTTTTGAGGAACAGATACAAAATGTAGTGGATACAACAGTGGAGCGGTTTGGTGGCATTGATATCCTTATTAACAATGCATCGGCCATTTCATTAACACCAACTGAAAAAACAGAACCCAAACGGTTCGACCTGATGCATGACATTAATGTGCGGGGCACTTTTATGATGACAAAGGCATGTATTCCCCACTTGCGGAAATCAGCCAATCCGCATATTCTTACTTTGTCACCTCCCGTCAGTCTTGACCCCAAATGGTTTGCCAATCATGTGGCTTATACGCTGACAAAGTTTAACATGAGTATGATGACCATTGGCTGGTCCGCTGAGTTTAAAAAAGATAAGATTGCAGCGAATGCCCTATGGCCGAGAACTACGATTGACACGGCAGCCGTAAGAAATTTATTAGGAGGCGAAATGCTGGCCAATATGAGCCGTACACCGGAGATACTGGCTGATGCAGCTTATTATATTTTACAGCAACCTTCCACCGATTGTACCGGTAATTTATTTATCGATGAACAGGTGCTGGCCAAAGAAGGCATTACTGATCTGGATAAATACGCCGTGGTGCCGGGTGGTAAGTTGTATACGGATTTGTTTGTGGGTTAATAGTTTTCCAGCCCTTCAGCAATAGTTCCGTAATTAACCAATAATTCTTCCCCTTCCTTTATATCCCTCAATGCTTCAAAATGCTCACCGTCATTGATGGAAGCAATATTAGGTTCATGAGAGTGGTTCAGGTATAAAACAAGATCCATCAGTTTGAAACCGTAATCGGGAACAAAATAATGGGTCTCATCATAAAGGCAATAGGTTTCAATCAAATTACGGCTATGGGCAGGTAATTGCTCCACCTCCTCAAACGAAAGTTTGATCCATTCACCGGCAGCTTTGGAAAAGATACTACGGCAGCCCTTGGGGATATCCCGAATAGCAAAAACACCAATACCATGAACGGGAGAAGGTTTCAGCGCTACATAAGTTTCCTGTTGTAATTCCTTGAGCAGTTCTTGTTTGGTCATATTCTTTGTTTCAAGAAAAAATCCTGTGGAAGAGCCACAGGATTTCGAATGAAGATTTATTAAGCTTCTTCTTTTTGTTCCAGCTTTTGCTCAGGCCGCATCTGCGGAAAAAGCAGAACATCCTGTATCGACACCTGGTTGGTCAGCAGCATACAAAGTCTGTCGATACCGATACCAATACCGGATGTAGGCGGCATACCATATTCCAGTGCCCGGAGAAAATCATAGTCAATAAACATTGCTTCGTCATCACCTCTTTCCATCAGTTTTACCTGCTCTTCAAAACGTTCCCGCTGGTCAATCGGGTCGTTCAGTTCACTGTAGGCATTAGCAATCTCTTTTCCATTGATCATTAATTCAAATCTTTCCACCAGTCCCTGCTTCTCCCTGTGTTTTTTAGTCAATGGGCTCATCTCAACAGGGTAGTCAATGATGAAAGTTGGCTGCACATAACTCTTTTCACATTTCGCCCCGAAGATCTCATCAATCAGTTTACCCTTGCCCATTGTATTGTCTACATGGATGTTCAATTGTTTACAAACGGAACGGAGTTGTTCTTCATTCATTCGGCTTACATCAAANNGTTTCCATCATCCAGAAATAGTCTTTGTACGCTGTGTAAAATTCAAGGATGGTAAATTCAGGATTATGAGTGCGGTCCATTCCCTCATTGCGGAAGTTGCGGCTGAATTCATAAACCCAGTCGAAGCCACCAACGATCAGCCTTTTCAGGTAAAGTTCATTGGCAATACGCAGGTATAAGGGAATATCGAGTGCATTGTGATGGGTAATAAAAGGCCTTGCGGCTGCACCACCGGGAATACTTTGCAGTACCGGTGTATCCACTTCCAGTGCGCCCTGGTTATTGAGAAACTCACGGATGGAGTTGATCATTTTTGTCCGCTTCACAAAAGTTTCTTTAACCGCAGGATTAATGATCAGGTCAGCATAACGCTGGCGGTATTTGAATTCAGGATCTGTTACAGCATCAAAGGTCTGTCCTTCTGCTTCCTTTACTATCGGCAGCGGACGGAGCGATTTACATAGTATGGTCAGTTCTTTTACATGGATAGAAGTTTCACCGGTTTTGGTGGTAAATACATAGCCTTTCACACCAATGATATCACCGATATCGGTCAGCTTTTTCCAAACTACATCGTAGAGAGTTTTGTCGTCACCGGGGCAGATATCATCTCTTTTAATGTATAACTGAATGCGGCCATGCCCATCCTGTATTACTGCAAAATTGGCCTTGCCCATATCTCTTACACTCATAATGCGGCCGGCGATGCATACATCTGTAAACTGGTCTTTGGTTTCTTCCCTGAAGTTCTCCTTTATATAAACGGAGTTGGTCTTAACGGGAAAAAGCGGGGCAGGATAGGGTTCGATGCCCATCATGATCAGTTCGGCCAGTTTTTCCCGGCGAAGTTGTTCTTGTTCAGAAAGATGTGCAGTGCTCATGAATGACTGATAATTTTAAGGGGGCAAAGGTACTGGTTATGGTTAAAACGAAGGGTAAAACAAAAGGCATAAAAAAACCACCCTAACAGGGTGGTTTCGCTATAAAAAGAGTTTGTATTTACTTAAAGAAATAACCCACCCGGATGCCGATCTGGCTGTTTCTGAGTTTATCATCATTATTCTTTCCGGAAGGAATCAGGTTACGAACACCAAAATTGTAATTGGCAGCAAAAGTAACGCCACACTTCATGGTATATCCTGCAATAATATTGGCGCCAAAATCAATACCGCGGAAATCGGAAGCTACATCATCGCCAAAGATTATATTGGATTCAGATTTAGTATCACCGGGTTTGAAAACTGTTACTTTTTTAGAAGGAAGGTTCGCACCTAACTGTGGACCGGCACCAAAATAAAAATTACCGCCTTTGTCACCATGTGTATTATATACCAGGTTCGCTACCAGGTCAGCATAGCGTAAAGCATAGTAGTCTTCCTGGTTTTTTACATCCAGTGTGGTAGCACCTTTTTGTGTGTAGTGCAGACCGGGCTGGAAACTAAAATGTCCTTTTTTTAAAGGAGCATCTACCACCATACCAAAAGTGTACCCGGCATAAGATTTATAATCTACATCAACACCCGTTACATTTCCGTACATATTGGAAATAGTTGCTCCGGCAACGAGGCCTACTTTAGCTTTAGAAGTTTGCGCAGTTACGGAAAAGCATGTAATGATTGCGAGAAGAAAAACAATCGATTTTTTCATATCAGTTATTTTGGTTATCGTACGGTCTGGTCGGGATAACACCTTGCCAAAACCGGCTCTAAAATACTATTTTTCAGTTAACCGGGTGAAAGGGGCTAAAATATATTTCTGGATCCCCGAACCCCTTTTTATACCCATAAAAGCCCTGTTGGGCGGGGCAAAGGTACTGGTTAGGAGGTACCGTGCCAAGCCTTGTGGATGCTATTTTAAAGGACAAACCCGGCCAACTAAGCCTTTTTTACGAAAGAACCCCGGTTGGGCCGGGGTTCTGGTATTAATTGGTAGTAGTTGGTGCTTCTTTTGGTTCTTTCTTTCCTCTTTTAATTGCCCGGATGGTAATTATCAGTAAAAAAATGATTAAGGCGGTACCGCCGATACCCACCAACAGGGCTGCTCCTTCAGATCCGTTGCAGGATAATTCACAGGCAAGGGCTCCCACCAAAGCAGCAAGGCCAAGAGCCACAATGACAGCCAATACAATAAGGCCTGCCTTATCTCCCTTTGACAGGTTGTCGGCCTTTTTAATGCTGCGAACCTGTTCTTTCAGTAGCTTTTTCCTTTCCTTCCATTTTAGCAGCTTTCCTTCTTTATCCTTAATAGAGGCTGAAAATTCCCGTATTGATTTATAGGTTTTGGCCGAGCTGTCTTTGGGTAAAATTGTATTGTTTCCGGAGATGGCATTGGCCGGAATAAACGTATGAATCAAGGTACCAGGTTGGTTGGCGAGATAAACGATCATTAAAAAGGTAGATACAGCAAGTCCGGTGTCACAGATTTTTTGATGTATATAAAATGACTTTGATTTTGATCTATTTTGGCTGCCATACCGCTGAGGATAGGCGATTACTCCGGCGATATACAAAAACACAGCTAGAAATAGAATAGTTTCCGAAAGCGATATACCCAGGTCATTCATCCAGGTTCCGGTATAATAACCGATAATGGTAAGTAACAAAAAGGAAGAAAAAATTATAAGACGGGCTGCTTTTTTATGGTACCTGGCCCAAAATGATAATTTTCTCATATAGCAGGGTTTAGGAGTGATTAAAGCTTTATTTTAAATCCCATGGCTGGATAAGATGCTTTTGTAAAAGAACTTCTATGAAGTAAAGGCCGGTTTTCCATTTTAAAGAAAGCGGACATACTATTGGCTTTTCTTTTATTTCTTGAAGAGGCAATAAATAAAGGAATGCTGCCCAGCATGGCAGCTGTTCCTGTGAAGAAAAGGATCGGTCCTGCATTAGATGGCTCTTCTGTCTCTCCGGTGAAAATTGAGCCAATAGCTTCAGTAGCATCAGTCAGCCCAATAATTGATCCTATGGATACCATTGCTGCGCCGCCACCCACTAATATCCATGCAGCAGTACTTTGATTTTTACCCTTCTTCAAATAATCTGCTTTGGATAATACCGGTTGATCCGTAGATTGGGCAACCACAGTTTGTGTCAGCAACCATAAGCAGGTAATGGTAACAATTGCTTTCATATAATCGTTTTGATGAAGTTGAGAAATAAAACTGTTTTTTTGCTTGACATATGTCAAGAGTTGGAGTTGAGTAATGATTATTGTCAAATCAGTTTTTTCCCTGGCTTTTGTTAAAGACTGTGCTTCTTATGAAAACGACTTCTAACCCTGCTTAATGTTTCTTCGTTCATCCCGAGGTAAGTAGCAATATGTTTCAGGGATACCCGCTGCAGCAGTGAAGGTTGTTGCTCTATAAAAAATTTATATCTCTCTTCGGCTGTATGCTTGCGAAGCATTTGGGTCCTTAATTCTGCCTGGTAAAAAGCATATTCTGTTTGTTTCCTGCCGATGATGTTGAATTCGGGAAATTCTTTGTATACCTGCTGTATGTCTGCATGGTCAATGCATAAGAGTGTGCAATCTTCTACCGCTTGTATAAACTCGTTACCGGGTTTTTGTGTATAATAGCTGATCCACGAAGTGATGATAAAACCTTCATCCATGAACCTGGAGGTTATTTCTTTGTCATCATTGATGTAATAAGATCTTGCCAGTCCTTTACCTATCATACAAGCCCTGGTGCAGGTTTGTCCTTCTTTCAAAATATAAGTGCCGGCAGGATAGTCGATAGTCTTCGTAACAGATATTATTTTATCTGCCAGTTCCTCACTCATGGGGTTAAGTGAGTTTAGCCTCTCAAGAAGCTGGGCTATCATTTACCTAATTTACGGGTAATAATCAGCAATCCCGGATTTTATATTCAGTACCTTTAAATGCTTAAATTTTTTTAAAAATATTCATTGCATACAAACTGACCACTGAATGATAAAAACCTTCAACATGAAAAAGCTAATTACGATATTACTGTTGTCAGTTGCCCTGAGCAGTTGTGAAATACTGACTAATCTCCCAACAGGCACTGGCGGCGGTGTTACAGAAACTGAAGCAGCTGATGGTATAAAAGAAGCTTTGGGCCAGGGCCTGGTGAAAGCTGTCCTGCAACTCAATAAAGAAGACGGTTTTTTTAAAGATGCATTGTACAAGGTTCTGCTTCCCCCGGATGCAAAGAAAATCGAGAACACCCTTCGTGACCTTGGCATGAGTAAAATGGTGGACAAAGCCATCCTGCAGATCAACCGGGCGGCAGAAGATGCAGCAGGATATGCCAAACCGATCTTTGTTGATGCCATTAAAAGCATGACGATTGCTGATGCCATAGGCCTGGTAAGAAATGGAGATACCAGCGCCACTCATTTTTTCCGGGTAAAAACAACCGATAAACTCATTGCTGCCTTTTCACCAGTTATCAAAAGCTCATTGGATAAACTGGATGCCACGAAGTATTATGCGGATGTAGTGAATACGTATAATAATTTTCCTACTACATTTAAAAAAATCAATCCCGATTTACCCAGCCATGTTACGGGTAAAGCTGTTGATGCTTTGTTTGACCTGGTGGGAAAAGAAGAACAAAATATCCGCCAGAATATTGCTGCCCGCACTACTGATCTGCTCCGAAAAGTGTTTGGTGCAAAATGGTAAAGACCGGAGCGCAACGAATTGCTTAAAATATCGTCAAAATAAAGCGGTAAGGTTTTTGTATTAACTGAACCGCTTTATTTTACATTTTAAAAGGTATCATACTTATGAAAACACTATTTAAAGTACTTTTCTTTGCTGTTGTTATCATTCCTTCCCTGTCTTCTGCACAAATCAAACTACCCGGCATCTTAAGCAATAAATCTTCCGGCATCACAGAAAATGAGGCGGGCCAGGGAATTAAAGAGGCTTTGCTGCAAGGCGTGACAAATGCTGTACTTAATCTGAATAAAACTGATGGTTTTTTCGGTAGTGAGATATATAAGATGTTGCTGCCGCCCGATGCTGTGAAGGTGGAGAAGACCTTGCGTAACCTGGGAATGGGTAACCAGGTAGATAAAGCCATTCTTGCCATCAACCGTGGTGCTGAAGATGCGGTAGCTTATGCCAAACCCATCTTTATAGATGCCATCAAAGAAATGACATTGAAAGATGCGCTGAATATTGTGAAAGGTCCTAAAGATGCTGCCACCAGTTATTTCAGGGAAAAAACAAAACAAAAGCTGATCACCGCTTTTTCTCCTTCGGTCAAATCTTCTTTGGATAAAACAGAGGCTACGAAATATTATACTGATATCATTACCACCTACAACAAACTTCCAACTACATTCAAAAAAGCTGATCCTGATCTTACTTCTTATGTTGTGGGCAAAGCGGTAGATGCTTTATTTGACCAGGTAGCAAAAGAGGAGGCTAATATCCGGGCCAACCCCCTGGCAAGAACATCAGATATTTTGAAGAGGGTGTTTGGCAGTAACTGATCAATCCGGAAAAATACTCCAGAACAGAAGTACGATCCTTCTCCGCGGATCATCCATACTGTAATTAGTGATCTTTGGATCGGGGAATTGCTCTCCTTTTCCTTCATAGATGTAGAAAATATTTTTTGTATAAAGACCGTTATCCCCTCTTCCTTTTGCATATTGTTTGAAAAGATTTGCTACTTCTTCAGCCCTGGCTCGGGATAATTCTTTATTAAGCTCTTTGGCGTCCGGGTTTGAATTAGAAAGTGCCAGCCTTGCTTTTAAATTGTTATATAACGAAGAGCCTTCATTGATCGTTGTTGCATCTGCATAACCCTTGATACTGATGACCAGTGAAAGAGTGAAGTCCTGGTATTTCGAAGCAAACTTGTCAATTTCTTTTGCTGCGGGTTCAAATAATTTTCCAATGTTGGCAATCACAGCAGGAGCAACTTTATAGCTGCCGGGTTCAAAAAGTACATCCTGGTCCAGCTTTACCACCATATTGGTTTTTATCAGGTCTTCAAGAAATAATATCTTTTTGTTGATCAGTTGAGATGCAAGCTTTGTGGAAGCAATAGCTTTCATGATTCGGTTCAGGTCATCCTTGCTCACCAGGTTGCCGTTGATCAGCACTTTGTTTTTGTCAATAAGCGTATCAATCTCTGAATTTGTTTTATTGATGAATTTCCGGATCTGCAGATCCACGGTATCAGCCAGTTCGTTTTGTTGCTGTTTTTTAGCTCGTTGCTCATCCAGCGAAGTCAGCTTCGACTCATAAGATGTAAGTGTTTCGTTTTCTTTGGTTAAATCGCTTTTGGCTGCCACAAATTTTTTTTGTGATACACAAGAAAAAAGTAAAAATGTAATTCCCGGGATAAGCAGCAGGCGGGATGTTCTTATGTTTTGCATAGAAGAACATTTTAATGGTGAGCTATTAAAGTTAGAAAAGTCCGGGCAGTAAAACAACAGATCAGGCGCCTGCTAACAAAACCTGCCAGGCAGCATCTGTATTTCCTTCTTTCAGTAGTTTTTGTGCATATATATGCAGTTCCCTTTCCATCTCATCCGGGTTAATGCTGTAGTATTGAATGATTTGTTTGAGGTGCGGGTCATCAAATGAAGGAGTTATCACCGGCAATTCATGCACATTGCCCAACTGGCCAAGATCATTGCCGGTAAGAATATTACTTCGCCGGATATGTTCAGGTAATGCATCCACACCTATGCCAAGTTGTGTATTGGGTTTGGGCACTTTAAATAAACTGTTTTCATTAACAACACAGTACCAGTCGCCGCCAAGCCTCGCCACATGATGAATTTTTCTCTGGTCAATCTTCATGTTTTCATCCAATAGCTCATCAGCTAAATGAATGCGCAATACTTCACAGATCACCAGGTTGCCGGCACCACCCTCAGTGCCCAATGGTTTTACTTCCAGCACCCTGCACTCCATCTTAGCCTTGCTTTCTTTCACCATGGGTGGTTGTATCAGGGTGGCCGGTTCTTCTGTAAATCCGGCTTTGGTGAATTCATTCACTTCTTTTGGGAATTCGCAGCTGGCCAGCGATTGTTGCTGTACCATATCATAGGTAACCATATTGATCACTACTTCCGGTACCTCCAGCACATTCTCTAATGTATGCTTTGTAGTGTTGTCTCTAACCCTTCTTGACGGAGAAAAAACAACAATTGGCGGATTGGATGAAAAAAGATTGTAAAAGCTGAATGGACTCAGGTTTACATTTCCGTTTTTATCTATTGTAGAAGCAAAGCAGATAGGACGGGGAGCCACTAAATGTTGCAGGTAATACTGTTTTTCGGCCGGTTTTATTTCTTTCAGATCAATAATCATTCTATAATATTTTTTCTTCTACCAAAATAGTTTCGATTTTCTTTGTCAGTAAGCTCACATCATGCGGAATATTGAACAAAAGGCAGATCACAATTTTCTTTTCAGGCACCCATTCAAAATCGGCCCGGAAGCCTCCCTGGCTGCCGGTATGTCCAATACGTTTTAATCCATTAACCGTTTTTGTAATAAACCAGCTGTAACCATTGTTAGGCTCTTTCTCACTTTTCCATTGCTCAAATTTTTTTACTTCTATACTGTTACCAATAATATCTGCATCCAGGAAAGCTGGTTTCTGTAAAGCAAGGTAATAGCGGTGCAAGTCAATAACCGAACACCAAATTCCTCCGTTGCCTGCAGCACAGAAAGTGGGTTCTTCACCGTAATCCAGTTCTTTGAATTTCCCTTTTTCTTTTGCATAGGCATGTGCCACACCGGTTTCCGGATGAGCACCATCTGTGATATCGCTTTCAGTCATTCCTGCCGGGGCAAAAATTTCTTTGCGGATGAAATCCTGCCACTTACTACCCGTTACTTTTTCGATGATCAGGGCAAGACCGTTGAAAGCAGGATTACTGTATTGGTATCGGCTGCCCGGTTCAAAAACCAATGTATCTGTTTGTTGAACAGGAGCAAAGTTCTGGGTATCATCAGCGGTTAAATAAAAAACAGGGTTCTTGCTTACTTCCCTGTTGTCAGGTAAGCCACTTACATGGCTGAGCAGGTGCCTGATCTTTACTTTTGCTGCAATACCCTTGTTCTTAAAATCAGGAAAATATTGTAGCAGGTTATCATCCAGGCTGAGCTGCTGCCTCTGTTCGAGGATGAGGATAGCATTGCTTACAAATGTTTTGCTTACAGACCCGGTATTGAAAATGGTATGAGGGGTAATCGGTTCTTTGCTGTTTATATCAGCTATTCCGTATCCCTTGCTCAAAATAATATTGTCGCCTTTGGCAACCAATACGGCACCACCCGGTTCTCCTGCTTTTAGCAGGGAAGAAAACAATGAATCAATCCTTGCTGCAATTTTTTCCTGGCTCATCAGTTTGAATGAAAAAAGCAAAAACGACAGAGATATGATTATTCCTGTCTTTTTCATGATGTTCAGCTGTTTTTCTTTTGACGGAGAATACTCCAGTCTGTTTCTTCAGCCACAATGGTGTTACTCAATTTCCCCAAACAATCAATTTCCATTTCTACAACGTCACCGGCTTGCAGCCATTGTTCAGGGTAATTGGGGTCGTTGAGTTTACCGGTACCATTCAATTCAAGAAAACAGCCAGTTCCCACAGTGCCGCTGCCAATCACATCACCGGGATATAAATCAACACCATATGATGCCCTTTCAATGATCTCAGCAAAGGTCCAGTCCATATCACCCAGGTTGCCATCACTTACCTGCTTATCATTTACCCAACACTGCATCCGCAGGTTCCAGCTTTTGCCGGTATGGTTTTCTTTGGCCGGAATTTCGAAAGGCTGCAGTTCGTCCAGTGTTACCAGCCAGGGTCCAATGACAGTAGAAAAATCTTTTCCCTTGGCGGGACCCAGGTTTAGCAGCATTTCCTCCATCTGAAGCCTTCTGGCACTCATATCATTCATNNTCAAAATCCAGTTTTTCAAAATGATCGGGCATGCAACGAATCTCACCCGGTCCCTGTATACTGTGATGATTGGTGAAATAAAAGATCGGGTACTGATCAAACTCCGGTATCATATCCACTTTTCGGTTGCGCCTAGCAGCAGCTACATGCTGACGAAATGCATATCCGTCACGGCAGGAATTGGGAAAAGGTACTGGTGCCAGCAGTTGAAGTTCACTTAAGGGCACACCCTTATTGCTTGTCCGGGTGCCTTCCCTCAGCATCAGTTCACCAGCCTGCGCAATGGGATAGCTGTCTTCCCAGTAATTTAAAAACATATTCATGCTGTTGGGCAGATCGGGGTGCAGTACATCCATGCTGTATACTATCCCGTTGATCAATACTCCCAGTTGTTCATGTTCATCTTTCAGGTAGCTTACTAATTTCATCGGAGAATAATTAATGGCTGCTAAGTTAGCGAGGTTGGTTGTAAATTGTGGTAATGAAAAAATGGCTGTTCATTCTGCTTTTACCGGTTCTCTCGTTTAATAAAAAAGAGGAACCTTCAAGCTGGATACGTATCAATCAACTGGGATATACACCCGATGGGGTTAAAGTAGCCGTGTGGTGCAGTAAGGAGGAAAAGGAATTGGTTAATTGGGAATTGGTATATGCGGATTCAAAGAAAATAGCGGCAAAAGGTAAGGCCGGAAAAGCTTTCGGTGTTTACGGGCCGTTTAAACAAACTTACCGGCTCAACTTTTCTCATTTTAAAAAACCCGGCCGTTATTATTTGCAGGCAGGCGGTGTAAAATCTTCGGAATTTGAAATCGGTGATGATGTGTACAAAGGGGCCGCAGATTTTTGTCTCCGTTATATGCGGCAGCAACGTACCGGTTTTAATCCTTTTTTAAAAGACAGTTGCCATACCCATGACGGCTATGTATTGTATGGTGAAAAAGCAGGTATCAAAGACAGTACTCATATTGATGTGGTGGGCGGCTGGCATGATGCAAGCGATTATTTACAGTATGTGCCCACATCAGCGAATGCCACTTACCATCTACTGGCTGCTTACAGGGATTTTCCAACTGTTTTTACTGATGAAAAATCAGCCAATGGTTTAGACGGTAAAAACGGGCAACCCGATGTACTGGATGAGGCTCGTTGGGGTATTGACTGGCTTATGAAAATGAATCCCCGCAGGTTTATCATGTTTAATCAATTGGGTGATGACCGTGATCATATGGGCATGCGAATACCAAAAGAAGATACCAACTACTATGGCAAAGGATTAGAAAGACCAGTTTACTTTGTAAACGGCGAACCGCAACAACGAGGTAAGTTTATGAATACGACTACCGGTGTAGCCAGCACAGCCGGAAAATATGCCAGTGTATTTGCACTGGCTCATTTCCTGTACGAAAGAGACAACCTGTTTCGAACTACAGATAAATACAAAGGGTATTATGCCAAAGCATTTGATGCATATCAGTATGGATTGTCTAAACCCGGATATACCCAAACAGTTTCCGTAAGATCGCCTTATATCTATGCAGAAGAAAACTGGACTGATGACATGGAATTGGCTGCAGTTTCTATTCATACAATGGTGAATAATACACCAATGGGCGGCGATAACGATTATTACACATCTGCTGCATATAATTTTGCGCTAAAAGAAAAAATAACTCCTTGGTTAGGCGCCGATACGGCGAAACATTATCAATGGTACCCTTTTATCAATTTGGGTCATTACGAATTAGCTAAACAATTAAACGGAAATCAGAAAAATACAATTATTGGCTATTACAAAGAAGGCATCCAGCGGGTATGGAACAAGGCCAAACAAAATGCTTTCTACCGTGGCATTCCTTTTATCTGGTGCAGTAATAACCTTACTACAGCTTTTGCCATTCAATGTTATTGGTATAAACAACTAACCGGCGATAAGCAATTTAATGAACTGGAACAAGCCAATTTCGACTGGTTGTTTGGCTGCAATCCATGGGGCACTTCGATGGTATATGGGTTGCCGTCATGGGGTGATACGCCTGTTGATCCGCATTCTGCATTTACCCATATCAAACAATACCCGATTGACGGCGGATTAATTGACGGGCCCGTTTATACCAGCATATACAAAGGACTTATTGGCATTACCCTTTATCAGCCGGACGAATATGCAGCCTTTCAAAGTGACCTTGCTGTGTATCATGATGATTATGGCGATTACAGCACTAATGAACCTACGATGGATGGTACCGCTTCCCTTATCTATTTACTGGCTGCGAAGGAGGCGGAAAGTAAGCCAAAAAAGTAATGGCCTCCGGGAAAGGAGGCGTCAGTTACAGCAGTGGTGCCATCATAAGGGGCGACAGTACAAAGAAACAAATTGCACTGGTCTTTACCGGCGATGAGTTTGCGGATGGCGGTGATTACATTGCCAAAACACTGGCTGAAAAGAAAGTAAAAGCATCTTTCTTTTTCACCGGGAGATTTTATCGTAATAAGGAATTCAGTAAGGTCATTCAGCAGTTAAGAAAGGATGGCCATTATCTCGGTGCTCATTCAGATCAGCATTTGTTGTATTGCGACTGGAACAAAAGAGACAGCCTGCTGGTCACCAAAAAACAATTCCGGTTTGACCTGGCGGATAACTACACCGAAATGACCCGGCACCATATTGATGTGCAGAAAGCAACGTTTTTTTTACCGCCTTATGAGTGGTACAATGACAGTATTGCGGCCTGGACAAAAGAATTACAGTTACAACTGATCAATTACACCCCCGGAACCCTCAGCCATGCTGATTATACCACACCGGTAGATAAGAATTACCGCAGCAGTGAAGAAATTTACCAGTCTATCATTCAGAATGAGCAATCAAAACCTGCCGGGCTAAACGGGTTTATACTTTTGATGCATATCGGCACTGATCCCAAGCGAAGCGATAAATTTTATAAATATTTGCCAAAGTTGATACAGTATTTAAAGGCAAAAGGCTATCAGTTTCAGCGGGTTGATTCATTATTGAAAACTGATTAAAATCAGTTCAACAGCCTTTGTAGCACCCATTCTCCTTTCCTTATCTTTGCGCCATGCATTTCGAAAAGATTCATAATAAGGGCCAGGCCCGTTTATTCAAAAATGATTTTTTGGAGGCGCTAACCAAAGCCCATCCGCTGGTGATCTGGGGTATGTACATACCTATCCTCAGTTATATTATTTACCTCGCCGCTACAAAGTATAATTATTCCACCGGCACTATCCTGCTGGTGTTTTTTGGAGGCATGTTCTTTTGGTCACTATTTGAATACATAGCACACCGGTTTATATTTCATTGGGTTCCCAAGACGCCAACCGCAACGAAGATCGTTTATACTCTGCACGGCAATCACCATCATTATCCGAGAGACAGGCAGCGCCTCTTTATGCCGCCGGTGCCTAGCCTTATCATCTCATCAACACTGTTTGGGTTGATGTACCTGATTATGGGGACCTATGCGTTCATGTTCTTCCCGGGCTTCTTGCTGGGCTACCTGATGTATGGAACTATGCATTATGCCATACATGCATGGAACCCGCCTTTCAAATGGATGAAGGGCCTTTGGCGCAATCATCACCTGCATCACTACAAAGATGAGCACATGGGATATGGTGTAAGCTCTACGTTATGGGATCATGTATTCGGCACCATGTTCGATTTGAAGAAAGAAAAGGAAGACAAAGAGAAAGTGCAGGAGCTGATGTTTGAGAAAAAGAAATAGTTATTAATAAATAAGTAATTTCAGAACCACATAGCTAATCCTGTGTGGTTCTCTTTTTTTAATATCATGATAAAAAAGTTAATACAGCCAGTTTTATTCATTGCATTGTTTTTTGTTTCCTGTAATACCCAACAGAAACAAAAGGAAAAATCATCGTTTCTTTCGGCCAAAGAAGTAGTCCGGCTAAACCAGGTAGTGTACAAATCATCTATTGCAGAATCCTTATCCCGGTACTCTCCGGAATTTGAAGCGGTGTTTATTCCGGAAGCTATCAACGGAAACTTTGCATTTATTGCCAAAAAGAAAGAAACAGAACAGTATGCACTGGTTATCCGGGGATCAGTGATTGAGTTCAGTAATGAAGGCTTTCAGAATTTTGTAATGCAGGATTTCAACATTTTTACCATTAAAGCATGGCCCTATACTGATACTATTCAGCAGGCTTATGTCAGCAATGGTGCCTGGATCGGCTTTCAAAACCTGTTGCAACTCAGAGACAAATCTTCCGGTTTAACAATTAAAGAGTTCGTTGAACAAAAGATTCCAGTTGACGCCAGCCTGGTTATTACAGGACATAGTTTAGGCGGTAACCTGGCCTACCCAATGGCTAGCTACCTGAGAAAGGAACTGTCAGCGGAAAAAAGAGGAAACTTACAGCTGATCACTTTTGGGGCTCCGGCTGCCGGTAATACAGCTTTTGTAAAAGATATGGAAGAAAAATATCCTGCTGCGGAACGATATACAACGGATAAGGATATTGCGACCGTTTTTCCGGATATGGATAAGGTAAGAGAGATTGCTCATATAACCGG
>DEHX01000032.1:18544-35632 GCA_002352145.1 Chitinophagaceae bacterium UBA2789
TTTCACAAAGTAGACAGGTATGCAGATCTTTTAGGTGTTAAACCGCTAGAGTAAACGGGGTATTACGCCTTACCATTTTTCTTCGTCAGAAATATCTTTTTTGTTGCTGAATTTTTTCCAGCTTTCAATTTTTTGTAACTGCCTTTCTATGATGAGATCTGCAATATGTTCTGCGCTGTCTTCTCCCTGTTTGTGTTGCAATAAGGCTCTCATTTTTGGCTCACTCACATCAATGCGGTAAAGCAGGGAAACCAGTTTTTCAAAATCAGTATTGATAAGATGATTGACTTGATTGGCTACGGTAGACCGTATCTCTTCCAAACTTAATTGGGGTGACACGGCAAGACCCAGGTCTTTATTAAGTATTTCTGTAAGCGAATGGTTTTCCATGCCAATCATTTTAATACTGCAATTTTTGGTTCAATAGCTCCCAGTCCAAACAAAGCGAAATCGTACTTCACGGGATCATCCTTATCCAAAGTTCGTAAGTATTCAGTTAGCTCTAAGGCGGTCTCCCAGTCATTTTGTTTTCTTTTCAGGATACCCAGCTGCCGGGCCACCCTTGCTACATGTACATCAAGGGGGCAAATGAGCTGTGCCGGTGAAATATCTTTCCAGATACCAAAATCAACACCTTTATCATCACGCCTTACCATCCAGCGGAGGTACATATTCAGTCTTTTGCAGGTAGAGTTTCTTTCAGGGGTGGCAATATGTTTTCGGGTTCTTTCAGGTATATGTTCTAATGAGAAAAAATATTGATGAAAACCCGTCAGTATTTTTTCGGCTGTATAGCCATGCCGGGTAAAGGCAGTTTCAAGGCTTTTATTACTGCGGTAATGATGTTTGAAAAAGTCAACAAAATAAAGCAGGTCTGTGTCATTAAATGTACGGTGCTTAAATCCCAGTAATCTTTTCAAATCTTTTTCATCATGGCTCCTGACAAATTCATAAGGTGCCATATCCATCAGGTGCATCAGCTCTTTTGCTTTATTGATGATGGTAGTGCGGTTGCCCCAGGCAAATATGGCAGCGAAAAAACCAGCGATCTCTATATCCTGTTTTTTGGTGAACAGGTGAGGAACGGAAATGGGATCTGTCACAATAAAAGAAGGTTGATTGTAGAAATCAACCTTCTTATTCAGTAATTGTTTTAGATGCGTTTTATTCATTGTTCAATTATCCGATAGCCTTTGCCAGGTCTTCAATCAAATCATCTGCATCTTCAATGCCGACACTCAGCCGGATAAGCGAATCGGACAGTCCGTTTTTAATTCTTTCTTCTCTTGGTATAGAAGCATGAGTCATGCTGGCCGGGTGATTGATCAATGATTCTACACCGCCCAGGCTTTCTGCTAATGAAAACAGGTGAGTGGAGGACAGCACTCTTTTAGCTTCTTCTACGCTGTCGTTCTTCAGCTCAAAAGAAATCATGCCGCCAAATCCTTTCATTTGTTTTTTGGCTACCGCATATCCCGGATGGTCTTCAAAGCCCGGCCAGTAAACTTTACCGACTTTGGGGTGATTCCGGAGCCAGTGAGCAATCCTTGCACCATTCTCACAATGAGCTTTCATTCGAACTCCTAAGGTTTTGATACCCCGCAGCACTAAAAAACAATCCATCGGTCCGGGCACAGCACCGCAGCTTTTTTGGATGAAGTATAATTTTTCCCTCAAGTCTGCATCATTCATGATCAATGCTCCCTGTATCACATCACTGTGTCCTCCCAGGTACTTGGTTACAGAATGCATTACAATATCAGCACCCAAGTCTAACGGGTTTTGCAGGGCAGGAGATGCAAAAGTGTTGTCAACCGCTAATAAAATGTTTTTGGATCTTGTAATGGCTGCGACTGCAGCAATATCTGTTACATTCATCAGCGGATTGGTAGGTGTTTCCAGCCAGACGAGTTTTGTTTTTTCCGTCACAGCGGCTGCCACATTTTTAACATCAGTTGTATCAACGTATTTGAAAACTATTCCGAAACGCTCAAACACTTTAGTGAATAAACGGTAGGTGCCACCATACATATCATTGGCACATACCACTTCGTCACCGGGGGCCAGCAACTTGATCACGGCATCTGTAGCGGCTACACCGCTGCTGAAGGCTAAACCAAATTTTCCGTTTTCAATCACTGCCAGTGCTTCTTCCAGTGCTTTACGGGTGGGGTTCTGGCTGCGGGCATATTCAAAGCCTTTATTCACTCCCGGCGCTTCCTGCACATAAGTTGAGGTTTGGTAAACGGGTGTCATAATAGCACCGGTAGAGGGATCAGGGTGTGCACCTGCATGTATGAACTTAGTTGCTGCTTTCATTTTTGTTGCTTATTAGTAGTAAAGAGCAAAGATAAATGCTCCTTTTGTCTTTAAAAGTGAATCTCAAAAAACAGTACATTTAATACCTATTAAAAGAGAGGGATATGAAAATTCAGTGGTTCTTATTTGTTTTGCTGATTGGGCTGGTTTGTATGTCAATGACTCAGTGCCCGCAGTGTATTAAAGGAAGATTAAAAGTAGACGATAACGCCAAACAGTGGCTTCCCTACCGTGGCAAAGATTCCATAACATTCATTTCGTCTTCCGGGGTTATCAGTAAAATGAAATGCAGCTATGCAGACGTAACAAATACATACCAGAATTTTGAATGTGATGACACTTATGAAGCAGATAGTGTTGGATTTACATTGGAAATAAAGCCGTCAGACAGTTTATATCTTACATGTAATATGAATTCTCCTTCCTGGCTGTGTTTTCGTACAATGAACATGGATTCAGCATTTATTTCCGGGTGTAATGTGCTGAATGGACCTATTACTGAAATGAGAAAATCATTTACAACTTATACGCTTAACAATTTTAGATACTCAGATGTAAAACTTGTGAATGCTTATCCAGGAACGAATCCGGATTTTGACTCCTTGTTTTTTGCAAGGAATTATGGTGTTGTTTCTTTCAAATATAAAAGCACCTGGTATTATTTAAAACAATAATGAGGCAGACCAGTATCTCCAGTCATAATTCTCCGCCTCATAAGCTGCCGACGGAGTAATTTTTTTATTCAATACACTTTCCTTTAATATTTTTTCACTAACCAGTTTTTGTTTTGCTTCCTGCATAGCATCCTGCACCGATCCGTTCTCCATCCATTTCTTCTGCGGAGGCTCAAATCCCACCTTATCTCTTCGCCATACAGATGAGTGGGGTAATTTTTCCTTTACAGTTTCCCGAAGCAGCCATTTGGTCCATCCATTACGGATCTTAAAATGAGAAGGCAGGGAGAAAATAAATTCTACTAACTCATGAGAAAGAAAAGGCAACCTGATTTCCCTGCCATGTGCCATGGAATTTCTGTCAGCATATCTCAACAATTCTTCAAGGCCATGGGTCATGGTATTGAAATAAAGTACGCCGTTCAGGTCAAAATGTTCAGGTGGAGTATAATAAGCTTCTTTGCTTTGCAGCTGAACAAATTCCCTGGTGAGGTCTTCCTGTTTTAATGCCTTTAAAAGATATTGCCGTTCCATCACGATACTGGCGAAAGCAGGAAAATAGGCAGCGATCATATTGCGGTAATCAAAGTTTTCATTGGTCCCGATTTCTTTTGCCCAAAAAATTTCTTTGCTTTTTTTCAGTTTTCGTTTGCGAAAAAGTTCCTGCCAGTACCACTTATAGTATTTATGATAACCTGCAAGTATTTCATCTGCTCCCTGTCCGTCCAGCAATACTTTTATACCTTGTTCCTTTGCCCTTTCATATACTTTGTATTGTGCATAGGCGCTGGCAGAACCCATTGGCTCTTCCTGGTGATAACATAGCTTTTCCCAGTCTTTGATTAAACCGGAAGCGGTACATTCGGCAATGTGTTGTTGCAGGCCAAAATTCTTCGCAACATTTTTCGCATGAAAAAGATCATTGTTTTCCATGTCAGGAAAACTTGCAGTAAAACAACAATAATTATTGTGTGGCAACAGCTCATGGATAAAAGCAGCAATAGATGAACTGTCCAGTCCCCCGCTTAAGGATGTGCCTACCGCCACATCGCTGCGTAATCTTCTTTTTACAGAAGTTGTAAGTAATTCCGAGAATCTTTCAACCGCTTCGCCATCGGTTATTGTTTTATTTTCAGCCTGCAGGTCAATATCCCAGTATTGTTCTATTAGTAATTCATTCTTTACCGGTGAGTATACCAGTGAAGATGCGGGGGGCAGGCGGAAAATATTTTCGTAAAACGTCTCTTCTCTTTTTGCCGGGTTATCGGTATAACCGATCGTAATGAAATTGAAAAGCATTTTTTGATTTGGCGTTTTTTCAATGCCGGCTGCCCATAATGCTTTCATCTCTGAGGCAAAAAACAAATTGTTTCCCTCATAGTGATAGAAAAATGGTTTCTCGCCAAAACGGTCTCTTGCAGCAAACAGCGTTTTGTCTTTATCATCCCAGATGGCAAAGGCAAACATGCCGTCAAAATGATCCACACATTCCTGCTGCCAGCAATCATATGCTGCCAGAATCACTTCGGTATCTGTTTGTGAACGGAAGGAATAACCTTTTTTCTGTAACTCTTCTTTTAATTCAACATAGTTGTAAATCTCTCCATTATGCACAATGCTGTAGCGGTTCAGGTAATGCATGGGCTGATCGCCGGCATTACTCAGGTCAATAATGGAAAGACGTCGGTGACCAAATAAAACGGTTTCTTCTGCATTCTGCCAATGTCCTTCTCCATCAGGTCCCCGATGGGCTAAAGCATGGGTCATTTTTTGCAGATGGGTAATGCTAAAACGGGATGGGGTAGATTGTATGATACCTGCTATGCCACACATAACAGGCAAATATTCAAATTAGAAATACCAATTTCCAAAACATTTGCGAGGAAGCCGAATTTGTTAGAAGGAGAGGGGTAGCCTTACTTCCACATTATCCCATGCCATCAGCAAATTAGTTCCTTTTTCTGCCTGTTCAAAGATCATGGTGTAATACTCCAGTGAATTTGTTGTTTCTTTTACAGGAACAGTGAACCGGGCCACATCTTTTGATGCATCCTGCTGTAGGCCCCATGTATCCGTATTGCTGTTAAAAACAATGGTCCATTCTTTGGGCTGCGGAATACAATAAAGTATATACCGGCCTGCCTTTATCTTTTTGTTTTGGATTAAGGCATCGCTGTAGAGTTCCAGTTCAGTAGCTTCATTGGCACCCATTCTCCAGGGCTCACCATATTTCAATACTTCTTTGAAAATATGACGGCCTTCCAGGTGAGGGCGGCTATAAATCACTCTTGCATGTGGTTGGGTGACAGTTAGTTGCCCTGCCATTTTCAGCTTGGGGTAATCAACAGGAAAGTAGGCCATATCCATGGGCGATATATCTACAGTGGCATACGGATTTACCGGTTTGGCAGGCAGAATACGGTTGATACTATCCGGTGTTGTTTTTTTTGTGTTACTTTCTTTCTTTTCATCCTTACCGGAATTACAGGAAATAAAAATGATAGATAGCACCAAAGAAAAGCAGCAGGAGGTAATCTTCATACAACAGGTTTAAAAGGTAAATGGTACGGCAGTTTTTATATTGTCCCATGCAATGATGAGATTAAAACCGCTTGTTGTTTTTTCAAAATACATTGACATTGATTCCACAACTGTATCTGTCTTTTGTGCAGTAACTACCACTCTTGTCACGTCTTTTTTTGCATCATACTTAAACGAACCCCATGTGTCAGTTTCTTTATTTACAATGATGGTCCAGGTGCTTTCATTGGCTACCGCATAGAGTGTATATCTTCCTTTATTTATCTTTTTCTTTCCTAAGTGAACGTTTTTGAAGAATTCAATCTCTGTGGCTTCGTTGGCACCCAATCTCCATAATTCGCCGTATTTCACCAGGCCTCCGAAAATAGGCCTGCCCGCTTTTTGAGGCCGGCTGTACAGTACTCTTGCAGCCAGCGGTTCTGTGATTTTATCCTGTATTTTAAGAACAGGATAATTGGCAGGATAATAACTGATATCAAGCGGTGATTTGTCAACAGGCGGTACATTACTTTGTGCAAGTATCATTACAGAAAAGCAAAGTGCCGGGAACAGAAAAAAAGCTTTTTTCATACAAATGAGGTATTTACAAATGTAAAACGAATTAATCTTCCGGTAGTTACCATTTAAGGATTAATGAATATCACTATTAAGAAGTTCTTCAAACTTTTTCCTCGCAAATGGCTTTATATCGGTCCAGAAAAGACGGTAGTAATGCTGCAAACGTTGGTAATGCTGCTGGAATAAACCGAAAGCTGTTTCACTCTCAGTAAGATAGGCCGCTCTTCGAACTAGCCCTCCAAGGCTTTTCTCAGTCCCCCATTGGCTCCGGTAATGAAAAAGCCAGTTTTGCTCTTTCATATAAGGAAACATTCGGGCAAACCGTTCTGGCATCAACGGCTGATGCATGTGCAGGGTATGATAAACTTCCTGTGCAAAACGATGTAATGACTCTTCTGTAAACTCTTGTTCATCTGCTGCGAGAAAATGGTCATACACTACATCTACAAATGCACCGCTGTACAGCCGATAATACGGACGAAAAATTTCTTTTGCTTCTTTTGTGGCAGGATGCTCATCGGTAAAGCTGTCAATAGCCCGGTGCAGGGCAATACCTTTTTGTATGTTGAAATGGTAATTGAATTTCTTTTTGCCTTTGACAAAATCGCTGATCATGTTTCCCACCAGTATTTCGGGGTGATCAAAGGACAGGTATGCGTGGGCCAGGTAGTTGATGGTGTAAGGATGTTTCTTATTTTACATTTTTATTCAACCAGTTACTCATATCCAGTAATGCCGCAGGCGAAAAGGTTTCTTCCAGCAGGCCATACTCATCAATAGTGCATGCATTACAGCTCTGGAACAAATGATTAAGCCCCGGGAGTTCTTTTAATGTTACTGCTTTTGCTTTGCTTCGTTTCAATGCTGCTTCAATGCCCGGAAGATTTTGAGAAGATATAACCTGTATATCCCTGCTCCCATTTAGGGCAAGCACCTTACAGTTAAGTTGCTCCAGGTATGGCTTGGGATCAAAATTCATAAAGTATCTGAACCACGGTCCCTGCAGTTGATTCGTCATTACACTAATATATTCTTTTCTTTTTTCGGGTTTGGATAGTTCAAGGGCTATCAGTATGGAATCAGCTTGTTTTGCTTTCCAGTTTTCCATGGCCATAGATACCTGCTGAAGAGCAGTAGCTGAGTCCGATGTGCCCCGTATTGTTGATACCAACAGCTTGAACAACTTTTTTGCTTCACTAACTGCTTCAATACTTAAACCCGAAGATCGGAGAATGGCAGCATTTTGTTCTGCCATCAATTCTGTAATTCGTACCCCCGGTGCAGCCAGCAGTACTATGAAGTCAATATCTTTTCTGCTGGTGGCCACCATCGGTGCTATCATTCCCCCCTCACTATGACCAATCAATCCGATTTTCTTTTTGTCAACTTCCGGCCTTGTAAGCAGGTAATCAACACTATTGCTTACATCTTTTGCAAAATCCTCCGTAGTTGACTTACTAAAGTCACCGGTACTTTTGCCTGTTCCCCGGTCATCAACCCGCAAAACAATGTACCAGTTTTTGGTCAGGTGGTCTGCGATCACGGCAAAAGGTTTATGGCCGAATAAAGTTTCATCTCTGTCCTGTGCCCCTGATCCGGTAATTAGCACAGCAGCCGGGAAAGGGCCTTTTCCTTCCGGTATGGTAATGGTAGCGCCATAACGTAAAGAGTTATCCGAATTGTTGTAAACAACATCTTCGCTTCTGTATGGAAAGGGCGGTTGGGGTGTTTGTGGTCTTTTTCTCTCTGAAACCTGCTCCACTTTTTTCAACGTGAGCGGAAACTCTGCCCGTTGGGTAAAAATGCCCTCCATTGTACTGTCGTCAGTCATTTTTCCTGTATAAGAAGCGCCGAGATCGAGCATCTGAATAGTAAGCTCATTTCCTGAAACGATGGTTGTATCACACTTTAATCCATAGGCTGATTGATCAGGACTGTCAGCCGTTGATTGTAAAGAACCATCTGCCTGCTGTTTGATATGGAATACAATACGCAGTTCAATACCAACGTTCAGTTTTCCTTCCCAGGTTCCAATAAATCCGCCTGTCTGGCCCCACACAAACTGAAAGGGCAACAATAACAGAAGAATAAATAAATATTTGTTTTTCATATCAACTATTTAATGGTTCTTTTTTGCTCTTTATACAAACGATAAGAATACACACAGGGTATGATCACAATTATCATCATGACTGCAAAAAACACTGCAATTGCTGCTACCGGTGGCAAAAAAAGACAGACCGCAGCAAGCAACAACCCGCCTGCAAACCATAATTTTCCGGCCAGCTGATGCGTCTTTCTCCAGTTATCTTCGTTTTCTAATGTCCATGGTAAACGGAGCCCGGCAAAATAATTAGGTTTCAGATTGGGTAGGTAATTGCCGATGACAGCAAATAATAATCCTGTACCACTGAAGATTATACCTGTGCTGAAATTGATGTTTCCGTTGGAAGCACTATAAATAATCATACAGAGGATGCCTGACATGAACAGTACTACTGCAAAAGCAATCTTCACCAGGCGGTCTTTATTTTCAGCGGCATATTTTTTTGGGTCTATCCTGTAAATGTTGGTGAGAACAAGAAAGACCAATACGTTCATGGCTACCAGCAGAATAGTAGTAACTAACAGTTCCGATTTATTGCCAAACCGGTCAGGGTTTCCTTTCAGGTCAAAATGTACCGCCACTTTTTCAGGCAGCTTGTTCCAGACAATGGCCAGGTAAACTGCTGGTATTGCCATTATCGGCCAAATCAATTTTTTCAGGATGCTGTTCATATCTATTTCTTTTTTGATTTGAATTGCATAAACCATTTTAATATATCGTCCACTACTGTGGTATTCAAAGAATAGTAAACAAATTGCCCTTCTTTTTCGGCATGCACCAGTTTGGCCTGTTTCAGCAGGTCCAGGTGATGAGAGATACTGGGAAAAGACATATTAAACTGATCTGCAATTTCTCCGGCCGTCATATCCTTTTCCTGCAACAGCTCCAGTATTTCTCGTCGGGTGGGATCGTTCAGCGCTTTGAAGACACTGTTCATAAAGCTTTGTAATTATATATTTAGACAAATGTCTAAATATTATTTCACTCTTCAAAGAATTTTTTTTCGAATCACATAAACATGTGATGTATGTGGATGACCGGTATTTAAAAATGGCCAGCGGTTAATTTTCAGCAACTTCTGTTAACAGCAATTAACACAGCACTCCATTAATCACAAATGCCTTGTGACGGGGTGTAACCTAAAATACCTTTGTACCGTCACACATAGCAAATGACACAAACGATAACAAAACAATTGACCTTAACCTTCTAAATAAATAATCATGAAAAAGTTCATCTTAACCCTGGCAATAGCTGTTACCACACTTAGTGCTTTTGCTTTTAAGGGTGTAAACGAAAAAGTGCTGAAATCATTCCAATCTGATTTCAATACAGCTAAAGAAGTGGTGTGGACAGCTGGTAGTAATTATTACAAAGCCGCTTTTACCTATAACGAGAAGCATGTTTTTGCTTATTACTCTGCAGATGGAGAGCTGCTTGGTGTAACCCGTTATCTCAGCCCTGCAGATATGCCGATGCACCTGCAGACAGAATTGAAAAAGGATTACAACAATTACTGGGTAAGCGACCTGTTTGAGGTTTCAAAGCCAGAAGGCACAGCGTACTATGTTACATTAGAGAACGCCGATACTAAATTAGTATTGAAAGCAGAGAACGGCAGCGACTGGAACTATTTTCAGAAAGTAAAAAAGTCTTAAAGACAAAATCTTTCTGTCAGCATACAAAACAGTTTTGGTGTGTGGTAAAAAACAAGCCCCGGGGTGTTCATTGCTTTCGGGGTTTTGTTTTTATTAAAAGCTCTTTCGTTAATGAATGTGCCCGATTGTTAAGCTGTTTAACATTGACTTCCGCAAATCACAATTCACTTGACTTCGCTTTGATACCATTATACATTTGAATTGTAAAATCAGCAATCAACAAACATTAATCATTAAACCTTAAGCCATGAAAAAATTATTATTATCCCTGTCATTAGTATTGGCAGTTGCTGCAGGTACAGCTTTTGCCAGCCCTGATCCTTCTATTAATGAAGCCGTAAAAGAATCCTTCAAAAAAGAATTTGCTGGTGCAGAGCTGGTTGAATGGAGAGAAGTGGGTAATCATTTAAAAGCAACATTTGTATTGAATGGTTATCGTACAGAAGCCTACTTCAGCCAGGAAGGAGAATTGCAGGGAAGTGCCCGTTCACTTTTCTTCAGCCAGTTACCTTTAGTAGTGATGTCAGCCGTTGACAAACGGTTTGCCGGAGCAGACATTATTGATGTAAACGAATTAAACAGTGCTGCGGGAACCTATTACAGAATAACGCTGGAAACAGGAAAAAAGAAATACCGGGTAAGAGTGGACGCTGATGGCACTGTAGTGGATACGGAGCGATTAAGAAAATAGAGTGATTGAATAGCCGGAAAAACAAAATTCCGTCTCCTTGTAGGAGCGGAATTTTTGTTTGTGTAAAACTGTAATTTTGCCATCCCGCATTGTCTCGCCTTATTGCGATCTGAAGGCGGTTTTACAAAAACGTATTGTAAAATGAACAAAGGTCCGATCTCACAATTCATTCAGCATCATTATCGTCACTTCAACGCCGCAGCACTGGTGGATGCTGCCAAAGGCTATGAGCAGCATTTGCTTGAAGGCGGAAAAATGATGATCACCCTGGCCGGGGCCATGAGTACCGGTGAACTGGGTATTTCACTGGCAGAAATGATCCGCCAGGGAAAAGTAGATATTATCAGCTGTACCGGCGCCAACCTTGAAGAAGATGTGATGAACCTCGTAGCTCATTCACATTACAAGAGGATCCCTAACTACCGTGACTTAACACCGCAGGAAGAGTGGGATCTGCTCGAGAATCATTACAACAGGGTTACTGACACCTGCATTCCGGAAGAGGAAGCCTTTCGCCGCCTGCAAAAGCACCTGGTGAAACAATGGAAGGATGCCGAAGCAAAAGGAGAAAGATATTTTCCTCATGAATTTTTATACAAGACAGTATTAAGTGGTGAGTTACAGCAGTACTATGAGATTAATCCGAAAGACAGCTGGATCGTAGCGGCAGCAGAAAAAAATATACCAATCGTTGTTCCGGGATGGGAAGACAGTACAACAGGTAACATTTTTGCCAGCTATGTAATAAAAGGAGAACTGAAAGCAAGTACTGTAAAGAGCGGCATTGAATACATGGTATGGCTGGCGGACTGGTACCGACATAACTCATCCGGTAAAGGTGTTGGCTTCTTCCAGATTGGCGGTGGTATTGCCGGCGATTTTCCTATATGTGTTGTACCCATGATGTACCAGGACCTGGAGTGGCATGATGTTCCTTTCTGGAGCTACTTCTGCCAGATCAGTGATTCAACCACTTCTTATGGTTCTTATTCTGGTGCTGTGCCTAATGAAAAGATAACCTGGGGCAAACTGGATATCAATACCCCCAAGTTCATTGTGGAAAGCGATGCCACTATTGTAGCGCCGTTGATCTTTGCATGGATATTGGGCTGGTAAATTTATAACTATGAACACAAGTCTCGAAGAACTGTATCTTGAAGCTGAAGCGGATATTAAGAATAACAACTATGTGGAAGCTTTCAAAAAGTATGAGACAATACTTTTGGAAGAGCCAGGTAATGGCCCGACGCTAAATTCACTTGGTTGGCTTTATAAAACGCAGGTTGAGGATTTTAAGAAGGCTGAATCATTTTACCTGGCAAGTATAAAATACAGCCCATTATATCCGCATGCATATAACAATTATGCAACACTCCTAACAGATATGGAACGTTTTGAAGAACTTACAATTCATCTTCAAAAATGCTTCGAAGTACCTACAATAGAAAAATCATGGATTTACCTGAAGTTTGGATTTATGGAGGAGTTGAAGCTGAACTTCATAGAAGCAATAACTTATTATGAAAGAGCGGCATTGATTACACTTAATGATGACAAACTAAAAGAATATAATGAGCATATTCAGCGATGCAATGCAAAACTTGAAATGTCTAAGCGACATGCGAAATGGCTGGAAAAGATGAAATGATTATTAACCCCGCTTTAAGGCGGGGTTAATAATTATTAGGAATTCTTCTTCAGGTTCTCCCATTCTTTTGCTGGCTTTAGTGCACTAACCAATGTATAAATAATAATTGCTTTTACCAGTATGCCCTTATAAATGCTCTGACCACCATCATCGTTTACAATTATGGCGACTATCCATAGTAATATGAAGAGGATCAGCCCAGTGATAATGGCAGCATAAGGTTTTGTTTTTGTCCAGAATGCAAGCCCTATGAAAACGCCAACTTCAGCAGCTATTATGCCAATAACAAGTGGTGTTACTTCTGCTCCGGAAGTACTTATAGCGATAATTTCTCCCAGCAGTAAAAGGCCGGCAGTAATAAAAAGAGCATTTCTTGCTTTTTTTATGCCAGTTTCATGGCCATCCATCTCCAGCTTTTTCACACCTTCATAGTAATCGGCAATTTCATTTTCCTTTGGTGCATCCGGTTCAGGATTATTTTGGTACTCTGACATTTTTTTGTTTGAATATAGAAAAATAAAAAACTCTGTCCAATTTTTTACCGGACAGAGTGTATATGTATAAGGGAGGATTAAGGCGTATCAGTCTCAACGGAAATGTGACCAAAGACGTTGCCACCCGTTTAATTACATAATAAAAAACCTCCCCGATTGGGGAGGCTTCTTATTGTTTGTTTATTATCAGAATCCTTTTGGGACTTCCAGTTTTATATCCCGCTTCAGCATTTCATTCCGGTTGGCCATTTCCCAGGCGGTATAGAATACCAGCTGGGCTCTTTTTTGCAGCAACGGATAATAGATTTTGTCAGGGGTATCAGTTGGCCGGTGGTAGTCAGCCTTTAGCATGCCATCATAATAAAAAATGATGGGGACTCCTTTTTCGGCAAACATATAATGATCACTGCGGAAGTAAATCCGGTTCGGATCTTTCGGATCGTTGAACTTATAATCGAGTTCCATCTTCGTATAAAGTTTGTTGGTTGCCTCACTGATCACTTTCAGGTCAGTGCTGATCTTATCATCACCCACCACATACACATAGTTCATTGAATCGCCGGTAGTACGGCTTGCATCGGCCCTGCCGATCATATCAATGTTCAGGTCAACCGTTGTTTTATCCAGCGGGAATATCGGGTTACTGGTATAATAACTGGAACCCCATAATCCCTTTTCCTCACCACTCACTGCCATGAATACAATGGAGCGGCGGGGACCTTTGCCCTGCTCTTTTGCTTTCGCAAATGCTTCTGCCATTTCCATTACAGCTACAGTACCTGAACCGTCATCGTCTGCACCGTAATAGATCACCGTATCTCTCATGCCCAGGTGATCGTAATGTGCTGTTACAAAAACATATTCATCTTTGAGGTCACTGCCTTCTACTACGCCTATCACATTGGATGCATAAGTGGTTTTGGATTCTTTGCTGTATGAAAGGTCAACATTGGCACTGTAATTTTTAGAAGCTATCTCACCATTCTTTGCTTTTTCAAGGAAATTGGTTTCTGTTTTAGTAATCTGTGCGGCAATGGCAGGGGAAATGAAAAAAGTAAATGGACTTTGAAATGCCTTATAGCCCATCATGCTCCAGTTGCTGGTAGTAGTACCTGCCTTACGGGGGAAATTATTGTAAACGATCAGCAAACCTGCTGCTCCTTTCATCATGGCTGCATTTATTTTACCAAATGCACTGGCGGGTGAACCAAAGCCCTGCTGCGAAGGCTTATAACCGGACGGTGTACCGTCAATGATCATCACTAGTTTACCAGCCACTTTCAGGTCTTTGTAATCATCCCTGTTTTCGCCATCGCTGATACCGTAACCGGCAAATACCACTTCGGAGAAACGCATATCTGCCGTATAGTTGGAGGCCTGTGGTTGGAAAGAGGTATTTAGTTCGTAAGCTGTACCATTTACTTTCAAAGCACTGCTGATCATTGAATCTTTAAACAGCGGGTATTGCTGCCTGTAACTTCCGTTATTGCCCGCCTTCAGCCCGATAGCTTTAAAATGTGCTTCAATATAATCCGCTGCTTTATCCAAACCCGGCGAAGGAGTACCTCTTCCCTGCATTTCCTTGCTGGCAATGATATAAAGATGTTTTTTCAAATCATCGGTGGTAATAGTAGCGGCTGCTTTTACTGCATCTTTGTTTTTCTTTTGTGCAACGGCCAGTAATGGCAGCGTAATAAAGAATAAAGCAATAATTTTTCGTAGCATCATCGTTGTGTAATATTAGTTAGCTATAAAAATAATCCCTTCCCGCTAAGGAAGGGACAAAATATGGATGACCGGTAGCTTATGCGCAGGCGATCTTCTTCACCCGGTTGGCATGGCGACCGCCTTCAAAATCAGTGGTCATAAAAAGTGCAACCATTTTCTCTGCATCACCTTCCCGCACAAAACGGGCAGGGATACAAATGATATTGGCGTCGTTGTGTTCTCTTGACAGTTTGGCCAGCTCTTCGCCCCAGCAGATAGCAGCCCTTACTCCCTGGTGTTTATTTGCTGTGATGGCCACACCATTGGCGCTGCCACATAACAGAATGCCAAATGCAGCCTCGCCACTTTCAACAGCAGATGCAACAGGATGGGCAAAATCGGGATAATCAACAGAGTCTTTGCTATGGGTACCAAAATCTTTAAACAACAATCCTTTTCCTTCTAAAAAAGAGATCAGGTCTTCTTTATAGTCATAACCGGCATGGTCACTACCGATAGCAATGGGTTTGTGCAAATCAAAAGCAGCATGCATAATTGTCAGGAGTTTATAGTATGGAATTAAAAGTTGAGTTAGTGTAAAGTTAGGAAACTCCACACTCCCCACTCAGTACTGTTGAATGATAAATATCAGCTCCATTCTTTTTGCTCAAGTTCCTGGCTCTTGTTGATGCGGGAAGCGATGATGATACTGGCTTCGAATAATAGATAAAGAGGGATAGTTACAATTGTCAGGCTGAAGGGGTCGGTGGACGGTGTAATGATGGCAGCAGCTATCAGGATTACCACGAAAGCATGACGGCGGTATTTGCGCAGGAATCTTCCGGTTACAATACCGATCCTGGCGAGTACGGCTACCAACAGGGGCATCTGGAACAATACGCCAATACCTACAGTGGTATAGATCAGGTTTTCCAAATAATCCGAAAAACTGGGCATGATCTGTATCTGGGGGCTCAGTTTGTAATTGAAATAAAAATTCACCATGAAAGGGGTGAGGATGAAATAACCAAAAGCCACACCGGTGAAGAATAAAAGTGACACCCAAAAGATAACACCCCTTGTCTTCTTTAATTCCTTATCAGACAAAGCAGGTTTTACAAACTTCCAGAACTCCCAGAAAATATAGGGGAATGCTATGATGAATCCGCCCATAAAGGCAAGGGTAAAAGAAGCAATGAACTGCCCCGTCATTGTGGTTTCCAGGAATTTGGCATCTACCTGCTGGAAACAAAGCGTATCACCAATGCCAATAGAATGGCCAAAACGGCACAGCCACCTCGCAGAAATAAAATCTGACCGGGTGGGGGCAAACAGGATATCATTTACCACAAAATCGGAGTAAATGAAAATGACCACAGCTCCAACCAGTACGGCTATCACCGAACGAATCACATGCCAGCGCAGCTCCTCCAGGTGGTCGATGAAAGACATCTCCGCACTGGTATCTTTTTTCCGCTTATTGAAGAAATCGAGAAGGGCCATTTTTTTAGAAAGTGTCGCAAAGATAAGCGGGGATTCGGGATTCGGGTTACGAGTTTCGGGTGCAGACCCTTGCTCTCAAATACACCTCTTCCCCATTAACTAATTAACCAATTAACCTTACTTCAGCTTACGCATCTTCACGGTTTCAATCCGGGTGTCGCTTACGTTCAGGATGTCGAATTCGTAATCATCGATGATGATACGTTCTTTCTGGCGGGGAATAGTTTCGTAGTAGTTGATGATATAGCCAGAAAGCGTTTCTGATTCTTCTTCACCAAACTCAAAGCCGTATTTTTCTTCCAGGTAGTCCAGCTCGAGACGTCCGGAGAATATATATTCATTTTCAGAAAGCTGCTTTTCTACAAACTCTTCTGTATCGTATTCATCCTGTATTTCGCCAAACAATTCTTCCAGCACATCTTCCATGGTAATGATACCGGCGGTGCCGCCAAATTCATCTACTACCCAGGCAATGCTTTTACGGTCACGGGTAAACTTGCTGATCAGGTCGGATGCACTCATACTTTCCGGTACGGCGGGGATGGGCAACAAGATATCTTTTATTGCTGCCGGTTTTTTAAAAAGGTCCAGCTGGTGCACATAGCCGATGATATGGTCAATATTGTTTTCATACACCACCAGCTTACTCAGCTTGGTGTCGATGAATTTTGCTTTCATTTCATCTACCGATGCACTGCTTTCAATACCTGTAATCTCTTTGCGGGGCACCAGGCACTGGCGGATCTTCACCCTTGGCAGCTCCTGTGCATTCTCCATCAGCTGCGTATTGCGTTCCTGCCTTTCATCTTCTGATTTTATAAGGAAAAGATTTTTTAAATCGTTGCGGGTGAAGCCTTCCTTGTTTTTATCCAGCCGGATATTCATTACATACTTCAGTATCCATTCCGACAAATCGATGAGTGAGGTGGCAATGGGGGAGAACAGACCGTAAAAGAAATCAATAACAGGCGAAAGGCTGGCCAGCCAGCTATTACTTTTTGCCCTGAACCATGCACGGGGAATGTATTCAGCAAAGACCAGCACTATTAAGGTGGTAAAAGCGATTTCCACTACAAGATGAACCGTATCAGACCCAACATGCAGGTAACTCCAGATGGGGCGCATCACAACGCTGAACTGAAGCCCGAGAAAGACGAGGAAAATAGTATAACCAATGAGGGTAGTGCC
>DEHX01000121.1 GCA_002352145.1 Chitinophagaceae bacterium UBA2789
ACTAAACCGCAGTTGAGCAATTTTACTTTTGTTGGTCCTAATGATGCAGCAGGAACTGCCGCTAACCATAACTATTCTAATCGTTGGAGAAGAGCTACTCAATTCATTTTGCGTAATTCAATCCTGGTTGGTCATCCGGATGCAGGGTTCTCATTGGAGTCTGACGCAACTTTAAATGATTATTATGTAAATAATATATCTGAGTTCAAGAATAACCTGGTTCATGCCAGTACCAATGTTTACCGTTCCAGCAATAATGCTATTGCTACTGCTGTGCAAATACAGACCAAAGCGGAAAGCGAAGGTTGTATTACACTGGCTAACTCTGCTGCAGCACAATTAACCAGTCCTTTCTATTCAACCAGCCCTAATTTTCTGCCCGTAACAGGTTCACCTGCTTTAACAGGTGCAAGTTTCTCAGGCATGAATCCATTCTTTACCAGCACTACTTACCGTGGCGCTATGGGTACTACCAACTGGACAAGCGGCTGGTGCAACTGGGATCCGCAGAATGCTGCTTATTAATAAATGAGTTGAAAAATTTAGAAAACGTCCTGTCCTATGCAGGACGTTTTCATTAATAGTAAAAAAGGCTTTTTTTATGTTACGCTTTGTACTTGCGTCGATTGTTATTGTATCGGCTGTGTTACTTTCCTGCAAAAACGAANNTTTTTCAATATGACCAAAGTGTACGATAAAGCAGTCATTGCCCGTTTCTCCGAAACAGTCAATAAAAAGACAATAGACTCAAAAAACAACTGCACTACGCAGGGCAAAATATATTTCTATGGGAAAAAAGGAGCGGTGGAAACAATCTACTTTTCCCGTGCCGATACCTGCATGACCTTATCTTTCATTAAAACAGGGGAGAAGTATTTTGTGAAAATGAATAAGGAACTGAAATTGTCTTTGGATGAGCTGGAGAAAAAAGCTATTACATTGCCAGCTGCCGGGGAATGATCACTGCCCTGAAGGATGGTAAGCATACACTACCTCGTATTGCTGTTTTAACAGAGACGGTAATAATTCTCCTACTGCCAGGTCTTCTTTTTGCGGGGTTGGTTCACACACCGAATATTTCTCCCCGTTATAGAAAATAGGTTTGCCCACCGGCTTGTCAAATTTTACAGCTACGGTTACATGTTCCGGGTACGACAGAACAATCATCGGGAGATTGTAGATTTCTTTNNGGTTTGTTCGGGTGAAAGCCTTTTTTCACCTCCGAATTGTTGGTTGTCCTGTTTAAACAAAAAAGCATAACGGGTAAACCGCATCAGGTAATCCACCCCATATTTCACACTCATGCCTTTTACATTTTTTTTCAGCAAGGGAATAAGCGAACGGTAAGTTTCATGACTTAGCGGTATGTTGAAATAAGAAGCATAATCCACTACCGGGTAATTGGCAAAAATGGTTTTGATCTGCGGGTTCAGCTTCACTTTGAAGTTATACTCATGCTGGTTGTAGTTAAACTGTAATTCTTTTTCCTGGTAATCGGCCGGGCTGAATTCGGGTAAGCGGCTTATTTTATAAGAAAAAGATTTAGCCACCGTAATGAGAGGCAGGTTCAGCGGAACAAAAGTTTCTTGCTGAAAGTTTATGTTGCTGCCATAGTCATGGTAATTCAAACATACATACTGTTTGCCATTGAGCAGGTAAGAAGGGATATTGTAGATATTTTCATCACACTGCACATAAAAGAGCAGTTTATCTTTTCCGGCTTTTAAGGTTGCGTCATAGCCGGATTGCAGCAGCAGGAACCATTTGTACAGGGTATAGCGGTAATAGTCGTCAGCCTTAGGGCTTATCTGCTGGGCGGTTTTACGGATCAGCTGGTAATACAACCAGTCTTCCAGCTTCAACTGCTTTTTGTAGTAAAGCAAGCTTTGAACTACCGTTTCATACCGGCTTTTGACAAGTTGTTGGGCAAAATTGCTGATAGCAGTAGCATTTCTTTCGGGGCCAAAAGGAATATTAAAAGAGACGTCTGCCTGTATTTCTATGCGGTTTCCAAAGAAATCAAAGTTGACGGATTGTACTTCACCTGTACCGGCCCGGGCAGGCTCGCAGCAATAACTCAGCATCAACAGGGTTAATATAAATAGCCGGGTCTTCATATGGACTTCCGGTCAAGTTACAAAAACTTAACAATAAAGTAATATTAAGTTTTTGGCTTTTGAGGTGTAAGCCTTATCAGCCGGCATTTTTTGTATCTTTCCAAAAAACGATCTTGAAACAATTAATCCTTGTATTGTCCGTATTCTCTTTAGCTGCCTGCAACAATTCATCCCTGAGCAAAAAACTAAAAGGCAGCGACAGTCTTGCTATCAGTTTCTACTACCCTAATACCGATTCCGTTGTACAAACAGTAAATACAACAGAACAAAAAGCTATTCGCCGCCTGCTGCAGTTTGTAGATGGCAAGGAAACAGAGCAGTATAAATGCGGCTATGATGGCACCATGACTTTTTATATCCAGGGCAAACTGGTTTTACCCGTTGTATTTAAATACAGCGAAGAAGGCTGCCGTCATTTTTTATTTGATGAAGATAATAAGCTCAGGAGTACTAAAATGAGCAATGAAGCGGCTGATTTTTTGAAAAGCCTGGCAGTGGGGAAGAGTTGGTATTAATGCAGGTATTCTTGGCCTTTTTTTAAAGAGTACATCTGGATGATGTCTGTGCCTTTAGTGAGGCAAAATTCAACTTTTATATAGCAGAGTCATAGTTTTGTATGTAATTGGGCAGTTTTTGCCAGATTTAGGTTAGCAAATATTATAAGATGAAGTAATGTCAACCATTCTGATCATAGATGACGAAGAAAAACTACGCAGGTTGCTTAAACGAATTATCAGCCTGGAAGGGTTTGATGTTATAGAAGCTGGTTCATTCAAAGAAGCTGCCAGACTAATGGATAAAGAAGTACCGGATGTGGTGCTTTGTGATGTAAAACTGCCTGATGGAAATGGGGTAGATTTTATTAAAGAAATAAAAATAAAGCACCCGTCAACAGAAATTATACTACTTACCGCTTATGGTAGCATTGCCGATGGCGTTCAGGCAATGCGCAACTGGGCCTTTGATTATATTACCAAGGGAGATGATAATGATAAGATAATTCCGTTGCTGCACCGGGCATTGGAAAAAGTTCAGATGATAAAAAAACTGGAGAATCTGAAAAAACAAGCCGGGCACAGGTATTCATTTGATAGTATACTTGGGGATTCAGTTGAAATAAAAGAAGCGATAACAACAGCTAAAAAGGTAGCAGCTACGGATGCCACTGTTTTATTACTCGGTGAAACCGGGACGGGTAAAGAAGTGTTTGCACAAGCCATTCATCACAACAGTAGCCGCAGCAATAAATCGTTTGTCGCTGTTAACTGCAGTTCTTTTAGTAAAGAATTGCTGGAAAGCGAACTTTTCGGTCATAAAGCAGGTGCCTTTACCGGTGCCGTAAAAGATAAAAAGGGATTATTTGAAGAAGCCAATGGCGGTACTATTTTTTTAGACGAGATCGGTGAAATGCCTTTCGAAATCCAGTCAAAACTACTAAGGGTTTTGGAGGGAGGTGAGTTTATTAAAGTGGGTGATACAAAAACCATAAGGGTTAATGTCCGCATTATTGCAGCTACAAACCAGGATTTGCAGAAGGAAATAGAAACCGGACGTTTTCGTTCTGACTTATATTATCGATTATCTGTTTTTCAGATCACCTTACCTTCTCTGCGGGAGAGAGAAAAAGATATTCGGGTTTTGGCAGCTCATTTTGCCGAACTTTTTGCCGCTAAAACAAACAAACCGGTTCCGGCTTTAAATAGCGATTACCTTGATACACTTCAGCATTACAACTGGCCGGGCAATATCCGGGAATTGAAAAATATTATTGAACGTTCGGTTATTTTGAATGAAGACGGCATCCTGTCTCTAAAGGACCTGCCGCTTGAACTGAGGGCGAATAATTCTTCTTTTTCGGTTTTCGATCTTGCAGGAGTAGAAAAGATGCACATCGAGAAAGTACTGAAGCATGCTAATGGTAATAAGACCGAAGCAGCAAGGCTGCTGAATATCGGGTTGACAACACTCTACAGAAAGATTGAAGAATATCATATTAACTGATACCCTTTCATTTTGAAAATCCACCCCTCCAAAATGGAAGGGTTTTAATTTTTCAGGCTTGTTTGAGAAAATTACTTTTTTCATTTAAAGCTTTGTTAACCAGGCTTTTTGCTTTACTCCTCCTTTCTCTTCAAGTTGCAGGCACTCTGTTTGGCATTTCCCTTTTAAAGAAAGAAAATGAATTCTACCAAAAAGAGAATCGGTTACCGGTTGAGGCTGCATGTCCTTATTGCAGTCTTGTATTTCGGCAGCCTGATTATTGCTTTATTAATAAAATATCTGTAGACATGCTTACTGTTATACTTCTGGCCGCCGGACTGATTTTATTCTGGCTTTTTTATAAATCCATTGATTGGTTTGAAAATATTTGAACAACATGATGACAATATTATTTATCCTTTCCATTGCAGTGTTTTTTTACCTGCTGTATGTATTGGTAAAACCTGAAAAATTCTGAGACCATGAACAGCGAAATACTTGGCACTATTATCATTTTTGGGGCAACCATATTGCTGGCATGGCCGCTGGGCAAATATATTTCCGCAGTTTATGCCGGAAATAAGAACATTAGCGACTTTATGAAACCGGTTGAGAAATTTTTTTTCCGGTTTTGTGGGATTAACTCCGCTGAAAGCATGAACTGGAAACAGTTTCTGAAAGCTATGCTCACCATTAATATGTTATGGCTGGTCTATGCTATGCTCCTGCTGATTTTCCAGGACAAATTGCCACTAAATCCGGATGGTAACCCTGGACAAACACCGGATCTTGCTTTTAATACAGCAATCAGCTTCCTAGTGAACTGTAACCTGCAGCACTATTCAGGTGAGTCAGGTTTAACTTATTTCACCCAGCTGTTTGTTATTACTTTTCTGCAATTTGTCAGCGCAGCGACCGGTATGGCCATGCTGGTGGCCTTATTCAATGGTATAAAAGAAAAGACCACTAATAACCTGGGTAATTTCTGGAACTACTTTGTAAAAAGCATTACAAGGATACTTTTACCCTTATCCATTCTCGTAGCAGTGATCCTGGCCTTTAATGGTACGCCGACAACTTATGATGGAAAAGATACTATCATCACCCTGCAGGGAGATACTGTACAAGTATCAAGAGGTCCGGCAGCTGGAATGATTGCCATCAAACAATTGGGCACCAATGGTGGTGGCTGGTTTGGTGTCAACTCGGCACACCCGTTGGAAAATCCAAACTATATCACCAATGCAGTTGAAACTATTTCTATATTAATTATTCCTATTGCACTTGTATTTGCACTGGGTTATTATCTCAAAAGAATAAAATTATCAAATGTGATCTTTGCAGTAATGACATTTTTATTTGTCATCTTCTGTGCTATCAATATCTATTATGAAACTAAAGGCAATCCGGCTATTGATCAGCTGGGCATTGCCCAAACCACCGGCAGTATGGAGGGAAAGGAAGTAAGACTGGGTGCAGCAGCTACTGCACTGTGGAGTGTTGCCACTACTTCTACTTCCAATGGTTCTGTTAATGGTATGCATGACAGCTTAACACCCATCAGTGGCGGCGTAGTGATACTGGACATGATGATAAATGCCTTATATGGAGGGGTAGGTGTGGGTCTGCTGAATTATTTCATATTTATCATTATCGCTGTTTTTATTTCCGGTTTGATGGTGGGAAGAACGCCGGAGTTTATGGGTCACAAAGTAGAAGCAAGGGAGGTAAAGATTGCAGCGCTGGTTACATTGCTCTCTGCATTTTTAATAAAAGGGTTCACTGCCTTTGCAGCATACCTGGTGGCGCATCATCCGGAAATGGGAAGGGCTGTAAAACCGGGTGCCTGGCTGAACAATCCTTCGTATCATGGTTTTTCAGAAATGTTATATGAGTACACTTCAGCCAATGCAAACAATGGTAGTGGCTTTGAAGGTCTTGGAGATAATAATATTTTCTGGAACGTAACTACTGGAATCGCTTTATTACTGGGCAGGTTTCTTCCGATTATAGCGCCAATTGCTATCATTGGTTTATTGGCAAAAAAGAAATACATCCCTGAATCACCCGGTACATTAAGAACAGATTCTTACACTTTTGGCGCTATGACATTGGCAGTAATTATAATAGTAACTGCTCTGTCCTATCTGCCTGCACTGGCATTAGGTCCACTAGCTGAATATTTTTCACTGTATTAATGAATATAAAATGACTAAGCATAAACGTACTGTAAGATTATTGGAACCGGCCCTTGTGGGCACTGCCTTCAGGCAGTCATTTATAAAACTGAGCCCAAGGCTGATGGTTAAGAATCCGGTAATGTTTACCGTGGAGATTGGAACCGCTATTATGCTGACCGTTTGCAGCTGGCAACTAATAACTGACAATACCAGTGAAGGTGCTTTGTGGTATAATATTACAGTCTTTGCCATATTGCTTCTCACGGTATTGTTTGCCAACTTCGCCGAAGCTATTGCTGAAGCAAGGGGAAAGGCACAGGCCGAAAGCCTTCGTCGCACCAGGGAAGAGACACCTGCTAAAAAAGTGCTGACCGTTGGTGAGATGTATGTGAATGAAATAAAAGTGGTTTCTTCTTCACAGCTCCGCAAAGGTGATTTTTTTGTCTGCGAACCCGGAGATATCATCCCCATGGATGGAGAGATAGTGGAAGGTATTGCTACCATTGATGAATCGGCCATTACAGGAGAATCAGCACCGGTTATCCGTGAAGCAGGCGGAGATAAAAGTTCTGTTACCGGTGGCACCAAAGTATTAAGCGATAAAATAAAAGTGAGAGTAACTACAGAGCCGGGTGAATCATTCCTGGATAAAATGATTGCACTGGTGGAAGGTGCCTCCAGGCAAAAAGCACCCAACGAAATTGCATTGACTATTTTACTGGCAGCATTCACCCTGATATTTATAATAGTATGTGTAACGCTGAAACCTTTTGCGGATTATGCCAATACACCCATCACTATTGCAGCATTCATTTCACTGTTTGTTTGCCTGATACCGACTACTATCGGCGGTTTGTTATCTGCAATTGGTATTGCCGGAATGGACAGGGCTTTAAGAGCTAATGTTATCGCTAAAAGTGGTAAAGCTGTAGAAGCAGCCGGCGATGTAGATGTGTTGCTGCTTGACAAAACAGGTACCATTACTATTGGCAACAGGAAAGCCACCAATTTTTATCCCGCAAATGGAATTGACAAAAAAAATTTTATTGAAGCCTGTGTTTTATCATCTTTATCCGATCAGACACCGGAAGGAAAATCCATTATTGAACTGGCGGGCATAAATACTAAAAGCTACAATACACAAGGTGCCACATTTATTGATTTCACCGCAGAAACAAGAAGCAGCGGCGTAAACCTGCCCGACGGAAGAAGGATCCGTAAAGGAGCTTTTGATTCTATACAAAATATTGTAATAAAAGAAGGCAACTCATTTCCTAAAGAAACAGCAGAAAGAGTGAAACTAATTTCTTCCAATGGCGGCACACCATTGGTGGTTAGCCTGAATGAAAAAGTGATTGGTGTAATTGAACTGCAGGATATCATCAAGCCCGGTATTCAAGAGCGTTTTGAAAGATTACGGAAAATGGGAGTAAAGACTGTCATGGTAACCGGCGACAACCCGCTTACTGCAAAATACATAGCAGAAAAAGCCGGTGTGGATGATTTCATTGCTGAGGCTAAGCCGGAAGACAAGATGAATTATATCCGTAAGGAACAACAAGGCGGAAAATTAGTAGCCATGATGGGCGACGGCACCAACGATGCGCCTGCGCTGGCACAGGCAGATGTTGGGGTAAGCATGAACAGCGGCACCCAGGCAGCTAAAGAAGCGGGCAATATGGTGGATCTGGACAATGACCCCACTAAATTGATTGAAGTAGTGGAAATAGGGAAGCAATTACTGATAACAAGGGGAACGCTGACAACTTTCTCTATTGCCAATGATGTGGCTAAGTACTTTGCTATTGTACCAGCTTTATTCATCGCATCCATTCCTGCTTTGCAATCTCTAAACATTATGGGATTGAAAAGTCCTGAGTCAGCCATCCTTTCTGCTATCATTTTCAATGCGCTGATTATACCTGCATTGATACCGCTGGCGCTGAAAGGCGTGCAGTATAAACCAATCGGTGCATCGGCATTGCTCAGAAGAAATTTATTCATCTATGGCCTGGGCGGAATCATTGTTCCATTTATAGGAATTAAACTTATAGATATGTTACTCGGGTTATTTATGTAAAACAATAAAAATGAAAAAGAGTCTTTTAATATCGCTGAAACTCACATTGTTGATGATTATACTATGTGCTGTGATTTATCCTTTACTAATAGCAGGTATTGGCAAAGCCACCCCTGGCGGCGGAAAAGGCAGAACGGTTTCTGTAAATGGTAAAGTGGTGGGCTACGAAAATGTCGGACAAAAATTTACAGAAGATAAATATTTCTGGGGCCGGCCTTCTGCAGTGGAATATAATGCGGCCGGTTCTGGCGGAACTAATAAAGGCCCATCCAATCCTGATTATTTGCAAATAGTACAGGACAGAATAGACAGTTTTTTGGTTCATAATCCAGGGGTAAGAAAAGAAGAGATACCTGCTGACCTTGTTACGGCAAGCGGCAGTGGCCTCGATCCGGATATAACCCCGGCGTCCGCCTATGTGCAGGTGAAAAGAGTAGCTGCCATCCGTAAACTTGCCGAAGATAAAGTCAGAACTTTGGTAGACCAGCAAATAAGTAAAACGATTCTTGGTCCTTCCGTAGTAAATGTATTGAAACTGAATATTGCCTTAGATAATTTAAAATAACATACTAATAAAAAGATGAAAAAGATTTTGATTGGAACTGCTGTATTAATGAATATATCCCTTGCAGCACAGGACTCAACCGTAAACCTGACGCTTAGTGGTTATGCAGAAGCTTATTACACATACGATTTTAATAAACCGGCTGATAATAACAGGCCAGGCTTTATTTACAGCCATAACCGCCACAACGAGTTTAACCTGAATCTGGGATTTCTCAGGGTAAATTATACTGCAGAAAGAGTCAGGGCAAATATTGCATTAGCAGCAGGCACATATATGAATGCCAATTATGCTGCCGAACCAGGGGTCCTGAAAAATGTGTTTGAAGCCAATGCCAGTATTAAGATCAGTAAAAAGAAAAACTTGTGGATAGATGCGGGTATCATGCCTTCACATATTGGTTTTGAAAGTGCGGTGAGTAAAGATTGCTGGAACCTTACCCGTTCTATACTGGCTGATAACACTCCCTATTTTGAAGCCGGCGCCAAAATCAGCTACACAACTGATGACGGCAAATGGTTCTTCAGCGGGATGGCGTTAAACGGCTGGCAGCGTATAACAAGGGTCCGTGGTAACTCATTGATGAGCTGGGGCACACAAATTCAGTTCAAGCCTTCGTCAAAAGTATTGCTAAACTACGGCACATTTATTGGCACTGACAAACCAGATAGTACCCGGCTGTCAAGATTCTTTCATAATATTTACGGGATTTTCAATGTCACTGATAAATTTGGCATCATCGCCAATGTTGATATAGGTTCCGAAGAAAAAACTCCAGGCGGCAGTGATAAAAACATCTGGTACAGTCCAGCGCTGATACTTCGCTATGCCTTCAACGGGAAGTTGGCTATTGCAGGAAGGGTGGAGCATTACAATGACAAGAACGAAGTCATTATCACAACAGCAAGCCCAAATGGTTTCCAGACAACCGGTTTTTCGCTGAATATTGACCACAGCCCCTTTAAAAACGTAGTGGTACGGCTTGAAATAAGAAACCTCAGCAGTAAGGACAAGATATTTTTGAAGCCATCTGGCACTACTGAAAGCAATACATTTTTCACCTCTTCAATAGCAGTTTCATTATAATGCCGGACAGTGAAGCAAATAAATGGTTAGAAAAAATTCAGCAATCTCAAAAAGGTAAGCTGAAGATCTATATCGGTATGAGTGCCGGTGTTGGAAAGAGCTTTCGTATGCTTCAGGAGGCCCATGCCCTGCTACGTAATGGAGTGAATGTAAAGGTTGGTTATATTGAAACACATGGAAGAAAAGAAACTGAAGCCCTGGTGGATGGTTTACCTATAATTCCGCGGAGAAAAGTTTTTTACAAAGGCAAAGAATTGGATGAACTGGATGTGCAGGCTATTTTTCTTTTGCAGCCAGATGTAGTGATTGTAGACGAACTGGCACACACCAATATTCCCGGCAGCAAGAACGAAAAACGCTGGCAGGATATAATTGATATTTTAGAAGCAGGTATAGATGTGATTACTGCTGTAAATATCCAGCATATTGAAAGCATTAATGAAGATGTAAAGGATATTACCGGGGTGGTAGTAACCGAAAGAGTGCCTGATAAGCTGTTGCAAATGGCCGATGAAGTAGTGAATATTGATCTTACAGCCGATGAACTGATTACAAGGCTGAAAGAAGGAAAAATATATGATCACAGTAAAGTGCAACAGGCATTACAGAATTTCTTCAAACCGGAAAAGATCCTGCAACTGCGGGAACTGGCATTGAAAGAAGTGGCAGGACAGGTAGAACGAAAAGTAGATTATGAGGTTACATCGAAAGAAAGACCCTTCCGGCATGAACATTTCCTCGCCTGCATTTCCACTAATCATGAAATAGCACAGCGTATTATCCGAAAAACCGGCAGGCTGGCTTCCTATTACAACAGCCAGTGGTATGTTTTGTATGTGCAAACGCCTAAAGAAGCAACCGACAAAATTCCGTTGGCGGCACAGCGCCACCTGATTAACAATTTAAAAACAGCAACTGAACTGGGCGCAGAAGTATTACAGGTTAAACACACTAACATTGCTAAAGCGATTATGGAAACAGTAACAGAAAAAGAGATTACAACGGTCTGCATCGGCAAACCTCATTTAAATTTGTTTCAGGTGATTCTCCGTACTAATGTTTTTAACCAGTTATTGAAAACGCTTTCAGCCAGGGAAGTGGACTTGATAATTTTATCCTGATGGCGATGAAACTGAAAACTAAAATAGCGCTGGGGGGGCTTTTTCTTTTCGTCCTGTTGATTACGGTAACAGTAGTAAGCTTCTTCTATTTCAATAAAGTAAGCCAGGATGCTAAAAATATTGTACAAGATAATTATGAGTCATTGAATTATTCAAGAGAGATGCTTCGGGTACTTGATAGTCGGGATGATTCCGCATCTGCCATTGTTGTGTTTGAACAAAACCTCCGTTTGCAGGAAAATAATATTACTGAAACCGGTGAAAGGGAATTGACTGAATCCTTAAGGCAGAATTTCAACAAGGTAAAAGACAAAGGACAAACCGGTTTATTGGCAATTAATATACGAAGTAATATCAATGATATTATGAAGGTGAACCTGAAGGCGATTGACACAAAAAACCAGGCAGCTCAGGTGGCTGCAGATAAAGCAAAGACAATAGTTACTGTTTGTATCACCATCTGTTTGCTACTGGGTTTCACTTTCCAGTTCAATTTCCCATCACTGGTGGCTTCTCCGGTAGCCAAACTTACAGAAGGGATTAAGGCGGTAGCGAATAAAAAATATAGTGAAAGAATACACCTGAACCGTAAGGATGAGTTCGGTGCACTGGCCGAAGCCTTCAATAGCATGGCCGAACGACTGGATGAGTATGAACACAGTAGCCTTGCAAAGATTCTTTTTGAAAAGCAAAGGGCGGAAGCAGTTATTAATTCTTTGAAAGACGCCAGTATTGGGATGGATAAAAATGGTACGGTACTTTTTGCGAATCAGCAGGCATTACAATTGTTAAATCTGAATGAACCAGATATCGTAGGGGCCGAAAAAGAAACGGTAATGAAACGTAATGATCTGTTTAGGTTTTTACTTAACGAACACAGTAACAGTCCTTTTAAAATAGTAGTAGATGGAAAGGAAAACTATTTTTTTAAAGAGGTAATGGAGCTTTCTCACGAAGGACAGAAAACCGGCCATGTAATTGTGCTGAAAAACATTACACCGTTTAAAGAACTGGATGTAGCTAAAACAAATTTTATCGCCACCATTTCTCATGAACTCAAAACACCGCTTGCCTCATCTGACTTTACCTTAAAACTGCTGGAGGATGAAAGAATAGGAAGCCTTACATCCGAACAGAAAGAACTGGTGCAGAGTCTTAAAGAAGATAATAAGCGTTTACTCAGGATCCTTAGTGAGCTACTGGATATGTCACAGGTAGAAAGCGGAAAAATACAACTCTTGATACGGGAAGTGCAACCTGGGGAATTAGTAGAAAAGGCAGTGCTATCCGTGTTGAATACAGCCAAACAAAAGAACATTACAATTAGAAAAGAAGTGGCTGACAGCCTCCCCTTAATCAGGGCTGATGCAGATAAAACTACCTGGGTACTCAACAATTTTCTTACTAATGCTATCCGTCATTCAGCAGAAAATGCTGAAATAATTATTGGGGCACAGCAAAAAGAAAACCAGGTGGAATTTTCCGTACAGGATTTTGGTAAAGGGATTGATCCCAGGTTTAAGGATAAAATCTTCGACCGGTACTTTAAAATACCCGGCAATAAAGAAGGTTCAGGCCTCGGCCTGGCTATCTGCAAGGAGTTTATTGATGCCCAGGGAGGAAGTATCGGTGTTTCCTCAGAACCTGGAAAGGGTAGCCGGTTTACTTTTTCTTTATAGTCCTGCAAATTGTTCTTTGCTATTCCTTCTGCAACCAGGTATAGAAAACTAATTAAACATTTCCTGCATTAAATGACAATTCAATTTTTTCTATTGATGATCTTACCTTCCGGTATTTTACTTTAGCTTTATCCAGCATAAGTTTGGAAGCAACGGATGTTTCATTACCGGCATATTTGTCCGACAGGTAAATAACTTCGGTAATGCCTGCCTGTATAATGGCTTTGGAACATTCATTACAGGGAAACAGCGCCGTGTAGATCCGGCAGCCATGCAGGTCCATACCGATATTATTCAGAATTGCATTTAATTCTGCATGGCATACATAGGGATACTTTGTTTGCAGGAATTCACCAGTTTTATCCCAGGGAAATTCATCATCATCACAACCGGCCGGTAAACCGTTATAACCTGCGCCAACGATCTTATTCTTCTGGTTTACGATGCAGGCACCCACCTGTGTACCGGGATCTTTACTTCTTTTGGCAGATAATAACGCTACTCCCATAAAGTATTCATCCCAGGAGATATAATCTTTTCTTTTTGCCATGAATAAAATCCTTTTGCTAAAGATCGGGAAAACTGTAATAAAATAATCTCAAGCGGATTTGCAAGCTTTTATTTCGCTGATCATTCCTAATACCTTATTACAAAAATGCATTAGCTAAGAAAATACCTTGCCTTTTGCCAAACAATATATAGAAGTGATAAAGCCAGCAGCCAGGCAAGTATAATGATAAGTAAGGACAATATTTTGGCTTTACGGCTTGTCATCTATTAACCAAGACGGGTAATTTTTATTTTAGCTACAGGCGATACAATCAGCGGAAATTTTTCTACCACCACATTACTGGTATCAAGACCAAACCCTTTTTCTTCTGAAAGACTGATTTCCTTCAGCCCAAAATGTAATTTCATGATCAGTCGTTCGATGAAAGGAAGTTCGTTGTCCTGGCTCAGGTATTTTTCCATTACTACAAAGGAAAAATCTCCGGTAACATTATTTTTCTCCAGGCTTTCATACCGGCTGGTAATATTTACTTCTTTATTGGTGACAAGGTCTTCTACTACTTTCCTGAACAAAAGATTGATACGGGGCTGAATCCTGAATCCTAACCGGAAATCAATCCGTATAATATCGTTTGGTATGATATGGGTAACCTTATATTCCGTTGTGTAAGGATCGTCGAGTGTTTCAACATGTATCAGCCAATAGATGTCTGCCCGTTTGGGCTTCCGGTTAAGAATGGAATAGATGATCTTGTGCTCTATCTCCTTGGGATTGTCAGCACTGGTCATGTACACAAGATGTGTGGCATATTTGGGCACTGACTTATCGTTGCTCAGCTCCTGAATTTTCGGTACATAATGCTCAAGCCTTACAAACTCCACATACCTGTTCTTGATCTTTCTCGCCCTGAACCAATCGTACATGATGATGAAGAGTAATCCGCCTACGATTAGTGTAACATAACCACCATGCGGAAACTTGTCAAGGTTGGCATAAAAGAAACTGAACTCAATGGCTAAATAAATAATAAGGTACAGGTAAACCAACACTGACTTTGTCCGGTGCAGTACAAGATAATTGGCAAATAATACGGAAGTGGCAATCATAGTAGCAGTAATCGCCAGTCCGTAAGCCGCTTCCATATTAGAAGCTTTCTGGAAGTAAAGTACAATGCCAATACATCCGGCGAACAACAAAAAATTGACTGCAGGAATATAAAGTTGCCCTTTTGTTTCGGTTGGGTAATTAATACGCAGCTTGGGCCACAGGTTGAGCCGCATGGCTTCGCTGACAAGTGTAAACGATCCCGATATTAAAGCCTGGCTGGCAATAATGGTGGCAGCAGTGGCTATGCTGATGCCAAAATACATGAACCAGTGCGGCATAATACCATAAAAAGGATTAAAGCCCTGCTCAATCATGGATGCACTGATCATCTCACCATTGTGATAATGTAACAACCATGCCCCCTGGCCCAGATAATTCAGGATAAGGCAGGTCTTTACAAAAACCCAGGAATAACGGATATTCCATTTGCCGCAATGCCCCAGGTCGGAGTACAAAGCTTCTGCACCGGTGGTGCAAAGAAAGACGCCGCCCAGGATAAAAAACCCCTGCGGGTAATTGCTTAACAGGTTATATGCATAATAAGGATTAAAGGCCTTTAATACCGGCAGGTAATTAAAAAGTTGTACTACTCCGAGGCTGGCCAGCATTACAAACCATACAAGCATGACCGGTCCAAAAAAACGACCGATAAATGCAGTACCAAACTGCTGAATAAAAAATAGTACGGTAAGTATCCCAATAACAATATAAACTACAGTCCATTGGCTGATATGAGCAAGGGCAGGCACCTGCTTCAAGCCTTCGATAGCGGATGTAACAGAGATAGGCGGGGTGATCATGCCATCGGCCAGCAGGGCAGCGCCACCGGCCATAGCGGGAATGACCAGCCATTTCTTTCGTCTTCTTACAAGGGCAAATAGAGAAAAGATACCACCCTCGCCTTTGTTGTCTGCCCGGAGGGTTAGTATCACATATTTAATGGTGGTTTGCAGGGTAAGTGTCCAGATGATACAGGATAAGGCACCGGCAATCAGCTCTTCTGAAACCGTCTTTCCATTCATGATGGCATTGAGTACGTAAAGCGGGGAAGTACCGATATCGCCGAAAATGATTCCTAAGGCAATCAGCAGACCTGCTGCACTTGCCTTGTTGTGAGAGATTGACATAGGTAATGAACTATGATGAATGGACAAATGTATGCGTGGCTGTTGTCGCTTCGTTGATTTTGCCAACTCAGAAGATCAAATCTTTATAAAATCTTTATACACTGTTCTTGTCGTTGTGTATGAAAGCTTCAGTCTAATTTTGCTTTTACAGACAATGAAAGATTTTTTACAAAGTAAACCGGGGATACGCTGGCAATATTTTTACAGCGTATTGATAGTGATAACTGTTTCATTGCTCTGTTATGGATTATCGCCCTACCTTGGTTACAGGGTTATAGCATTGATCCTGTTGCTGGCAGTTTCCATCATTGCTATCTCATTTGAAATTTTTCCGGTACTTCTGGCGGCAGCCCTGTCCGCTTTTATCTGGGATTTCTTTTTTATTCCGCCGCACTTCACCATACATGTTGCCTCCACGGAAGACGCCATTTTGCTGATCATGTACTTTATCATCGCTATGGTAAATGCGGTGCTTACTTACCGAATACGAAAGGTAGAAAAACTGGCAAGACTGAGGCAGGAACGGGCCAAGGCAGTTAAGTTGTATAATACATTGCTCAACTCTTTATCACATGAACTGAAGACACCGATTGCAACAATAATCGGCGCAACAGATAACCTGCAGGAGAATAATCAAAACCTGACAGAGCATAATAAACAGCAACTGCTGGCAGAAATAGCCAAAGCTTCGGTAAGACTGAATCAGCAGGTGGAAAACCTGCTGAATATGTCCCGTATTGAATCAGGCTTTTTGCAACCCAAAATGAATTGGTGTGATATAAGTGAAATTATTTACGCTGTAGTGAGAAGGGTGGAAGAGGATGGAGCTTTACAGCAAATCAAAATTGATGTTCCCCAGCAGCTGCCATTATTCAAACTGGATAAGGGAATGTTTGAACAGGTACTTTTTAATTTGCTGAGCAATGCAGTCCGCCATACGCCGGCTGACGCCAGCATAAGATTGGGAGCTTCTTTTGATCAATATCTTTTGGTCACAGTAGAAGATACTGGTAAGGGACTTCCGGAAGAAGAGATACCATTTGTGTTTGATAAGTTCTACCGGTTGAAAAACACAACTGTTAGTGGCACCGGGCTTGGACTCTCCATTGTAAAGGGTTTTACAGAAGCGATGGGAGGATCCGTGCAGGTTCAGAATAAAACAGGAGGTGGTGCCATATTTACCATTAAGCTACCTGCCGAAATATCTTCCATTAAAAAAATCAGCGGATGAATAAAGCGGAAATACTGATCATTGATGACGAGCCGCAAATCAGAAGATTGCTGGAAATAACCTTGCATAGTAATGGTTATGCGGTAAGCCTCGCAGCTACGGCAAAGGATGGTTTGATAATGGCGGCTAATCATCCTCCTGATCTTATTCTGCTAGATATTGGTCTTCCGGATAAAAACGGGCAGGAGGTATTAAAATCATTGAGGCAGTGGTTTACAAACCCGGTAATAATACTTTCGGTACAGGATGATGAAGATGATATTATATCTGCATTGGATAGCGGGGCCAATGATTACCTGGCCAAGCCCTTTCGCACCGGCGAATTACTGGCAAGAATTCGCTCAGCTTTGCGTTCAGTGGTAATGGAGGATAGCGATCCTGTCATCCGGGGGCATGACCTGGAGATAGATCTTACAACAAGAACGGTGAAAAAGAATAAAGAACTAGTAAAACTCACAATCACAGAATACAGTTTACTGGCATTGCTGGTACGTAATGAAGGCAAAGTGCTCACTCATCAATACCTGTTGCGGGCTGTATGGGGGCCTGGCTTCATCAACCAGTCGCAATACCTCAGGGTTTTTATTGCTCAACTGCGAAAAAAAATTGAAACAGATTCAAACAGGCCGGAATACCTGCTCACAGAATCAGGTGTAGGTTATCGGTTTGTGATTAGCCAGCCTTAATCCCTCCTGGAATCTAAGGTAAAACCAACCGTAGTGCCTACTGCTTCTGTACTTCGTACATGAATCGTTTGCCCATGGGCTTCAATAATGTGTTTGCAGATAGCCAGTCCAAGTCCGCTGCCGCTTACATCAATACTTCTCCCTTCTTCTGTTCGGTAAAAACGTTCAAAAATGCGTAGTAAATGTTTTTCAGGAATACCAATACCATCATCACTGATTTCAATCAGAATGTGTTTGCCGTCGGTTTTGTACATACTGGCCGTAATACTGCCATTCTGCTTGCCGTATTTGATGGAATTCTCTACCAGGTTTGTCAGCACCTGCCGGATCTTTTCTTTATCAGCAAACACGGTTAAGGGCGACTCACAACCTTTCTTGATAGTACAGTAAATATGCAGTGGCTCTGTCTTTACCGAAAGGCTTTCATACACATCTTTTACAAGGTCCTGTATCACAAAATTTTCTTTGTATAAAACCAGTTCCCCTCTTTCCAGTCTTGATATCTCATCAAGATCGTTGAGTAAATGAGTAAGACGGTCTACATTTTTGGCGGTCTTCTCCAGGAATTTTTTATTGATCTCCGGTTTCTCCATGGCACCGGACAGAAGGGTGTCTACATAACCTTGTATGGCAAATACCGGCGTTTTGAATTCATGCGAAAGGTTTTGCAGAAACTCTTTGCGAAACTGTTCATTCTGCCGGAGCATTTCCAGTTCCTCTTCATTTTTTGTCGCCCATGCCTCCACATCCTCTCTTACCTCGTCAATACTTTTTTGCGGCAACACATACTTATAATAAGTTTCTTCTCTTTTGGTAGCTTTTGTTTTGTAAATGAATTTATAGATCAGTTTGATCTTGCGGTAAATGAACCGCTCCAGCATGAAAGAGATGAGAAAATAGCTGCCTGCAAGAATAATAGCAAAACAAACCAAACCAATCCACCAGCTTTTTTCTACATAACCAATCAGCACACTGATAGGAACGGCCAGCATTAATGCTGTAAACGCAGAAAGCTGTCTCGGTGAAATATTCTTTGTAGAAAACATGCCGCTAAGCTACGAAGTGAAAGCAGTGAACAAAGGAGTTTTACAACATCCCCTTTTAGGGGGCTAAAGTTCAAACTTATACCCGACCCCTTTTACCGTAGTGATACAATCAATACCCAGCTTCTGGCGGATCTTGCGGATATGTACATCAATAGTACGGTCGCCAACGATCACATCATTGCCCCAAACCTGGTTCAGGATTTCATTTCGAAGGAAAACACGGCCGGGCTTTTGGGCGAGTAAGTAAAGGAGTTCGAATTCCTTTTTGGCCAGCACAATTTCTTCTTCCCCCACTTTTACGATAAACCGTTCCGGGTCGATCGTCATATTTTCAATGGTCAGTACCCTGGCTTCTGTTTTATTCAATCTGCGGAACAGAGCATTCACCCGGCTCAGGAATACTTTTGGACTAATAGGTTTGCTCAGGTAATCATCTGCACCGGTTTCCAGTCCCTTGATCTGGGTGCCTTCATCATTGACTGCAGTCAGGAAAATGATCAGCGTTTCTTTAAAGGCAGCCTGTGAACGGAGCAATTGACAAACCTCTACACCTGTCTTTTTGGGCATCATTACATCGAGAATCACCAGGTCCGGGTTGGTGCGGCGGGCTTTTTCCAGGGCTTCATCCCCGTCTTTGGCAGTGATGACTTCATACCCCTCATTGGAAAGGTTATACTTGAGGATTTCAAGAATATCCGGTTCGTCATCTGCTATCAGCACCTTTCGGGCTTTGTTTTCCATGTCTTGGAAAGTTTGCGCAAACCTAATGGGAAATCAGTTGCTTGTAAAATTTAGAACGGTTCGTTTACACAGACTTAATGATAACTTAATATTTATGAGTTGGCACAATATTTTTTATGAGGCTAAAAACAGCTATTTCCGTTTTAAATGCGTCTGTATCAGTAAGAAGTAACAGAAAATGCCATGTCAGCATTGCTTACTACCTTTGACGTTTCAATCCTTATAATGAAAACAGCGAGGCACCTTATCTTATCGATTGTAGTGTTACTGGCGGCAGTTGCTGCCCGTTCACAAGGGGTAAGTGTGGCCGATACCATCAAAATCCCTATTGCTTATAAACCAGCACAGAACAGGGAACTCCGGCATGATTATATTGATAATGAACAGAAATCTATCCTTGCTGCTGATGGAATAGCAGATAACAGGTTCAGCCCGACCAGCAATGACGAGATCAACTTTCTGGTAACGCAAAGCCTTGTCAAAAAAGTGGATGCATTGCAATACCTCATCGAAACAGATAGCATACTTGATCACCGGCTAAAAGTTAAGTATCTCTCCGGTCTGGAATATGTCCTGAAGTATTTTAGTCAAAACTGGAAGATTAAGTCTGACAAGAAGGTTAACCCGGCCAGCCTGCCGGCAATAATTAATGCATATGAACAGGCAATGCTGAAAGACAGGAAAGGTGAATCTGTTGAACCAGTGATCAGCCCTCTCAGTTATGATGCAGGGAGCAATGTGCTGGTGCACATTTTTGAAAAAAATCCGGGCTATCAGCAGGCAAAAAACAAGTTGGTACTAAAGTATTGCATCCTTTACCCTGACAAAGCACTGGCTACCCTCCGGGATAACCCCAATATGCCCTTTGCCGATAGTTTGGTTAGGGCACTGGATAAAAGAAAATATGCAAGGCAGTTGTATGATTTTTCGCAAGCCAATAATCATCTCGGCTATGTGATCAGGAATATTACAGATGATGTATTTATCAAAACAATAGTAAAAATGGCCCGAAGCAGAAGTGGCCAGCAGTATTTCCCTTTTTTGGATAACATTGTCAGCGGTAAAATGACTATTGAAGATATTGATGCAGTGAAAGATGATTCCCTGCAGTATTATAAACTGCTGGTCAGAACACAAATGGATTATGTGGCCAGGGCTATTGAAAAAGATACAGCGTTTGAGTACAAATCACTTACTGACAGGTTGGAGAAAAAAGCAAGAGAGGATTTTGTGAATGTGATCAATGGCCTGCACAACGAAGGCGCTGAAGTTCGGTTCAGGTCAATCCAGCCACTCTCGGCAGAGGAATTGTATTATCTCGCTGTTTCTTCCGATGGATCCATTTACACCTCAAGTTTTGTGAAAGGAGTATATCCGCTGATGATGAAAAAGGTAAATAACAGGGGCGATTCATTGCTGATGAAGCTAAAGTTTGATAAATACAGGAAGTTTATCAAAATGTCTGCCGGCTATAATACCCTGGGAAACTTCTTAAGCTCATTCCCCAAAACAGATGATGCAGCCAGCCTGATGAGGGCTTTTGTCAGCAATCTTGAAAAATCGGATGGCCTGGAAGATGGTGTTGATGTGGCAGACTCTTATGCCAGCATTGCTGAAACAATAAAACCTCTTGCCGAAGAGATGCTGGCCAATGTGGAAAGGAATTATGAACGAAACATAGCCGCCGGCAATAAGAAAGGCATTGCGATTTATAACATTCTTCAGAAGCTGTTCCTTTCAGCAGATTCTACCAAAAAAGTAGATCTGACCAAAGAATTGGGAATACCGCCTGTGTATGAAGTCCCTTTTAATGCCATGGTCAACGATAGCGGCAGGGTGATTATGCAGGTATTTTTTTACGGTGATAAAGACGGGCAGGGAATATTTGTGGGCTTTCAGAACATGTATGGTAATGCCAACTGGAAGATAGACAGGAGCAATCCGCAATGGATAACAATTAATTCAGTAAAAGGAAGGCCGGTCACCATTTTTGCCAACCGTCCATTGCCGGAAGAAACGGGTGAAGATGAAAAAGCCCAACAAGCCCTTGGAGAGTACCTGGAGAAAAATAAATTGTACCCTACCATAACTATACACCGGGGCCATAGCTACTATGCTCCTTATACAATTGCCCAGATGTTCCCTACATCAAAAATTGTATTTCTGGGATCATGCGGCGGGTATCACCTGGTACATGATGTGCTGGCAAAAGCATCCGACGCTCATATCATTGCCTCCAAACAAATAGGCGCTACAGAAGTAAATCGTCCTTTCTTTCAGCTTCTGACAGAAAAAGTAAGGAACGGGAATAGTATTGACTGGGTGCCGTTCTGGAAAGAACTGGACAGAATGGTAACAGCTAAAGAGTTTGAAGATTATATACCCCCTTACAAAAACCTTGGTGCTTTATTCATCAAGGCGTATAAGATTGCTATGGGCGAGGAAGAAGAAAAGAAAGGATTTTAATCATTCCCTTCTGGTTAATTTTGCCCCTTCATTAACTGTTCATTTTGCCAGAAAATAAGAAAAGCTTTTTCGATTTTGGGTTGTTGCGGAGAGTGTTTGGATATGCGGCTCCCTACAAAAAGAAATTTTACCTGTCCGTAGTGCTGGCTATCCTTTTGGCCGTGATCACACCTGTCAGGCCCTTGCTTATACAAGTGACGGTGAATAAGTATATCGCTAATTCACTGGCAGATATGGTAGTGAAGGTTACCCTTATTCAAATCGGGCTGATATTGGTGGAAACAGCCATGCGGTTTCTGTTTTCGTTGACCACAGCGGTATTGGGCCAGTCGGTGGTAAAGGATATGCGTATTGCTACCTATAAGAAAATCCTTAACCTGAATCTTTCCCAGTTCGACAAGACACCAATTGGAACTCTTACCACAAGAACTATTAACGATATTGAATCAATCAATGATATTTTTTCAGACGGCCTCGTCCCAATTATCGCAGATATGCTTTCCATCGTTTGCGTGCTGGTGTTCATGTTTTGGTCTGACTGGCAGCTGACGCTGATAGCACTTATCCCTTTTCCGATCATGCTGATTGCCACCTATTATTTTAAAGAAAGTATCAACAGGTCTTTTTTTAAAGTAAGAAATGCCGTGGCAAATCTGAATGCTTTTGTGCAGGAACACCTTACGGGAATGTCGGTGGTACAGGCTTTCGCAGCAGAGAATAAGGAGTTTGAAAAATTCAAAAAGATCAACAAAGAACACCGGAACGCTAATATTAAAGCCATTTTCGCTTATTCTGTTTTTTTTCCGGTGGTCGAAATCGTACTAGCTTTATCTATCGGCCTTATTGTGTGGTATGGCGCCGGGCAAAGGGCCGAGGCGGGGACTATTATCTCCTTTATTCTTTGCCTGAACCTGTTATTTCGTCCACTTCGTGTTATTGCAGACAAATTTAATGTACTGCAGATGGGTATTATTGCCAGTGAAAGGGTGTTTAAGGTATTGGATAATGAAGACTTCGCCGACAATAACGGAACCCATGCACCGGCACAGGTAAAGGGCGCCATTGAGTTTGAAAAAGTCTGGTTTGCTTATACTGATGATAATTATGTATTGAAAGACGTGTCTTTCAAAGCGAATCCCGGTGAAACGATTGCTATCGTCGGCCATACCGGTAGCGGTAAAACCACCATCATCAGCCTCCTCAACAGGTTGTACCATATTCAGAAAGGAACCATTAAAATAGATGATATAAATATTGAAGAGTTTGAGCTGGAATGCCTGCGCAAAAATATCGGGGTGGTGTTGCAGGATGTTTTTTTGTTCTCGGGGTCTGTTATGGACAATATCACTTTGCGAAATCCTGAAATACCAGGGGAAAAGGTTATGGAGGCAGCAAAACTGATAGATATGCATGATTTTATCATGCGGTTGCCAGGAGGATATGATTATAATGTTATGGAAAGGGGGGCCACACTGTCTCTGGGCCAGCGTCAATTATTGTCTTTTATTAGGGCAATGTTGTACAACCCATCTGTTTTGATTCTGGATGAAGCAACTTCATCCGTAGATACAGAAAGCGAACAACTGATACAGCATGCCATTGACACCTTAATCAAAGGAAGAACCTCGATTATTATTGCCCATCGCCTGTCAAC
>DEHX01000079.1 GCA_002352145.1 Chitinophagaceae bacterium UBA2789
ATACCTTCGGCGCCAAACTTAACGGCATGCAGTGCATCTTCAGGGGTTTCAGCATTAGCTCTTACACCGATCTGTTTGGTTTTATCCACCAGTTTCATCAGGTCTTTGTAGGACTGGTTCTTATCAATGTCAATATCAACCAGTGCCATGCTGCCTTCATACACCAGGCCTTTAGTACCATTCAGGCTGATCCAGTCGCCTTCTTTGATAACAACCCCATTCTTTGCATGGAAGTTTTTACCATCACTGTGAATTTCTATATCACCACAGCCAACGATACAACACTTACCCCAGCCTCTTGCTACCAGGGCAGCATGTGATGTCATGCCACCTTTGGTTGTCAGGATGGCCTGTGCTTTGTGCATGCCATCCACATCTTCCGGAGATGTTTCTTCTCTTACCAGGATCACTTTTTCTCCTTTGGCGGCCCATGCTACTGCATCGGCAGAAGAGAATACTACCCGGCCTTTTGCTCCACCTGGACCTGCTGGTAAGCCTTTGGCAATAACAGGTGCAGTTAATTCAGCTTTGGGATCGAGCATAGGTAAAAGCAACTCTACTAATTGGTTGGGTCCTACCCGCATTACAGCGGTTTTTATATCGATGAGTTTTTCTTTATACATCTCAGTAGCCATACGAACAGCGGCTACACCATTACGTTTACCTACCCGGCACTGCAGCATGTAGAGTTTACCTTTTTCAATGGTGAACTCAATATCCTGCATGTCTTTATAATGTTTCTCCAGGCGACGCTGGTACTCGAATAATTCTTTGTACAACTTCGGCATCAGCTTTTCCAGGGTGGTAAAATGTTCGCTCTGTGCATTCTTTGAGTATTCATTTACCGGTGCCGGAGTGCGGATACCGGCTACCACATCTTCACCCTGTGCATTTACCAGGTATTCGCCATAGAATTTATTTTCACCATTACCGGGGTTGCGGGTAAAGGCTACACCTGTACAGCTATCATCACCCATATTGCCAAACACCATGGCTTGTACGTTTACAGCAGTACCCCATTCATGCGGTATTTTTTCAATGCGGCGGTATTCAATGGCTCGTTTACCATTCCAGCTGGCAAACACAGCACCGATACCTCCCCACATTTGTTCATACGGATCATCTGGAAATTCTTTACCCAATACTTTCTTCACGGTTTTCTTGTAATCTTTTACCAGGTCTTTCAGTTCGTCAGCTGTTAATTCTGTATCACTTTTATACCCTTTACTGTGTTTGATATGCTCCAGTTTTTCATCCAGCACTTTACGGATGCCCTTACCATTTTTAGCTTCAATGCCGGCTGCTTTTTCCATCACCACATCGGCATACATCATGATAAGGCGGCGGTAAGCATCGTAAGCGAAACGTTCGTCACCACTTTGGGCAGTAATTCCTTTGATAGTGGTTTCATTCAAGCCTACGTTAAGTACCGTTTCCATCATACCCGGCATACTTCTGCGGGCGCCGGAACGAACAGAGAGCAATAAAGGATTAGCCGCATCACCGAATTTTTTTCCGGTTAGCTTTTCCATTTTTGCCAGTGCTTCCTGTACCTGGGCTTTTAATATTTTGGGATATGTCTTCCTGTTTGCATAGTAATAGGTGCAAACTTCAGTTGTTACTGTAAATCCCGGGGGAACGGGCAATTTCAGTTTGGGATGACCTGCCATCTCGGCTAGATTGGCGCCTTTGCCTCCGAGGAGGTTTTTCATTGATTCGTTTCCGTCGGCTTTGCCGCCACCGAAGAAGTATACATACTTTCCGGCCTTAGTTTTTGTTGCCATAATATACAAGCTTTTATGCCCTGCATAGTTATGACGAAGCCACTTGATTAATGAAAACGCAGGTCAGCGGAAATCCTGATTCTTATCACTTTTGATTGGGAAAATGCTGATTTACATTCGTTTCCCTCCTGATAAAAGAACGAATAGTGACTCATTGGTGCTCGTAGTATGGTATCTCATCGTTGCTTGCTGCTTCTTTTTGTTGCCAGTAAGCCAGCGTTACGATATGACCGTCTTTTGTTTTTAACATCCTGCCAAAAATAGCATTCACCGCATTAAATGTGTAGTCTGTAACGCCAACAGTAAAAGTTTCTGGGGCCGGTGGAGGTGGTGGAGGAGCTGCTGCTTCGCCTTCGGCAGGCTTAGGTGCCGGTGCGGCTTTGGGTGCAGGAGAAGGAACAACAATAACTGTATAACCGTTGAACTCGAGTAACTCTTTTAAAAAGTTAACTCTTTCAGGTTTTACATTCTTTTCTACAATGCCGCATTTGACACCGTCGAGTTCTTCGAATTCATGATTCTTATTGAGTGCCATAACTAGTACTGCAATGTTTTTATGTATTCAAATATCCAGCTCAGCAAGCCAACCAGCACAATACCTCCTCCGCAAATAATCAAAGCCATTTTGACTACCGGGGCAGTCTTCACCGGTTCAACCGGGTTATCATTCTTATCCATAAACATGGCCCTTACCACCCGTAAGTAATAGTAAAGCGAAATGATCATGTTTAATGCCGCAACGAGGATGAACCAATACTCAGCCCTGGCGCCACCTGCTGTCAATAAAAATAATTTACCAAAGAAACCGGCCGTTGGCGGTATGCCAGCCAGGGAGAATAAGGCCAATGCCATAATCCATGTCAGGAAAGGATTGGTCTTGTACAACCCTTTGTAGTCATCAATATTTTCTTTACCTGTTTTTTCTGCAATGACTGCAGCCACTCCGAAAGCAGCCAGGTTGGAAAATACATAGATCAATACAAAGTAAACTACTGAAGCAATTCCCAGGTAATCAGCATTGCTGATACCCACTAGGATGAAACCAACCTGTGCAATGGAGGAGAAAGCAAGGAATCGTTTTATGTTCTGCTGGCGCAGGGCAAAAAGGTTGCCAATGACCATGGTGGCAATTGCCAGTATAACAATCATCCAGTACCATATTTCCAGCATGGGTGTAAATACCTTGTACAGGACAGTGATAAAGATGAATGCAACAGCCCCCTTGGAGATCACAGAAAGAAAAGAAGTAACAGCAATCGGGGAGCCTTCATATACATCGGCTGTCCATAAATGGAATGGCACAATGGATAATTTGAAAGCAAAGGCAGTGAATACGAAAACAAAAGCCAGTATCTGTAAAGGAGATCCATTAAGTAACTGGCTGATGGCCGGTAAGCTTATCGAACCAGTACTGCCGTATATCAATGATATGCCAAACAATAAGATGCCGGAGGAGAAAGCAGATGACAGGATCATCTTCATGGCTCCTTCGGATGAACGTTTTCTCTCCAGGTCGAAATTAGCCATAGCGGCTACGGGTATGGTCGCCAGTTCCAGCGATAAATAGAAAATCAGGAGATTGCCGCTGGAGATCATCAGGAACATACCCAGCAATGCAGATAACATCAGCAGGAAGAATTCCGGCAGGTGCTGTGTTTTCTTCAGCCAGTCGGAACACAATAATGAGATCAGGTAAACGCCGAGATTTAAAATGCTTTTCTGGAAAGCAATCAATGGTGTAGTATAGAACATATCACCAAAGAGATTGCCCTCCTTGTTGAAAAAGAAACTGAATATGAAGTTCAGTAAAAGCAGCAGCTGGATCAGGGAAAGCAGTGATTCATTCTTCATCCCTTTACCAATTTTGATAAAGAGAAGAAGGAAGATGATGCCGGTAAGCACCAGTTCACTTTTCATCAAGGTGAGAAACTCATTCATCCGGTCATTATTTTATTTTCCAGCAATTCTGTTCATTATTTCTTCAGCAGCCGGTTTCAGCAGATCATTCAGCCAGCCCGGGGCAATACCGATCGCTACTATACCTGCAACCAGGATGATCGCTGCTAATTTTTCATTCCATTTGGCATCACCCAATTGCAAATGTTCTGCATTCACTACAGGCCCCATCATGGTTTTACCTGTTGCCCTTAATATATATACAGCTGTTACTACAATCGACATGGCTGCGGCAATAGTGGCTATCCGGTGAAACGCATCATCATTCTGCCAGGAGCCCATAAAGACGGTCATTTCTGCTACAAAGCCACTGAACCCTGGAAGTCCTAAAGAACATAGACCCACTATAAAGAATACGGTGGCAATAAAAGGCATCATTTTCATTAGTCCGCCCATCTCGGCTACCATTCGTGTATGTGTTCTGTCGTACACCATTCCGATAACGGCGAAGAAAAGGGCTGTCATAACCCCGTGTGATACCATTTGCATTAATGCGCCGGTAATGGCTGTTTGTGTAAGCATACCAATACCGAGCAAACTGAAGCCCACATGGCTAACGGAAGAGTAAGCATTGATATATTTCAGGTCTTTCTGCATCATCGTAGCGAAAGCACCATATAAAATAGCAATGGCAGAAAGTACGATGATGATATTGGCATATTCTTTTGCTCCTTCAGGTAAGAGGTAGGTAGCCACTCTTAAACAGCCATAACCTCCCAGTTTCATCGAAATACCTGCCAGGAACATGGAACCGGCAGTAGGGGCAGAGGAGTGACCATCGGGTACCCATGTATGTAAAGGGAACAACGCTGTGAAAACACCAAATCCCACAAACAGCAATGGGAACAGCAGGTTTTGTGTGGCAGCCGGAATGTTTGCCTTAGATAATGTCATTATATCAAAGCTGTAACCGGTGGTGAAATAAAGCCCTAACATGCCCACCAGTATCAGGGCGGAACCACCCATCAGCATTAACGCCAGTTTATTGGCACTGTATTCCTTTTTGCCACTTCCCCAAATGCCGATTAAGAGATATTTCGGAATTACAGAAATTTCGAGGAAGAAGAAAAGTATGAACAGATCAAGCGAAATAAAGAAACCATATGCGCCGAGTCCCAGCAGCAGCAGAAGGAAATAAAATTCTTTGGTCATCTTCTCTACATTCCAGGATACAAGTACCCCGGCAATTACGACGAAGGAGGTCAGTAATATCATCGCAACAGAAATACCATCCACGCCAAAGTGAAAATTGATATTAAGCGACTCGAATAATTTGTAATGCTGTTCAAAGAGCATTTGTGCATTGTTGCCGGCCGCTCTTTCCTGCCGGAAAGCAAATAAAAGAGCAAAGGCCAATGCCAGTTGCACAGCGGAGCCGGCCAGCGATATCCATTTTACCTGTTGCTTGTTGCGGGAAAGCAACACAGCCAGTGCAGTCAGTAAAGGGGCTCCTATGAGTAATAAAAGGTTCATCAATACTATTTTGTCTTCAGTTCTATTTCCATATATAAATGAACAATACAGCCAGCACAATTACCCCACCCAGGAAGTAAATGGCATATTGCTGTACTTTTCCTGATTGTACTTTTTTTATTCCTTCTGAAACAGCCTGTGTGGTATTACCGGTCAGGTTTATAAATCCATCCACTACATTTCTGTCAAACCATGCAGCCGGCCTGCCTACCAGGTTGAATAATATTTTCTTTGTTACAAAGAGATATATCTCGTCAATATAAAATTTGTGATAAGCTGCCTTGTAAAGACCGCCCAATGAAGAAGCCAGTTTAGCCGGTTTATCATTTTGTTTATAATAAAGCCACATAGCCAGCAATATGCCGGCAAGTCCTAATGCTACGGGTAAGATTGAAAATTGCAAATGAAAGTGAGATTCAAGGGGCCGGCCATCGGAACTTACAAATTCGCCAAATGGGATGAAGCCGGCTGCAGCAGCGCCTATTCCTAATATTACTAATGGCAGCATCATCACAAAACCACCTTCGCCATGCTTTTCTCCATGAGCATGATGAGGTTTGTTCCAGAAAATAGTGAAGTATAAACGGAACATATAGAAAGCAGTGATGCCGGAAGTGATCAATGCAATCCAGTAGATAGCCATATTATCCTGGTATGCGGCCAACAGAATTTCTTCTTTGCTGAAAAATCCGGCAAATGGCGGAACACCAGCTATAGCAAGGCAGGCAATCAAAAAGGTGATATGGGTGATCGGCATATATTTTCTTAGTCCGCCCATATCATTCATTTCATTACTATGCACATAATGGATAACAGCACCGGCACCGAGGAACAGCAAGGCTTTAAACATGGCATGGGTGAACAGATGGAACATGGAAGCCGTGTAACCTAATGCAGGTTCAGCGCCATATTTCGCCACACCCAATGCGAACATCATATATCCAATTTGCGACATGGTGGAATAGGCCAGTACTCTTTTTATATCTGTTTGCGTACAGGCTATAACAGCGGCTATGATGGCTGATATGGCACCGACCCAGCCAATGATTTCCAATACAGCCGGTGTGGTAATGGCAAATACGGGGAATAATCTTGCTACGAGGTAAACGCCTGCTACTACCATTGTTGCAGCATGTATTAATGCTGAAACGGGAGTAGGGCCTTCCATAGCATCGGGCAGCCAGATATGCAGCGGAAACATAGCGCTTTTACCGGCGCCACCGATGAACACTAAAGCTGCCCCCCATGTAAGTGCGGAAGCTCCCAGGAAAGAGTAGGTAACGGCTGTTTTAAATTCATTTGATTCCGGTGAAGTCAGTCGCTGGATCAATGTGGCAAAATCCAGTGTGCCGGAACAATAGGAAAGGATCAATATGCCAATTAAAAATCCAAGGTCGGCAAAACGGGTTACAATAAAGGCTTTTTTACTCGCCGCCACTGCACTTGGTTTATTATAATAATAACCAATGAGCAGGAACGAAGATACACCTACGAGTTCCCAAAAAATATAGATCTGGAAGATGTTAGTAGATAACACCAGACCTAGCATTGAGAAAGTAAATAGTCCAAGAAAGGCATAGTAGGTGGAGAACCTTTCTTCTCCTTTCATGTAGCCGATACTGTAGATGTGTACCATCAGCGAAACAAGGGTAACTACCACCAGCATCATTACCGATATGGGGTCTATCATCAGGCCCATATCTATGGATACACCTTTAGAGAACTCCAGCCAGGTAATTTTAAGTGGGGTCAGTTGCTGGTAGATACCATTGACCTTCCCGTAAACAAAAAAGTATTCATAGGCAGTGTACAGGGCTAAAATGGTGGATGTAAGTAAGAGGGCTGTTCCGATAATGCCGGAACTGGTTTTCAAATATTTTCTGCCAAATAAACCTAACAACAGGAAACCGGCAAGCGGCAACAGGGGAATCAGTGCTATAATGGTTGCGTTCGGCATAATTGTTTAATACTTTAGGTCTTCTGCGTTTTCGACATCAATGGACTGGTGGCTGCGGTACAGGTTAATAATAATAGCTATTGCCACCGCAGCTTCGGCGGCTGCAATAGCAATGATGAATACGGTAAAGAACAGTCCGTCCATTTTACCGGGCCACAGGTATTTGTCAAAAGCTATAAAATTCAGGTTCACACTGTTCAGGATCAGTTCTATGCTCATGAGCATGGTAATCAGGTTTCTTCGGGTGAAAAAACCGTAGACACCAATGAAAAACAGCGCTGTGCTGATAAACAATAAATGATATAATCCGGGTTCGATGGTCATTTTGTTTCCGGTTTACTTCTTAACGCAATTACGATACAGCCGACCATGGCTGCCAGTAACAGCATGGATATAACTTCAAAAGGCAATGCGTAGCCACCTTGTTCAGTGCTCAGCATCTTTTCGCCTATGTTTCTTACAGTAGCGGGAGCGGCATCAGTAATTATTTTTGAAAATTCATGCTGGTATACCTGCACCATCGTTAAGGCAAATGCACAGAATACAGCCAATGCCGAAAATATTTTTCTTCCGATTTTTTGTTTTGGCAGCTTTTCACCGGCTTGCTGGGTAAGAAAGATGGAGAAGATGATCAGCACTGCAATGCCCCCGGCATAAACTACTATCTGTACTGCGGCAATAAATTCATATTGCAGCCAGAAATAAATACCGGCAATCCCTATCAGCGAGAACAAAAGGTAAATAGCGGCACGGAATATCTGCCTGGTGCTGACGGATAATATACCACAGCCTAATGTTAATGCTGCCAGCAAATAAAACAATATGGTGGAACCGCTCATCATTCTACTCCTTCCATGATTTTTGATCCGGGTTTATTCAAAATTTTTGTCAGATGGCTTCTGTCGTACACACTGTGTTCGAATGTCTGGGCCATCTTGATGGCATCAGAAGGACAGGCCTCCACGCAGAGATTGCACATAGTGCATAATTCCAGGTGATAAACCAGTTTATCAATCGCTTTCTTCTTTTTGCCTTCTGGTGTGAGTTCGTTTTTAAAAATAACTTTGATCGTACCGTTCGGGCAGGCCAGTTCACAAGCCTGGCAACCCGTGCAGCGGTGTTCGTTGTTTTCATTGTGCGGCATCACCACTTCACCCTTGAATCTTTCCGGCAACACCAGTTTGTCCCGGTTGTCAGGATATTCCTGGGTAATTATTTCTTTGTGATGCGTGAAATAGTACATGGTCCGTTTCATCCCGGTAAACAGGGATTTCACTGCACCAAAAACTTCTTTTATATATTTTGTAATAAACATATACTTCAGACTAATAAGCCTAACACTAAGAAAACATCATCTGCCACTCACTATTCATCATTCACTAAAAATGCCATCCCAATATTGCCATTGCTGTTGCCACCAGCAGGTTGATCATACTGATCGGTAACAGGTATTTCCATTCCAGGTTCAGCAACTGGTCAATCCGCAAACGGGGGAATGTCCACCTGAACCACATTATGACAAATATTAAGAAGAACGTTTTTCCAAANNCCAATTGCACAAACAATAAACACATTGATATATTCTGCCAGGAAGAACAAGGCAAACTTCATCCCCGAATATTCTGTATGGAAACCGGCGGTCAGTTCTGACTCTGCTTCTGCCAGGTCAAAGGGGGCACGGTTTGTTTCAGCTGTAACTGCGATAATGAAAATGACAAATGCTATCCAAACAGGCAGGTGGCCTTTGAATATCCACCAGCCATTGGCCTGCGCATGAATAATATCTGAAACCTGCAAACTGCCGGTAAATACAACGATCGTCAGAATTGACAGTCCTGCAGATAATTCATAGCTTACGATTTGTGCACCGCTTCGCATAGCGCCTAACAAGGAATACTTGTTATTGCTTGACCAACCGGCCATCAAAATGCTTATCACCATTAATGAGGAAACTGCAGACACAAATAATACCCCGATATTGAGGTCCCATAGCTGAAAATCTTTGGCAAAAGCGATGGGCGCCATCAGCAGCATGGCTACTATCATCGCAATGAACGGCGCAATATTGAACATTAATTTATCTGCACCATCTGGGGTTAGTCCTTCTTTTACGATCAGTTTCAACGTGTCGGCCAATGATTGCAATAAGCCTTTAGGGCCAACCCTGTTAGGGCCAAGGCGGATTTGTATCCAGGCGGCTACTCTTCGTTCCATCAATACCAATACCAGGCCCAATGCAGCAAACAGGCCAATCACGGCCACACCGGCCAGTACCATTTCTATGATCAATGTCCATGTGGGGTTGAAGGTGGCACTCAACCAGGCATGAATCTCATTGGCAATATGTCTAAAACTCCACATGTTATCTGTCAATATCAGGTATTACTAAATCCAGTGTTCCCATCATGGCCACGAGGTCGCCAATTTTGGAACCCCGTGCAATATGATCGAGTACAGAAAGGTTTGAAAAGCCGGGGGAACGGAATTTGATGCGATAAGGCGTAGTGCCGCCTTCGCTTACGATATACACTCCCAGTTCGCCTCTGGCAGTTTCTACTCTTGTATAAAACTCTCCTTTAGGTAATTTCAATACCGCTTTTGTTTTTGCCTGGAAGTCACCCTCAGGTATATTATCTATTAATTGTTCGATGATGCGGATAGATTGCTGCATTTCCCGGATGCGTACCATGTACCGGGCAAATGAATCACCTGCGGTTTCCAGCACCTCGTCAAATTCAAGCTTGTCATAAATTTCATAAGGATAGATCTTTCTGATATCTGAACTTACTCCGCTCCCCCTCGCTGTGGGCCCGGTGCAGCCGTAAGAGATGGCATCCTCAGGTGACAAGTAGCCGATTCCCTTCATCCGGTTCTGGAAAATGATATTGCCGGTTACCAGTTCATCATATTCCCTGATCTTCTTTTTGTACTGTACAAGAAAATCTTTTACTCTTTTCTGAAAATTGGGATGGATGTCCTGCATCACACCACCGGGTACCATATAATTCATGGTCAGTCTGGCTCCGCAGGTTTCTTCCATGATATCATTAATACTTTCTCTTTCTCTGAACGCATGGAAGAAAGGTGTAAAAGCGCCTAAATCCATAGCCATGGCTCCCCACCATAATTCATGCGACGCAATCCTTGTCAGCTCATCCATCAATATGCGGATGACTTGTGCCCTGGGAGGGATTTCCACCTGTAAGCCTTTTTCAACACACAAAGCACAGGCATGGTTATTTATATGAGAAGAGAGATAATCCATCCGGCTGGTAACATATATAAATTGCCGGTAGGTGAGGCTCTCACACATTTTTTCAATAGAGCGATGAATATAACCAAGATGAGGTTCCACTTTTTTGATAGTTTCCCCGTTCAGCGTAATCACAAGATGCAATACGCCGTGAGTGGCCGGGTGTTGTGGTCCTACGTTAATGACCAGGTCCCCTTCAGTGGTTGTACCTACTTCTTCGTACATATCAAAGCCTTATCATATTAATGGGATCTTCAAAATCTTTTCTTAGCGGATTCTTTCCTTCCCATCCATCGGGCAAAATCAATAAACGCAAATCGGGATGGTTAAGAAAATTTACTCCGAACATTTCATATACTTCTCTTTCATGAAACTCGGCTGTACGCCATATATGTGATACAGTTTCTATTTCAGGTTTATTTCTGTCAAGCTTTGTTTTTACCACCATATTGTGCCTGTAACGGGTAGATGACAGGTGGTATACCATGGTGAGATGTGTTTTCCAGTCAATACAGGTCAGGCAGAAAAGATAATCGAAGAATAAAGTGTCATCACTACGTAATTGCCGGGCAAAAGACAACCAGCTTTGTGGCTCCATATTCACAGTGATCCATTCGCCACTTTCATCAAAAGTCGCTTCCGGCAGCAATTCGGTGATCTTTATTTTCAGTTCTTCGTTGGTCATTATTCTATGCCTGTTCTTATTTGCTCTCTTGTTAAACCACTCTTGATCTTTTGCTGCAATGTTATCAATGCATGCAACAAAGCTTCGGGCCTTGGAGGGCAACCGGCTACATACACATCTACAGGAATCACATGGTCGGCACCTTTTACTACCGAATATGTGTTATAAAAGAAAGGTCCGCCGCTGATGGCACAGGCGCCCATGGCAATTACATATTTGGGGTCGGCCATCTGGTCATATAACCTTTTTAATACTGGCGCCATTTTGTTGACGATTGTACCAGCTATTATAATTACATCAGCCTGCCGCGGTGTGGCCCGGGCCACTTCAAAGCCAAATCGTGAAAAATCATATTTAGAACCCGCTACTGCCATATACTCAATTCCGCAGCAGCTGGTGGCAAAAGTGAGTGGCCAGATGGAGTTGGACCTTGCCCAGTTGATCAGGTCATCCAGTTTGCTAAGGACTACCTCTCCGCCAGCAAGGTTATGCACCTGCCCGGGAAAAGTATCCTCAAGTTTCTCTGGTCTTTGTGGCAATATCATTTTGTCTTCAGATATTTTTACTTCATCACTCATTTTCGAAATTAATCATCGGTTTAGTTTTCTTAAAACTGGCATTACATCCATTTCAGGGCTCCTTTTTTGTGTGCATAAAGGAATCCCATGAAAAGTATAAAAAAGAAAATAACTATTTCAATTAATGCGATCCATCCCATGCTTTTGGCTACAACAGCCCAGGGGTATAGAAAAACAAGCTCCACATCAAAAATCAGGAAGATGAGGGCAAAAAGGTAGTAACCTACATTTAGCTGTATCCATGTTTTGCCGGTTGTGGGAATACCACACTCATAAGGTTCGCCCTTTTGCTTATTGGTGGATGCTTTTAAAACAAATTTTGACAGGAGAATCGCAATGCCGGAGAAGGCAATGGCAGCGATGATCAGTACAATAAGCGAGGAAGCCCCCATACGCAAATTGGTTTGCACGAATATAGGAACTATGCGTTAAAAACTGAACATGACAGTTATCAACGATAGCCTTGTTTTTTATCAGTTGAAAAAATATTGAATTACCATTAGAGGTTACCCGTACAATTCCAGGTGGATGGATTTTTTGTCATATCCCATTTCTGTGATATGTTTTTTTGCCTCATCAATCATGTGCTTCCAGCCGCAGAGGAAGAACAGTGCTTCTTGCCTGTTTTTACAGAGGTCCATATAAATAGGGTGAACGTAACCATAGTGACCGTCCCAGTGTTCTCTTGATAAAGTGGGGTGATAATGAAAGCCCGGAAGTTCCAATTCCAGTTTTTTTAATTCTTCATAGTATAAAAGGTCTTCTTTTTTGCGGCAGCCAAATACCAGGTGAATGTTTTTAAATGATATTTTTTTTAGCTTAATATAATTTACCATGCTCCTGAATGGGGCTATTCCTGTTCCGGTGCATATTAAGAAAAGGTCTTTATCCAATTTCTCAGGCAGGGTAAACACTCCTTGTGGCCCGCGGAGGGTTAATTCGCTGCCCACGGAAATATTTTTAAAATCGAAAAGATAACTAGTACCCAATCCGCCCTGCGCCAGTACAATCAGTAATTCAAATGTATTGCTGTCATCCGGCCAGGAAGCGATGGAATAACTCCGCCACCTTTTGTTTGGTTTTTCATGAATAGGCAGGTCAAGGGTAACAAACTGGCCCGGTACAAAATCAAATTTTTCTAACTCAGGCACCTGTATCCAGAACCTTCTTGTGTTATGTGTGTGATCATCAATTTTGGTCACAATGCCTTTGCGCCAGGGTAACAATGCCATTTTTTGCTGGTTTTGATAAAGGTAAAACCATCTGGCCATGCGAATGTTGTGATTATTGGAATTTATTACTGCAATCGTTGCCAATCAATTAATTTTGCGCCTCTCATGAGTGTGAAGGAACTGCTGGAACGGTATCAAAACACACCCCGCCTTTTTCAACTGGCGGACAAGCTTTCTTTTGCCCCTGCCCAAAAAATATACCTCGAAAACCTGCAGGGAAGTTCTTCCCAGTTTATTGTAGCAGCTGCATTTACTCATCCTTCCTTATCACAATTGAATCACCTGATCATTTTGAACGATGCAGAGGAGGCGGCTTATTTTCATAATACCCTGGAAAACCTGACCGAAGCCCTGGACATATTTTATTTTCCATCTTCCTTTAAAAACAGGAAGAATTACCAGCTTTTGAATTCATCGCATGTAATGCTGAGAACAGAGGCATTGACCAAAATAGCGGCAGGAGGGAATAAGAAAGTGCTAGTTACCTATCCGGAAGCCTTGTTTGAAAAAGTAGTATTGCCTGGTACCCTTTCATCCAATATAATACATATAAAGACAGGAGATACGATTAATACAGAACAGCTGTTATTGAAACTGGCTGATTATGGTTTTGAAAGAACGGATTTTGTCTATGAGCCGGGCCAATTTGCCATAAGGGGAGGGATTTTGGACATTTATTCATTTGGTAATGAAAAACCTTACCGGGTAGAATTGTTTGGAAACGAAGTTGATTCCATCCGAATTGTTGATCCGGAAACACAGTTAAGTGAACGAAAATTACTACAGGTAAGCATTATCCCTAATGTAGATACCCAATTTAAAAGTGAGGACCGGATTTCCTTGTTTGAATTTTTACCGGAGAACACAGTTGTATGGATACAGGATTATGAACTATGTAAAGAGCATATCGCAGACAGTGAAGAGGACTTGAACGGCTTTTTAAGGCTGCAGGAGGAAATTAAAAATCAGCCATCCAGGTCAAGAAAAGAGGAGGCGGATGAAAACCTGTCAAAGAAAGATGTTAGAACAGATGATTTCATATCTGTGACTGAATTTGAGAAAAAGATGTTTGAACGGCATGTAGTAGCATTTGGGCACAAAGACAGTTTTCCCGTCCATTACCCTGCTTTCACCATTCAGCATCATACAAAAGAACAACCTTCCTTCAACCGCCAGTTTGATTTGCTGATCAGGGACCTGAAAGGCTGGGAGGCAAAAAAATACCAGTTGTTCATTTTTGCCGAAAACCCCCGTCAGTTGGAAAGGCTGCAAAGTATTTTTGACGATTTGAAGGCGGAGATTGTATTTAACCCGATAGCTACTTCTGTACACGAAGGTTTTATTGATGAAGACCTTCAGGTTGTTTGCTATACAGATCACCAGGTCTTTCAGCGTTATCATAAGTATAAGGTCAAGCAGGCATATAATAAGAACAAGGCGCTCACCCTGCGAACACTTCGTGAGTTACAGCCGGGTGATTTTGTCACCCATATTGATCATGGCGTAGGTATTTTCAGCGGCCTGCAGAAACTGGAGGTAAATGGCCGTTTACAAGAAGCGGTACGGTTAATTTACAAGGATACCGATATTTTATATGTCAATATCAACAGCCTGCACAAAATTGCCAAGTATACCGGAAAGGATGGCAGTGTGCCCAAGGTAAATAAACTGGGAAGTGATGTATGGAATAAGCTAAAAGAAAAAACTAAAACTAAGGTTAAGGAGATTGCATTTGATCTTATTAAGTTATATGCAAAAAGAAAGGCGCAGCAGGGATTTGCACATACGCCGGATAATTACATGCAAACCGAATTGGAGGCTTCATTCATTTATGAAGATACCCCTGATCAGAGCAAGGCAACTGCAGATGTAAAAAAGGATATGGAGTCGCCTTCTCCTATGGACAGGTTAGTTTGTGGCGATGTTGGATTTGGAAAAACAGAAGTGGCGATCAGGGCCGCCTTCAAAACTTGTGTGGATGGAAAGCAGGCAGCGGTGCTTGTTCCTACAACCATACTTGCGTTTCAGCATTATAAGACTTTCAAAGACAGGTTAAAGGATTTCCCGGTTACAGTTGATTACCTGAACCGCTTTAAATCTTCAAAAGAAAAGAAAGAAACACTCAAGAAGCTGGAGGAGGGTAAAATCGATATCATCATAGGTACACATGGGCTGTTGGGAAAAGAAGTGAAGTTTAAAGATCTTGGTCTGCTTGTTATTGATGAAGAACAGAAGTTTGGAGTCGGGCACAAGGAAAAGATAAAAACACTTCGCACTACAGTTGATTGTTTGACTTTGACTGCCACGCCCATACCAAGAACCCTGCAATTCTCATTAATGGGGGCAAGAGACCTGAGTATCATGAATACGCCGCCGCCCAACCGGCAGCCTATCCAGACCGAAGTACAGGTCTATAACGAAGATTTTATCCGTGATGCAATTTATTTTGAGACTGAGAGAGGCGGCCAGGTATTCTTTATTTACAATCGTATTGCCGGCCTGGCAGAAATGGCATCTATTATTCAGGCGCTTTGCCCCGACCTGAGCATTGGTTATGCTCACGGACAAATGGAAGGACATGAACTGGAGGAAAGGATTCTTGATTTTATAGAGAGAAAGTATGATGTATTGGTCTGTACGAACATTGTAGAAAGTGGGGTAGATATTCCTAATGTGAATACGATTATTGTCAATAATGCGCATCAGTTTGGTCTCAGTGATCTGCACCAGTTAAGAGGCAGGGTAGGCCGCAGTAATAAGAAAGCCTTTTGCTATTTGCTGGCACCACCAATGAGTACATTGCCCAATGACTCCAGGAAAAGGCTGCAGACATTAGAACAACATAGTGATTTAGGCAGTGGTTTCCAAATTGCTATGAGAGACCTGGACATACGGGGAGCTGGAAACCTTTTAGGCGGTGAGCAGAGCGGCTTCATGGCAGAGATTGGTTTTGAGATGTATCAAAAAATATTGGATGAAGCTATTCGTGAACTGAAAAGAACCGATTTCAAGGAGCTTTTCAAAGAAGAAATTGCAAAGCAGGATGATTTTGTACAGGATTGTACTATTGATACTGACCTGGAAATTTTGATACCGGATGAATATGTTGAAAGTATTACAGAACGATTGTCGCTTTATCAGCGACTGGATAATTGTGAGACGGAGGAAGAGCTGATAGCGATGAAACAGGAGCTCGGCGATCGTTTTGGGCCGGTGCCGCAGCAGGTAGAAGATCTTTTTATTACCGTAAGGTGCCGTAAGCTGGCAGTGGATCTGGGTTTCGATAAAATGAGTTTAAAAGATGATACACTTCGTTGTTTCTTTATTAACCGGCCAGATTCGCCCTATTTTGAGTCGGAAACATTCCAGAAAATCATTCAGTTCTTGCAGACAGGCACCAATAAAGGAAAACTGAAACAAACAGGCAAACTCTTTTTGCTGATCGCTTCAGATATTAAAAATATGGATGCCTTGTACCGGTTTCTAAGGACAATGCACCAATTCTGTTTTACAAATGAAGCAGTTACTGTTTAGTGCCATTTTGCTTCAGGAGGCAACCATTTTTATGCTTTGTAACGTATGTTAATCAGGGGCTTAACAGGATTGGCTTTTCTCGGCTAATTATCTTACTTTTAATATTACTAAAATCACTATGAGATTCTATCCAATTCCCTTGATGGCTTTTGTGCTTTTGTTGTCTCTGTCTGTCTCGGCACAAGATGATTCCCGCTTCAGTTTGTTATTAAAAAGCGGAACGATTGTTCCTCCCAAAAATATTACGGTAGAAAATATTGATAATTACAACAGGGTTGCCTCCCGGACGAATGGAAAGGCTTTGGCTGTTATACAGTTCGAGCAGATCCCCTCACCATCGGAGAGGCTGCAACTGAAACAATCTGGTATAGAGTTGCTGGATTATGTTCCAAATAATGCTTATACAGCAACGATAACTGGTTCGCTGGACCTGTTTCATCTACTAGATTTCAAGGTAAGGTCTGTTGTAGAACTGACACCGGTACAGAAAATGCAACCAGAGCTGGCTGCAGGAATATTCCCTGGTCATGCAGTAAAAGTTGCAGGAACTGTAGATGTTTGGATAAGTTTTCCTTCCAGTTATGCTTTTGAAGAGGTGAGAGAACAGTTCAACAAAAAAAACATTGATGTTATCGGCAGCCGGCTAAAAGAGTACAGAATACTGGAATTAAGGATTGCATCCGGAAGGCTGACAGAACTTGCTTCTTTTCCATTTGTAGAATATGTGCAGGTAGCTCCGGGAGAAGATAAACCCTTGAGTGACCTTTGGACTAATTGGGGCATAGATGGTATAAGAGCTAAATTTCTAAATGCTCCTTTGAGTGTTGGCGGAGAAAACCTTAAAGGTAACGGAGTGACAGTAGGTGTAGGCGATGATGCAGATTTTCAGCAGCACATAGATTTTACAGACCGTTTGATTAGCAGGGCAGCAGCACCATATAATTTTCATGGAACTCATGTAGGTGGTATAGTAGGAGGAGCCGGTATACGCAAAGAATTAAGAGCAGGTTTTGCACCAAAGTCAACTATCATTTCGCAAGTTTTCTCCAATGTGTTTACAAACGCAGCTGCTTATACAGCGGATCATGATATGGTGATCACCAATAATTCTTATGGCAATATTCTCAATGATTGTAACACTTTTGGTTTTTATGATTTGTATTCTCGAACTCTCGATCAGCAAGCTTTTGCCTACCCAAGTTTGCAAAATGTATTTGCTGCCGGTAATAGCGGCGAATATAAATGTGCTCCTTTTCCTGATAGTTTTAGAACAATAATTGGTGGATACCAGTCGGCAAAAAATGTCATAACTGTAGGGAACTTTACACCGATTGGTTATCTGTACCAGCAGTCAAGCAAGGGACCTGTTCGTGACGGACGAATTAAACCGGAAATTGTTACTATTGGTTCTTTTATAACATCTACTGCTCCGCCTCCATTTAATTATTATTGGGAAAATACCGGAACCAGCATGGCTTCACCTGCTATGTCAGGGGGGTTGGCTTTGCTATATGAAAAGTACAAACTGTTGCATGGTGTTAATCCCAAGAACGGTTTGATGAAAGCGCTGGTGTGCAACAGTGGTGATGATTATGGTAACCCGGGTCCCGATTATTCTCACGGCTTTGGGCTTGCTAATTTCCAAAGAGCATTGGATATGTTGAAGAATAACCGGTACCAAAGTAATAGCATAACTCCCGGACCGCCACAAACTATCAATATAAATGCTCCTTCTGGTTTGGCCGAAATAAAAGTTATGTTGTACTGGAATGACCCTGCTGCAGCTGCAGTAGCTTCCCAAACGTTAGTAAACAATCTTGATCTGGAAGTTGTTGACCCTTCATCCAATATCATTTTACCATTGATACTTGATACGGCTTATGTAAATATTAAGAACAACGCTGTGCAGGGAGTTGATAACATTAACAACATAGAACAGGTTGTAATAAAAAACCCGGCTCCCGGTAATTATATAATTCGTGTTAAACCTACTAATATTACCCAAAACCCCTCCCAAGAGTATTTTGTAGTGTATGATTTTGTACCAGTTGAAACAAAGATTACGACACCTGTTGGAGGGGAAACATTTATTCATGGTGAGAATGTAGTGGTGAGATGGGATTCTTATGGAGACCCGCAAAACCAGTTTACATTGGAGTTTTCCTCAGATGATGGAGCCACCTGGAGTACTTTAAAAAATAATATTGCTTCTAATCGACGTGATTATTTTTATACCGCTCCTGCTCCAAATGAATGGTTTGTAGTACCACAGGTTACAACAGACAAAGCTAGAATGCGGATAACCCGTAATAGCACCACTATTACCCATACTACTTTACCATTTGTAATTCATGATACTATAGCAGCCACACTTTCTGCTGTACAGTGCGAAGGTTATTTTTCCATTGACTGGAACAGCATACCCGGGGCAACAGGTTATGAAATTTTCCGGTTGCTTGGTGATGAAATGGTACCAGTGGCTACTGTTTCAGCAGCTACATTAACCTATACATTCAGTGGCTTAAGTAAAGATTCGGTTTATTGGGCCAGTGTTCGTCCCATTATTGGAAGCACTCCGGGAAGAAGAGCCATCGCTGTTTCTCGTAAGCCTGATAATGGTAACTGTTCTGGTAGTATTTCCGATAATGATATTAAGATTGATAGTATTCTTTCCCCTAATCGATCGGGCAGGTTGCTTACTTCAACTGCACTTGGCAACAGTGTACCTGTTACTATCAGGATCAAAAATTTGGATGATCAGTCAACCAGTGGAAATATTGATGTAAGCTATTCACTTAACGGCGGTCCTGTTGTAACAGAAACAATCAATAATCCTGCAATAGCTCCTGGATCAACTTTAACACACAGCTTTAGCGCTATTAATAATATTGATTTATCAGCTGCTAATACTTATATTTTGGAAGTAACAGTAGCACCTCAGACACCCGACCCGGTAACTGCAAATAATTCTCAGATTTTCATATGTAAGCAACTGCCTAATCCATCCATCACAGGTGCAACACCTGCTGTTCCATTCATTGACAATTTTGATGCTGTATCCGTTCAGTCATATACATCAAGGCAAACAGGGTTACTGGGACTTGACCGATATGATTTTGTTAACAGCAATGAAAACGGAAGAATCAGAACGTTTATTAATTCAGGAATTGCTTACTCCGGTAACAGGTCATTGACCCTCGATTCAAAAATGTATAATTCCGGAACGGTTGATTCATTGACCGGCACTTTTAACCTCGCAAGCTACATTGCAGCTTCAAATGACTTAAGGCTTGACTTCCGGTATAAAAACCATGGACAGGTATCTAATGCTGCCAATAAAGTTTGGATAAGGGGTAATGATCAGCAAAACTGGATTGAAGTTTTTGACCTGGCAGCCAACCAGAATCCTGTTGACGGTACGTATAAGCTCAGTTCCAGTATTGAGCTAAGTGATTTTTTACAGAATAACTCACAAAACTACAGTTCGAGTTTCCAGGTACGATGGGGACAATATGGACAACACATGGCGGCGGATAATGACGGTGGCGCCGGTTATACTTTTGATGACATCAGGATTTATGAAGTAACAGATGATGTTCAGCTGATCAGTATTGATACACCCATTGTTAATAGTTGTGGGTTATCCATGGCTACACCTGTTAGAATAAAAGTTCGTAATACCTCAAATTCCACACTTAATAATGTCCCCGTACGTTTCAGGATAAATGGCGGTAGCTGGACTACTGAACAAATAGCTTCAATTGCTGCCAATACTACTGTTACTTATACTTTTGTTAGCTCTGCTAATTTAGCGGTAGCAGGTACTTACCTTGTCGAAGCAGAAGTTGATTACCTTACAGATGATTATTTTCCAAATGACACTTTAAGCCGTGTAGTTATTAATTCCCCTGTCATTACAGTTACCAATTCAAGTCCTTACCTGCAAAATTTTGAAGCAGATAATGGGTCTTGGTATAGTAGTGGAAGAAATGCAACATGGGAATATGGTACCCCGGCATCCTATAAAATCACAAGGGCTGCAAGCGGAAGCAAAGCCTGGAAAACAAGAATGGCAGGCAATTATAATGATTATGAACAGTCTTACTTGTATTCGCCCTGTTTTGATATTTCTACGCTTACATCTCCCGCATTGAGTTTTAGTGTTGCAATAGATATAGAGGATTGCGGAGCAGGTCTTTGTGATGGAGCCTATGTTGAATATTCTACTGATGGTATTGCATGGGATACACTAGGTGCTTACAACCAGGGTACAAACTGGTACAATAAGGATTTTGCCAGCGGAGTTGAACTTTGGAGCATAAAAGATTACCATCGCTGGCATGTCGCAACAATTCCATTATCAGTGATACCTGTACCACAGGCACAACTTACCCAATTAAGATTCCGGTTCGTATTTTCTTCTGACGCTTCAGTTAACAAAGAAGGTATAGCCATAGATGATATTCATATATACAGCAATTCTTTTGGTATTTATGAAGGATTAACTATGAGTTCACCTGTAACACAAACCGTTAATGGTGATAATAGCTGGGTTAATTTTTTGGAAAGCGGAAAATTGATCGCTTCGGTTAAATCACCTGTTACAACAATAGGTAGCACTGATGCACAGGCTTATATTAACACTGGCCCGGTACGTATAGCCAGTAACCAGTTTTACCACGACAGAAATATCACGATAAAGCCTGCTGTTACAACATTAGCTGATTCGGCGACAATTCGATTTTATTTTTTAGATACTGAGATGGAAAGGCTTATCAATGCAACCGGATGTGGATTCTGCAGCAAGCCAGCCATGGCGTATGAACTGGGAGTAACAAAATACACCAACGCCAATAAAGTAGTGGAAAACGGAATCCTTGCTGATAATCCGGGTGGTATTTATCATTTTATCATTCCGGCAAAAACCACCATCGTTCCTTTTGACAAAGGCTATTATGCTGAATTTAAGGCCAATGATTTTTCCGAATTCTGGCTGAATAATGGCGGTATCAATGGCACTACCTCTTTACCGTTGAAACTGCTAAGCTTCACAGCCCGCAAACTGAATGAAAGGGAAGTGCTTGCTGAATGGGTAACTACAGATGAAGTGAATGTTGACCGTTTCGAACTGGAAGTTGCCAGGGGAAATGCTGATTATCAATCGAACCAGTTTACAAAAATTGGTCAACTGCCGGCCCGTAATATTCAAGCAGGTAATCAGTATTATAATTTTATTGACCAGGAGCCCGGAAAGAATGGTACCCGGTACTATCGGCTTAAGATGATTGATCAGGATGGTTCATTCAAATATTCACCTATTCGTCCCGTAGTATTTTCAGAAGATATGCCATGGTCGGTTTATCCTAATCCTTCCACAGGATTATTTTACCTGAACTTTCAACTGGCCGAGGGGGAGATGCTTACCTTAAAAGTATATGATGCCAGCGGCAGAACCATTCAGCAGCAGATGGTAAATGGTACAGGGTTTCTGCAAAAAATTTCTATTGATTTAAAAGCAAACGGCTTGTATATGCTGGAAGCTGCAGGCGGAAATAAAAAGCAGTTTTTTAAGCTATTAAAACAATAAAAAAGTGTCCCGGTTAACCGGGACACTTTTTTTATGCTACAATCATTTTTTGATTACCAGCCTTGTTTTGCAACGCCGGCTTTAATAGCGGCCATTGCCTTTTCTTCGCCCATTAGGGTAGTGAGTTTGTTTCCTTTTCCGTCATGTCCCTGGGCCATGTAGGCGCCTTTGGCCGTCTTGGTAATAACAGCATCCAGCATTTCTACTCCTTTCTCTTTGGTCTTAACGTTGTAAGCGGTGATTTTTACGTCTGACATGGTCATTAGTTTTTGCGTTAGTAATCCTCAAAAATACCGGTTTTGAGGTGGAGAGGCACCGAAAAGTTGTTAACGGCAATGAAAAAAACAGAACATTATTGAAATAAACAGTTTGTTATCAGCAAATTATACTTTCTGTATTTATAACAACCATGAATGTCTTTTCAAGAATCTACTACAGAACAAATCTATTGAAACATACAATTTTAAAAGCTCCATTTTGTTCGTAGAAAAATTGTATTGCCAAGGGTCTTATATTGCTGGCCAGTATGGGCAAAGAAGGACTGGGCAATGAAATTAATATCCAGATTGGCAGCTGCGTTCCAGGAAAAGGAAGGGAAGATGATCAATGTATTTTTTTCAGGCGAATAGATTATCGAAGTGTTCATTGATAAAACAGGTGAAAATGATTTCATAATGCCGCTATAAAAGGCATAACGGTAAGGGAATAATTGTTTAGCCGACAACTCGTTTACGAAAATATTTCCACCAAATGCCTGTATACCCTGTGGGTTACTGTTGAATAAGACTGCGAGAGAGACATACCACTCTTTTTCAAAAGTCTGATCGGCCATAAGGGATGCACTTATTGTACCATTGGTGTCTAGCCAATTTTTTCGGGGATGGAAATAGCTTATTTCTCCCTTAAAGCCTGCTTTTTTAATATTACCTGCCCATCCGGAACCTAAGACCCAATCCTGCTGAAAAATTCCGGCCAGTAACTGCCAGTCAGTATTTCTTTTATTGAATTTATACAGGAGAGCTGCGATTGTTTCATCCTTTTTTTTACCTGGTTTACAGGCCAGTTCAACAGTAAAATTCTTTGGGGAGTAATATTGTATCCGTATAGCATCATTACCGGGCCTTTCTTCATAATCAAAATCCAGAATATCATAAGCATTAAAGATGTCATTCGGATTCCAGGTATTATTAATACCCCAATTGATTCGTTGCCTGCCTAGTTTTACATCCCATTTTTCAGATTGATATTGTAGCAGGAGTCGATCAATTACCGTGTGCATCACAAGGTTTCGTTTATCGATCCATATGTGTGACAGATCAACCAGGCCATTGTAGCGACTGATGAGTTTGCTGAAACTCTGAATTTGATTTACCTGGTCGCCCCAGAAAAGCCGGTTACGTATTTCGATCCTGGCAGATAGTTTAGGAGATGCATTGACTTTAAGGTTAATCCTGTTGTGCAAAATGTTGATGGAACTGAGGGAATCCAGGTTGTCTGAAAAACTCATTCCCTGCAAGTCTTTAATGTAGCCTTTTATTTCAACCTGTGGTACTTTATTTTCTTCTTCCTGTGCGGAGCTAATCCCGGTAAAAGATAATGCAATGAAAAACCATATGGATTTAACTGGTTTCATAATGTGTATGTTCGGTAGAAGCCGGTGCTGTATCTGCTACAATTTTTCCGTCTTCAAGGGTGATAACTCTGCGAGCCCTGTCAATAACTCGCTGGTCATGAGTGGAGAAGATGAAAGTCATATTTTCTTCTTTGTTTAATTTGGCCATAATATCCAGAAGATTACCCGCAGATACTGAATCGAGGTTGGCAGTGGGCTCATCTGCCAGGATGAATTGTGGTTTAGGAGCCAATGCTCTTGCCACAGCTATCCGTTGTTGCTGACCTCCGGAAAGTTCAGAGGGTCTTTTACCTGCTTTTTCGCTCAGCCCTACCTGCTGCAGAAGTTCATTCACTCTTTTTTTTATTTCACTTGTGGGTCTCTTTTGCAATAGCATGATGAATTCAACATTTTCTCTTGCAGTGAGCACCGGCACCAGGTTGTACGATTGAAATACAAAACCGATATTATTCAGGCGGAAATCAATGAGTTTATTGCCTTTTAGTTTTGTAATATTTGTACCGTTAATTTCTACAAATCCTTCGGTGGGGCTATCAAGTCCTCCCAGCATATTAAGAAGAGTGGTTTTGCCCGAACCAGATGGCCCTTTAATAGCAGTAAATTCTCCTCTTTCGATATGCAGGTGCACCCGGTTGAGTGCATAAATGGGGACCGTTTTCTCATCGTACACCCGTACGAGATTATGCGCATCTATGACGGTGTTATTATTTTTCATTTTCGCATGGCTACTGCCGGTTTTAAACGTAATGCCCGCCAGGCGGGAAATAATGATGACAAGACAGCCGTGAGTATTACAAGGATCATGATGATGAGAAACTGACGCAAATTCAGTTCTGGGAAAATGACGTCATTGTAACCAAAGCTTGCATATACTTCTGAAAACTTTTTAAAACGTATGCCGGTTTGATGAGTAATGCCAATTGCTGCTAAGGCAATGCCAATTCCAAACGGACAACCTGCCAACACTAGTAATACGGTTTCCCACAACACCATTTGAAAAATTCTTAGCCGGTTCATACCGAGAGCCAGTAGCATGCCTATTTCCCTTGTACGTTCAAGTATAGCCATGAGCATGGTATTAATGATACCAAATGCCAGTGCAAGGAGAATAATACCCATAAAGATGAGTACCATCTGTTCGCCTACAGAAACTGTTAGTGCAATTTCAGGGGCCAGTTCCTGCCAGTTCAGGATTTCATATTCTGGGAATAGGCTTTTTAACTTCGTTTGTACGACTTTTAAAGAAGAGCCTGAATGGAGCAAAATCGCTATTTCATTGTATTGATGATGAAGTCCGGCCAGGGAATCAATATCAGAAATGTTTACAAAAACGTTATTCTCGTCAAAAGGAGTGTTGCTGGTTTTAAAAACACCAGTAATGCGGTAAGCCATAGCCATCATATTGCCGCTTGAGTCCTGGAAGGTCAGAATGGTTTTTTTGCCAATGCCCAGTTTGAGTTTTTTAATTAGCTTTTCACTGATCAGAATACTATTTTCTTTTTGCGGGTTGAAATAAGATCCGGCTCTGACTTTTTGCTGAAGGCCGGTAATAGCATTCTCTTTTTCCGGTTGCACCGCATTGATGGTGATGCCACTGCTGCCCGAAGGCGAAGCGATCATTCCCGGGATGATGATACGGCCAGCGGCCTGCTTTACTTCAACCTGTGATTGTATTTGTTTTTGACTAGCAGGCCCGTTCACCAGGTAATATTTGATGTCATAATCTTTTCGGAAATCGGGGTGGTGCACTTGAAGATGTGATGTTTCGTTTTGAATAGCCAGGCGAACCCGTTGTTCAATCATGCCGGAATAAAATGCCATCAGGAAAATACCAGCAGCAAGTCCCAGGGTAACTGCACCGATGATGATACCGCTTCTTTTTTTATTTCTTCCTATGTTCCGCCAGGCGATCCTTAGTAACATGTTATTATTTTTTCATTGCCGTTACCGGGTGGAGTTTATAAACATACCATACCGGGTAAAGTCCCAGCAGGAAGGCGATGATTAATACAGTTAATGACTGCATAATGAAAATGGGCAGATGTACCGAAGCAGGGAATAATGCTTCGAAGCCGAATCGTTCATACACATCAGCCATTTTGCCGCTAATACGAATTGGATTTTTACTAAACCAGGACACAACAGGCCAACTAATCAATACACCGGCCAATACTCCTGTTATAGTAATCCATATGGTTTCGATAAGCAGGGTAATGCCGAGCCTGAGTTTAGGCATACCGATTGCTATCAGCATACCAAATTCATAGCGTCTTTCAGTAGCCATCATTAGTATGGTGCCAAAAATGCCAAAACCGATAATGAGGTATAAAATGCCGGTGAAAATATAGAAGCTGCTGCCATCAGCCCTGATATGATTGGCAATTTCCGGCATCAGTTCTTTCCATGTCATTACTTCGTATGACATACCTGCCATCAGATCGATCTGCTCCTTAATGGGAATCATTTTTTCTGGTTGTTCAATACCAAATGATAGAGAGGTGAGCAAACCTTCTGCATTGAGAAATGCCTGGGTGGCTGCCAGCGGCAGATAGATTATCCTATTGTTTAGGTCAGGAGAACCAAAACGGGCAATGCCTTTTACCCGGTATTTGCCAGCTGCCAAAGTACCCTGGTAGCCCTGGCTCAGGATGACTATCGTGTCACCGGTTTTAATATTCAATCTTTCAGATAAACCCTCGCCTAAAATAGCAGACTCTTCGTTACTGTTGAAGTATTCACCGCTAACCAGCTTAGCCTGCAGTTGGCTGAAATCATTTTCCCTTTTCGGATCTGTGCCTACCAACATGGCTCCTTTGGTAGTATTACCAGCAGAGGCCAGTACAAAGGTTTCAAGGCGGGGCGCTACTTTTGTTACACCTTTTATTTTTTGTAACCTGAGCAATAAAGAATCATCCGAAATGAAACCATTGTCAATAATTCGTTCATCCCAGTACCCTTTATTATGTAGTTGGATATAGCCATAGTAAAAACTAACTATATTTTTTACCAGGTTATCGAAAATTCCCCTTTGAAAAGACTGCATCGCCACTGCCAGCACCACAGCAAACGTAACGGAAGCCATAGTGATAAAGGTGCGTCGTTTATTACGCCATAGGTTTCGCCAGGTAAGTTTTAAAATCATTGTAGCCGGGGCATGTTCTGAGAAGTGAAAAAATTATCGTCTATCGGTTTGTCAAACTGAAGTTCATTGTAGATAAATACTGTCTTATTGTTTTTTTTGGCTGCCGGTATCATTTCCATTCTGGCAGGCAGGAGCCTGCCTCCAAGCATTTTAATATCGTAAGTGCGGAGTGAGTTGACCATGCCGCCATCTTCATCATAGTATTCAGCGTACATGATAATATTGTCTTTTTTATCTACCCACATCAGAACTTTACCCCATACCACAGCGGATTCTGGTTTGGGCAAGAGCAAAATCTTATAACTATCCCGTTCGTCAATTACAGAATCTCCAACTATACTGTGCCGGTAATCTTCTGCAATAGAAGCTTCTTTTACCAGGTCATCGTTTGTGAAATCGGTGCCCATCCAGCTTTGGCTCATCATGGAAGGAGGTAACTTAATGGTACGTTCTATGGAAGGTATCCAGTTCCATACTTCTTTTTTTCTTTTCAGGTAAACAATGCCTTTGTCTTTTACGGGAGAAGTAACCAGCAGCATCGCAAGGTCGTTACCCTTGGTCCAGCTTTTCATTTTTATTTCTCTTTTCCAGTTGGGACGAATGACCTGAATGGTGAAAGTGGCAAATGAAGATTTCCCTTTAGCCCTTTCATCTGCCTTACGAATGATGGCAGTGGCATCCTGTGCGAATGTTGCCGGGGCTATCAATGATAACAGCCATATGATACGCAGTGGTAACATACTGAACTGTATGATTACAAAGTAAGCTCATTACGGCCTGAAATCCTTTGATAGTAATCATAGGCTGATATGATCATAAGGATGGGGAGAAAAATAGCGGTTCCCAAAAGCAAAAAACCCCGAATTGGTATTGGGGTCTTTTGCTTTTGATCAATATCTTGTTACTACTTAAACATCCAGCTTTGCATATTTAGCATGGCTTTCAATAAACTCCCTGCGAGGGGCTACCTCGTCACCCATCAGCATACTAAAAATGCGGTCTGCCTCAGCTGCACTCTGGATGGTTACCTGCTTCAAGGTCCGGCTCTGGGGATTCATCGTTGTTTCCCATAATTGTTCAGCATTCATTTCACCCAGACCTTTATACCGCTGAACGGTTACTGACTCATCTTTACCGGCTCCCAGTTTTTCCACCCACATTTTACGCTGTTCTTCATTCCAGGCATAGGATTGCTCTTTTCCTTTCTTTACCAGGTAAAGTGGGGGCTGGGCAATGTATACATAGCCTTGTTCTACCAGTTCGGTCATATAACGGTAAACAAAAGTCAGGATCAGCGTAGCAATATGAGAACCGTCCACATCGGCATCGGTCATGATGATGAGTTTGTGGTAACGGAGTTTACTTAAGTCAAGCGCCTTGGGATCTTCCGGAGTACCAATTTTTACGCCGAGGGCGGTAAACATATTTCTGATCTCTTCATTGTCGTAGATCTTATGCTCCATGGCTTTTTCAACGTTCAGGATTTTACCTCTTAATGGCAAAATGGCCTGGAAACTTCTGTCACGGCCCTGCTTGGCAGTACCGCCGGCTGAATCACCCTCGACCAGGAATAGTTCACAACGCTCCGGGTCACGGTCGGAGCAATCAGCAAGTTTGCCCGGCAAGCCGCCACCAGTCAGCACAGATTTACGCTGTACGAGTTCTCTGGCTTTTCTTGCAGCAGCCCTTGCCTGTGCTGCAAGTATCACTTTGGAAACAATATTCTTGGCTTCCTTTGGATTTTCTTCTAAATAGGCTTCCAGTACTTTGGATACGGTAGAATCAACCACACCCATCACCTCATTGTTGCCTAGTTTGGTTTTGGTTTGACCTTCAAACTGAGGTTCCGGCACTTTAACAGAGATGATAGCACTGAGCCCTTCGCGGAAATCATCGCCTTCTATTTCTACTTTGGCTTTTTCAAACAAGCCGTTTTTGTCACCGTAGCTTTTGAACACCCTTGTTAATGCCCTGCGGAAACCGGAAACATGGGTGCCACCTTCGATAGTATTAATGTTGTTTACATAAGAGTAGATATGCTCATTGTAACTGTCATTGTAGCTCAGTGCCACTTCCACAGCTACATTGGTAGTTTCATCTCGGCCTTCAACGGCTATTACTTTTGGTATAAGCGAATTGCGCCCGGCACTTTGGTCCAGCATTTCCACAAACTCCACGATACCGCCTTCACTGTAAAAACTCTTGCTGTAGTTTGTACCATCTTCTTCTTTTTCCCTCAGGTCATTAAGAGTTATACGGACACCCCGGTTCAGGTAGGCCAGTTCTCTTAGGCGGCCTTCAAGAATGTCTTTGTTGTAAGTTGTGGTAATAAAGATTGAACCATCGGGCCAGAACTGAACCCGGGTTCCTGTTTTGTCGCTGCTGCCTATTTCCCTTACAGGGTATTGCGGAACGCCAATATGATATTCCTGTTCAAATACTTTCCCTTCCCGCTGAACGGTAACATGCAGTTTGGTGCTCAATGCATTCACACAGCTTACACCCACACCATGCAAACCACCCGATACTTTATAGGAGCCTTTGTCGAATTTACCCCCTGCATGCAGTACGGTCATTACCACTTCAAGGGCAGAACGTTTTTCTTTGGTATGCATCGCAGTGGGTATACCCCGGCCATCATCTTCAACGGAAATAGAATTGTCTTCATGTATGTTGACAGTAATATTCTTGCAATAACCGGCCAATGCTTCATCAATAGAGTTGTCTACCACTTCGTATACCAGGTGATGCAAACCTTTAACACCAATGTCGCCGATGTACATGGCAGGACGTTTGCGAACGGCCTCTAAGCCCTCTAATACCTGGATACTGTCAGCCCCATATGTGCCGGGAACTGTTGGTTTTATTTCTGTTGTTTCTGTGCTCATAAATGGGGTAAAATCCTCTGGTTAAAACGGGAAAAAATATAACTCACAAATGTACTGAAACAGGCTGGTTAGACTAGTATTTTAGCGCTGTTTTTTGAGAAAATTTACCCCGGTTTTAGGGTTTAAATAGATTACTTTTAAAGATAATTTTTGAAAGTGAGAACCTGCCTGTTGTTATTGCTATTATTCGTTTTAAGCTGCCGGAAAAATGAGGAAAACCAGCCTTCACCGCCTCCGCCTGTTGCCTATACAGCGCCCAAGATTGATAGCAGCAGTTTCAGACTGGGAAACCTGGAAAAAGGCACCTTGGATACTTTTGTGTTGCATTATAACAGGGCAGTTTCGGTGAATTTTATCCGTTTACTTTCTGCATTTTGCCTGCCCGATATGCGTTGGTCAGTTTCTGCTAACGGGAAGACAGTAAAATTTTACAACTTATTATGCGGCCGGCTCGCCGAAGATTTTACGTTTGAAATATCGGTGAAAGACAGTACACAGCAGATTAAAACAGACAGTGTTACTTTCTCTTACTACTTCAAAAAAATTGCCGTAGCGGCACAAATGCAACAAATGTATATCAGCCCCGATAATAAGTTTTGCTGGGCCATCTTATACGACTCGGCGAAACTCTATTGTTATGGCATTGAAGACACCTCCTATCGCCGTACATACAATCTCCCTTTCAGGCCATGGCGATTTGCATTCAACCTACAAAACCAAAAAATTTATTTTGTGCCATACCCGTTTACCGGCACCGAAATGAACAAAGTGTATGTTTTTAATCCTGCGAATGGTGCTATTGACAAAACAATAACATTAATCAAAGACACCTATGATGACCCGCTTAAACGGGTATTGATTTACAACATTGGATTCGGGTCAAATGGGTATGGCGTACTCAATACTGGAACAATGGAAGCCGGTTTTTCCCGTTGGAGAATTATAGATTCCCGAATAAATGATTCTGTGTATGCCCATCCCGCATGGATTGCCTCCATAAGCGGCGGCAACAGCAATTTCAGGGAATTTGCATCGATTCAGCCCAACTATAATGGCACCAAAATATATATGCAGGCCATCAACGCTTATCCAAGGGCAGGCTTGTTGGATTGTGTGACACAAAATTTGACGGAATTAACCCTTGCATCCGGAAATCCCAGTCATTATTTAATACCAAGTAAAAGCCATGATAAATTGTTTGTTGCCAGCTTTTCATTTCAAAGTATTTTGACCAGTAATACTTTGTGGAGCAACTACTCAACCTTTGACAACAGATATTCTGAAACGGCTGATTTCAGTTATAAGCCAGGTGAGCAGGATGTGATTTATTACAGGGGGAGAAGTGGTTCCTACGATTTTTCTGTTCTTGATTATGCCAATTCACGCATACTTACAAGAATCAATGTAAGACCCGACTTTCACAACATTAACGCAACGACCGACGGAAAATACATAATCGTATCTTCTGGCGGGGGCATCTATTTTCTGAAAACCGCCATGATTTATCAATCTTTTTAGCCCGTACTACTACCGCTTCACTATTTGTGCTACCAGGTCAGCTTCTGCACAAACTTTGTTACCTACATAAGTTGTGCCTTTCATCTCACAGATACCGCGGCGTATAGGTGCTGAAAGCTCCATTTTCAGAATCAGTGTATCGCCGGGGCGTACCATGTTTTTGAATTTGCAATTATCAATCTTCAGGAAGTAGGTATCATGTTGTCCGCCGCCACTCAGATTGATGGCCAAAATACCTCCGCATTGTGCCAGTGCTTCAATCTGTAATACACCGGGCATAACCGGGTTGCCGGGGAAATGCCCCTGGAAAAACCATTCATTGAAGGTCACATTTTTGATTCCTACGATATGGGTATCGCTTAGCTCAATAATCTTATCTACCAGTGCAAAAGGAAAACGATGGGGCAGGGTTTTCTCAATGTACTGCTGGTCGTAAACCGGCGGCTGGTTGGGGTCGTAAACCGGAACACCTTTTGTGTGCTTGTTCTTTTTGATATATTGTTTGATCTTTTTGGCAAACTCCACATTGGTGCTATGCCCGGGGCGGTTGGCTATGATGCGTCCTTTTATGGGATAACCAATCAGTGCCAGATCCCCGATTACGTCCAGTAGCTTATGCCTGGCAGGTTCATTGGGGTACCGGAGTTCCAGGTTATTAAGATATCCCTCACTCTTTACTTCTATTTTGTCCTTCTTAAAGATCTTTTTCAACCTGTCCATTTCCTTATCATCAACAGGCTTATCCACGATAACTATTGCATTATTTACATCACCGCCTTTTATCAGGTTATTATCCAGCAGCATTTCCAGCTCATGCAAAAAGCAAAAAGTGCGGCAGGGGGCTATCTCCGTTTTGAATTCGCTGATATGTTTTAACCCGGCATGCTGGGTGCCCAAAACCGGTGAGTTGAAATCTATCAGCGTCGTTACCTGGTATTCGGTAGCTGGCATAGCCACCATTTCTACTCTTTTCGACTCATCATAATGATAGATGTTCTCGTCTATGCTGTACCACACTTTGGCGGCATCTTGTTCCACTATACCAGCTTCTTCTATTAGTTCGATAAAGGGTTGCGAACTACCGTCCATAATGGGCATTTCTGGGCCATTAATTTCTAATAAGCAGTTATCGATTCCCATGCCTACCAGGGCGGCCAATACATGTTCCACTGTGCTCACTTTGGCGCCATTGGCTTCCAGTGTAGTACCACGACTAACATCTGTAACGAGGTCACAATCGGCCTTGATTATAGGCTGGTTGGGCAGGTCAATTCGTTGAAACTGAAAACCAAAGCCCGGGCTGGCAGGTTTCAGGGTCAAATCTGCCATGATTCCGGTATGCAAACCTGTACCGGAAATGCTGACAGAAGATTTCAAGGTATGCTGTTTGTCGGGGTTGAAAGAGGCCAAATTATTTTTATCAGTAAATGGCATCTTGTCTGTTAATGGATTCATAGCGGCAAAGATAATGACCACAGATTTACTGCTGATTACGGTGATTGAATGATTTTTTGCCCGAAAAAGAGAGAATTTCTGTTCCGTTTTAAAATTTCTTGAGGGAAGGAGACCGGTATAGGGAGGTCAGAAGGATGAATGCTCCTAATCATGCAAAGGGCTGCCACAGGTCATAGGGGAATGGCAGGTTACAGGTCTACCTTAACGCCAGAAAATTTCTTCATTCATAAAACCACTCAGCATGAAAAAATACTTTTTACCCTGGCTATTGTTAGCCGTAACAATAGTGCAGGCCCAGCCTTGGACCAAGCAGTATGATTTTGTGGATGATTGTGTTTGTGGAATGGCCAAAGTAAGTAAGGATGGAAAGTTTGGATATGTAGATCAGCAAGGAAAATTAATTGTTCCTGTTATTTACCAGGATGCCATGGCTTTTAGCGAAGGTTTTGCAGCTGTAAAATCAGAAAATAAATGGGGCTATCTTGACAGTACAGGCAAAATGGTAATTAATCCGGAGTATGAGGAAGCTGGCTCTTTCCACGAGTCACTGGCTGCAGTAAGGAAAAACGGAAAGTTTGGGTTTGTAGATAAAAACAACAAGGTCATTATTCCTTTCAATTACTCAATGGCCAATGGATTTTCAGAAGGTATGGCACCTGTAGCAAACGATAAAGACATGTGGGGCTATGTAAATGCCAGTGGTAAACTGGTAATACCTTGTGTATTCACTTTTGCAGACAAATTTGAGGATGGAAGGGCAAGGGTGATAAAAGGCAGTGAGATGAGCTATATCGATCGCTATGGTAAAGCGGTGAAAGATTAAAAGAACTGTCGAAATATTAGGAAGCTTATTCAGTTAGTAGCTATTGCATAAACCAATGGCCGGAGAGTGAGATATTATCTCTACACTCTTTCGGCCATTAATTGTTTTACAAGAGCTTCCAGTTCCTTCAATCTTTTTTCCATTTCCGGCAGATTGCGAAAAATAGCCTGGCTGCGAAGAGAGGAAGTATAGTCATAAGCCGGCGAGCCGGTGACGGCCTTGCCGGGTTCGAGAGATTTGCTCACACCACTTTGTGCGTTTACTTTGGAGCCATCGCCTAATTGAATATGGCCAACGATACCCGCCTGTCCGCCAATCATTACGCCATTGCCTATTTTGGTACTGCCGCTTACCCCCGCCTGGGCAGCTATTACTGTGCTATGGCCCACTTCCACATTATGGGCAATTTGTATAAGGTTATCTAATTTGGCTCCGCTTTTAATAAGGGTAGAACCGATGGTGGCCCTGTCAATCGTAGCATTGGCACCGATTTCTACATTGTCTTCAATTACAACATTGCCAATTTGTGGTACTTTTTTGAAACTTCCGTCAGCCTGCGGGGCAAAACCAAAACCATCACTGCCAATCACTGTACCTGCATGAATGGTGACATGATTTCCCACCCTGCAATCATGATATATCCGAACCCCCGGATGAATGATAGTATTATCGCCAATTACTACGTTATTGCCTAAATATACATTAGGATAGATCTTGGTGTTATTCCCCACTTTTACATTTTCACCGAGGTAAGCAAATGCGCCGATAAAAACATTCTCACCATATTTTGCTGATTTAGAAATATAGCAGGGCTCCTGTACGCCTGTCAATTGCTGCTGAGCTATTTCCTGGTATTTGCTAAGAAGCGTAGCAAAGGCAGAATAGGCATCAGGTACACGAATCAGTGTTGCTTTTATTGGCTGCCTTAACTCCTGTGTTTCATTTACAATAATAACGGAAGCCTTAGTACTGTACAGGTACTCTTCATATTTGGGGTTAGCCAAAAAGGCCAGTTGTCCTTCGGTGGCCTCTTCAATTTTGCCAAAGGAATTAACAGCCACCTGGGCATCACCTTCCACTTTTCCATTGATGAGAAATGCTATTTGTGCAGCAGGGAATGTCATATTACTGGTTTCGGGTTGTTTGTTCCTGGCTCTTTATTTAACCGAAGGAAATACCGGCAACTAACAACGATAATAACAAATGTAATGTTTTTTGACCTCACCATAGGCGAGACCGCTTTTAACGCTGATTAATGCATTATCAACGGCAGAAATATCTTTTATTGTTCCATCTTTAAATAAAATATTGATCCTTTCATCGCCCGGGTCATAAGTGGTATTGCTGGCAATACCCGTAAATACAAAATAGCCTGCTTCTTTTTCTCCGATTCCTAATGCTGTACAGGTTTCCCTTGTCTTTTCTTTTACCATACCCAGGTCAAATGCAGCTGACTGCAATTTTACTTTCAGCAACTTTCGTTCCACAAGGCTGCGGCAAAGCGTTGATAATATTTTATCCGGGTGATGGCACCAGTTTTTGATGGTGGCCATTACATCATGGTCGTCAAGACGGCAGAACGTATCTAAATGCTGCTCAATAGGCCCCTGGTTATTGAAATTTTTAAGAAAGAAATCCAGTTCTGCTGATGCAGCATCCACTCTTTTCTCATCCGCCAACAGTTCTTTAGCCCGGTGAATGATCTTTACCAGCATCATTTCCGCTGCCAATACTGTTTTGTGCAGGTATACCTGCCAATACATCAACCGGCGGGATACAAGAAATTTTTCTATAGAATAAATAGCTTTTTCTTCTACCATCAGCTCCCCGTCTTTTACGGTCAGCATTTTGATGATGCGGTCGTACCCGATAACTCCCTCCGACACACCGGTAAAAAAACTATCACGGTTCAGGTAGTCCATCCGGTCCACATCCAGTTGGCCAGACACCAGCTGATGCAAAAATTTTTTGGGATACTTATCTGTAAAAATATTGATAGCTGTATTCAATTGTCCTTTAAACTCATCATTCAGTTTGTGCATGAGCAGAATTGAAATTTCTTCATGGTGTACATCTTTTATCAGTTCATGCTCTAAGGCATGAGAGAATGGTCCGTGACCAATATCATGCAGCAGTATCGCTACTTTAGCTCCTAATTCTTCTTCACCCGTAATTTCAATCCCCTTGCCTTTTAATTCAGACAAAGCCATACACATCAGGTGATAAGCTCCTAATGAATGGTGAAGCCTGGAATGAACCGCACCCGGGTAAACGAGGTGGGCAAATGCCATCTGGTGAATATTTCGCAGCCGCTGGTAATAAGGATGTGAAATAATCTGCAATATCAACGGTTGATCAATTGTAATAAAACCGTAAACAGGGTCATTAATGATCTTACGGGCAGCTGTCATTGTTGCTTTTTTGTTAAACACAAGGCCGTAAAGCTACAATAGCTGGGCTTATTAAACTAAATTTGAGCGGCGCCGGTTTTTTCAATGGATAAGAATCCGCAGTCATAAATCTAAAATCGTTAAATATACAGGATGGCAGTAGCAAAAATCATTTGGGTAGACGACGAGATTGAAAGTCTGCAATCGCAAAAAATATTCTTAGAAAATAAGGGTTACGAAGTACAAACATTTACCAACGGATTCGATGCCATAGATTTTGTAAAGGAAAACCCGGTAGATGTAGTTTTGATCGATGAGTCAATGCCCGGCATTACCGGGCTGGAAACGCTTGCCAAGATAAAAGAAGTTAACCAATCGTTGCCGGTAGTGCTGATAACCAAAAATGAAACGGAGAACCTGATGGATGAAGCTATTGGTTCGCAGATTAGTGATTATTTGATCAAACCGGTTAACCCCAACCAGGTGTGGCTCAGTTTGAAGAAGATCATTGATAATAAACGTCTGGTAGCAGAAAAAACAACTACGGCCTACCAGCAACAATTCCGTAATCTCTTCATGGCGTTGAACAGTAACCCGGACTATAACGAGTGGATGGATATTTATAAAAAACTGGTGTATTGGGAACTGGAGATGCAAAAAAGTGACAGCCCGGAGATGCAGGAAGTATTTCAAAGTCAGAAGAACGAAGCCAATACAGAATTTTTCAAATTCATTTCCCGTAATTATGCCAGCTGGGTATCACCAAAAAGTACGGATGGTCCGGTGATGAGTCATACATTGATGAAATTCAAGGTAATGCCACACCTGGAAAAAGGTACTCCTCTTTTTTTTATTCTGATTGATAACCTGCGTTTCGACCAGTGGAAAGCTATTCAGCCCATTTTTGCTGAGAGTTTTCGGATACTGGAAGAAGAAAGCTTTTACAGTATATTGCCTACTGCTACTCAATATGCCAGAAACGCCATTTTTTCAGGACTCATGCCGGTTGATATTGAAAAACAATTCCCGGTTCAGTGGAAGAATGATGATGAAGAAGGCGGGAAAAATTTACACGAAGAGGAGCTATTCAGGGCGCACCTGAAGCGATTGGGCAAGGCGGACCTGAAGGTTTCCTATACGAAGGTTTTAAATAACCAGGCGGGGCTAGACCTGGTGAACAATATCCACAACTTGCTCAATAATGATTTGAATGTAATTGTTTACAATTTCGTGGATATGCTCAGCCATGCGAGAACAGAAATGGAAGTGCTGAAAGAGCTGGCAGGTGATGAAATGAGCTACCGGAGTATAACAGCCAGTTGGTTTGAACATTCTCCGCTTCACCAGGCGTTGAAAAAAATTGCAGACAAGAATATCAAAATCGTTTTGGCTACTGATCATGGTAGTGTAAGGGTAAAAACGCCTTGCAAAGTGGTTGGTGACAAGCAAACAACCACCAATTTGCGCTATAAACATGGCCGTAACCTTAATTATGATCCGAAAGATGTACTGGCCTTCCGGGATCCAAGAGAAGCAGGGTTGCCGGTACCAACCATCAATTCTTCTTTCATTTTTGCAAAAGAGGATAACTTCCTTTGCTATCCCAATAACTATAATTACTATGTAAATTATTATCGCAACACTTTTCAGCACGGCGGGGTTAGTCTGGAAGAAATGATTGTGCCAGTTATTAAAATGCAGAGCAAGTGATCTCTATCTTAATAAGGGGAGCTTTTTGTGGAAAAAACTTGTTTGATCTTCAGTAACGATTAGCAGGTAGCAAATAAATTTGCAATTACCCATAACCCCCCTTTAGGGGATGGTGGTAAAATGAAGTATACGCAAACAACTCTCAATAAATTAGAGGCCATTCCGGAAGAAGCAGGCTATGTGCTCAGGTATGAAAGGGGTACCTTTCAGAGCGGCTACTGCATACTGGAGCAGAAAAAGGTAGTGGTATTAAATAAATTTCTTCAATTTGAAGGGCGAATCAATACCCTGGTTGATCTCATTCCACAGCTGGAAATAGATAGCACCCTGCTTACAGAAGAATCTCAAAAACTCTATGGTGAGATAATGGCCAAACTGGAGACAGAGGGTAAGGAGGAGTGAGTAGAAAGGCAATGCAAACTCCTAACCTGCTAACTTTGCCATGTGAACTGCCCACCTCTCAAAATTACCTTTCTCGGTACCGGAACAAGCAGTGGAGTCCCTATGATCGGCTGCGATTGTGCCGTCTGTATTTCCACAGATAAAAAGGATAAGCGTTTACGATCAAGCATACTGGTGCAGTCTGCCAAAACCGCTTTGGTGGTTGACACAGGCCCGGATTTCCGTTACCAGATGCTCAGGCAAAAAGTAAAACACCTGGATGCAGTTGTATTCACGCATCCGCATAAGGATCACCTGGCAGGATTGGACGATGTCAGGGCATTTAATTTCTTCTCTAAAAAGCATATTGATATTTACGCTGATTCTTTGACTGAAGAAGCTGTGAGACGGGATTTCTATTATGCTTTCACCGATACAAAATACCCGGGTATACCGGAACTAAATCTTCATACTATTTCCGACGAGCCGTTTGTGGTTGGAGATATTCCTATTATACCTGTACAAGTCTGGCATTTAAAAATGCCGGTGCTGGGTTTCAGGTTTGGTAAGTTCACCTATATCACTGATGCTAACCGGATAGATGACATTGAAAAGGATAAAATCCGTAACAGCGAGGTACTTGTACTAAATGCCCTGCGTAAGCAAAAACATATCTCTCATTTTACTTTGGATGAAGCCATGGAAATGGCTGCAGAGGTAAAAGCGGGGACAGCCTATTTTACTCATTTATCTCACCAAATGGGTAAGCATGGCGAGATTGAAGCAGAACTTCCTGATAATATCCACCTTGCTTATGATGGGCTGGAACTGACGTTTAGTTAATAGCAGATTTTCATACTAACATCTGTTAGTTTTTAAAAATTTTCCTTTATTTTGCACTGCCTCTAATGATTGCTTGTATTCCCCTGGAGGCCCAAGACTGTGCCACCCCCGAAAGGAGTGGCACAGTTATTTCGCAATAACCAACGATTGAATGTATGAATTTTCAACAGTCTGAACTGACTCAACAAGTGGCTCAAACGGCCCGTGATTTTGCACAACAACATATTAAGCCCTATTTGATGGAATGGGATGAAAGCCAGGAATTCCCTGTACATGTTTTTAAAGAAATGGGGAAATTGGGAATGATGGGTGTACTGGTTCCCCATGATTATGGGGGCGCAGGGCTATCCTATTTCGAGTATAAAGTGGTGATTGAAGAGATTGCCAAAGTATGCGGCTCTGTTGGTTTAAGTCTTGCAGCACATAATTCACTCTGCACCGGTCATATTCTCAATTTTGGTAATGAAGAGCAAAAGAAAAAGTTGTTGCCTAAACTGGCCACGGCAGAATGGATTGGCGCATGGGGCTTAACAGAGGCTAATACAGGCAGTGATGCTGGTAATATGAAATGTACAGCAGTGAAAGAAGGAAATGAATGGGTGATAAACGGGACGAAGAACTGGATCACCCACGGCAAAAGCGGGGAGATTGCTGTTGTTATTTGTCGTACCGGAGAACCGAGAGCGAAGAATAATTCCACCGCTTTTGTAGTGGAGAGAGGAACACCGGGATTTAGCGCAGGAAAAAAAGAAAATAAGCTGGGTATGCGGGCCAGTGAAACAGCAGAGATGGTGTTTGATAACTGCCGTATTCCGGATGCTAACCGGCTTGGCGAAGTAGGTGATGGTTTTAAACAAGCCATGAAAGTGCTCGATGGCGGCAGAATATCCATTGCCTCATTATCGTTGGGTATTGCTAAAGGAGCTTATGAAGCTGCATTGAAATACTCCCAGGAACGCTACCAGTTTGATCAGCCCATCGCCAGTTTCCAGGGAGTTTCTTTTAAACTGGCTGATATGGCTACAGAAATTGCTGCTGCTGAACTATTGACCCTGCAGGCCTGTGATCTGAAGAATCGCCATTTACCTATGACAAAAGAAGCAGCCATGGCAAAGTATTACGCCAGCGAAGTAGCCGTAAAAGTAGCCAACGATGCTGTACAGGTTTTTGGAGGATATGGCTACACCAAAGATTTTCCTGTAGAAAAACATTACCGGGATGCCAAGTTGTGTACGATAGGAGAGGGTACCAGCGAGATTCAAAAGATCGTTATTAGCCGTGAAGTGTTGCGGCAATAATTTTTAAAAATCACTAATAATTGAAAGGCCCCAGTTTACCGGGGCCTCATTATTTAAGCACAACAAATTATTATAAGGGAATATTTCCGTGTTTTTTCCTTGGCCGCTTGGCTACTTTGTTTTCCAGCATAGCAAAAGCCTTGATGAGTTTCTTCCTTGTTTGTTTTGGTTCTATCACTTCATCAATAAATCCTCTTTCTGCAGCAGTGTAAGGGTTTGCAAAGAGTTCAGCATATTCAGCCTCTTTTTCCAGCAGTTTTTTAGCCGGGTCTTCGGCTGCAGCAATTTCATTTTTGAAAATGATCTCACTGGCTCCTTTGGCACCCATCACAGCGATTTCAGCAGTAGGCCATGCGTAGTTCATGTCGGCGCCAATGTGTTTGGAGTTCATTACATCGTAAGCGCCTCCATAAGCTTTTCGGGTAATAACAGTACAACGGGGAACAGTAGCTTCGCTTAATGCATACAGGAGTTTTGCTCCATTGGTGATGATGCCATTCCATTCCTGGTCAGTGCCGGGTAAAAAGCCTGGTACATCCACCAATACCAATAAGGGAATATTGAAACAGTCGCAGAACCGGGTGAATCTTGCTCCTTTCTTCGAGCTTTCAATATCCAGTACCCCGGCAAGACTTTGCGGCTGATTGGCAACGATACCGATACTTCTTCCGGCAAGCCGGGCAAAGCCTACCACAATATTATCTGCATAATATTCATGGATTTCAAAAAAACTATCTGTATCACAAATCCCTTTTATCACTTCCCGGATATCATAAGGCTGATTGGCGCTGGCAGGTACAATTGTTTCCAGCACCTCTCTTGTTTCATCTCCCAAAGTGTAAGGAATTTTCTGCACTACATCCTCGCAGTTTTGCGGCATATAACTCAGCATTTTTTTTACCTGGTTGATGCAGTCCATATCATTCAATGCTGTAAGGTGTGTTACTCCTGACTTAGTAGAGTGAGTAGATGCACCTCCCAGTTCTTCTGAGCTTACTTCTTCGTTGGTTACCGTTTTTACTACGTTTGGACCGGTTACAAACATGTAACTGGTGTTCTCGACCATAATGGTAAAATCAGTCATTGCAGGAGAATATACTGCGCCACCTGCACAGGGCCCCATGATGGCAGAAATCTGTGGTATTACACCAGAGGCCTGCACATTCCTAAAAAATATATCAGCGTAGCCGCCCAGTGATCGTACACCTTCTTGTATGCGGGCACCACCTGAGTCATTTAATCCTACCATGGGGGCACCAGATTTCATGGCCATATCCATAATGCGGCAGATCTTTTCGGCATGTGTTTCAGATAAGGCACCGCCAAAAACAGTAAAATCCTGGGCAAAAACATATACAAGTCTTCCGTTCACAGTTCCGTACCCGGTAATAACACCATCTCCATAATATTTCTGGTCTTCCATACCAAACTCCTTTGTTCGGTGTGTTACCAACGCCCCGATTTCTTCAAATGAGCCGGGGTCCATGAGCAGTTCAACCCTTTCTCTTGCCGTAAGTTTTCCTTTTTTGTGCTGCGCTTCAATTCTTTTTATGCCACCGCCCAATTTTCCTTCTTCTAATTTTTCCCGTAGTATTTCGACTTTTGACTTCATAATAAATGTTGTTGTGAATGGTCAATTGATGATTAATGTGCCAGCCTTCTTTTCCAGCTGGTGGATTTATGTTCAACCGGATTGAGCATTTTCTTTTTCTCCTGCCAGTACTTTAATGCTGCCAGTGCTGCAATCTCTGCATTGGCCTTTTGTTTTTCTTTTATCTTTTCAGGGGT
>DEHX01000163.1 GCA_002352145.1 Chitinophagaceae bacterium UBA2789
GCAATTTCCTTGTGGGTGTATCCTTCCACCACATACATGTTGAAGACCGTACGGTAACCGGGAGACAATTCCTGGATGAGTGCCATGATATCTTTGGCTCCCAGTTCGTCCAGCACCGACGTGTACTTGCCTTCAATAGTGTTTTCTTCTTTTTCCGTAACGGGCATCAGGTATCTTTTGCGGCGGAAATGCTCAATGGCAGTATTCACAAATATTCTTCGGATCCATCCTTCAAAGGAGCCGTCGCCCCGGAAACTGTCTAACTTTTTAAAGACCTTGATGAAACCTTCCTGCAGAATATCTTCTGCTTCTTCGGCATTACCGGCATAGCGCAGGCAAACTGCATACATCCTGGGAGAAAAACGGCGGTAGAGTTCTTCCTGCATGCGCCGGTTGCCTTGCAGGCATCCATTAATGAGGTCGCTTTCGGGGATGATTTGGTTGCGTTCTGGTGTCAAAATCAGTGGTTTGTTGATAACTTATTCAAAAATGCTACCAGTTTTTCAGTTGCCTTTTTCCGATGGCTGAAACGGTTCTTTTCTTCGAGGCTCATTTCAGCAAAAGTACGGTCACTTCCCTCCGGGATAAAGACCGGATCGTAGCCAAAGCCCAATTCGCCTCTTTTTTCAGTTATTATCTGTCCGTTGCAAATGCCTTCAAACAACATTTCCTTTCCATCAATTAACAGGGATATAACAGTCCTGAACCGGGCCGAACGATCCTGCTTGGCGGCCAAATTACTCAATAGCTTATCAATATTGGCATCAAAAGAACGGTGTTCGCCTGCATACCTGGCACTTTTCACACCGGGTTCTCCGTTGAGGGCGGCTACTTCGAGCCCAGTATCCTCGCTGAAACAATCGGCGCCTGTCAATTGAAATATATAGGCTGATTTGCCCGATGCATTGGCTTCCAGGGTATCATAAGGCTCGGGGATATCCGCCTCTATGCCGGCTTCTTTCAGTGTGATAATGTCGAGAGTTTGGCCCAACACATTTCTTATTTCATCCACTTTGTGCTGGTTGTTAGTGGCAAAAATCAGCTTCATGTGTTTATACATTAAAGAGTCTTTTAAGGCTTACCCATAATTTACTTTTTTCCAGTTTGTCTTTTTCTATCTCTTCCAGTGGCGGGGTAAAAAGAAAGGTATTGTTCTGAAATGCCTGCAACTGGTAATGCGGAAAATTGATGGGTAATCCCATAGCAGCCGGCTCAACTCCTAACAGTAATATCACCCTGCTTTTGAAATAAGCAATAAGTTCTTTATAACCGGCTTCCGGGTAATGGAACCTGTTTACGACAGCCACATCGGCCAGGCTGAGTTTACAGGCACCAAGCACACCGGTTAAAAAATTCAGGTCATTGTCCGGTAAATAAACTGCATCTGAATTGCTGACGACAATTAAAATATTTTTTTCATTTGAGCCCAGTGATTTCCACTCAGGTGTTGTGGCTTCATCGCTGGTTATCACTGGCTTTTCTGCAGGTGCAGGTGCTTCCTTCATCCCGGTATTTTGTACCGGTTCCACCAATACTGTTTTATAAAGTTCATTTATGACAGTAGCTGGCAGTTTTATATGATTCAGGTCCATATCCGGGATGATAATTATTACAAATGAGTGTTAGTTTTTTTCGTTTCTTTGACCCGTCAAAAATAAAGTTTTATGGTGGCAGCTATGGATATTTCAATTCGCAAGGCAGAACGCAGTAAACTGCAGGATTTGAACCTGGAAAATCTCCCCTTTGGTAAATTTTTCTCCGACCACATGCTGGAAGCAGATTATGAAAACGGGGAATGGAAAAATATTGAGATCAAACCTTACCAGCCTTTGCTCCTGAGCCCCTCGTTGGCTGCCCTACATTATGGGCAGGCCATTTTTGAAGGCATTAAAGCGTATAAGGATAAAAATGGCGAAGCTTTTATTTTCCGCCCGTATGATAATTTCAAACGTTTTAATATTTCAGCGGAGCGAATGGCCATGCCAGCCGTACCGGAAGAACTGTTCATGGACGGAATGCTTCAGTTAGTAGGACTGGACAGGAACTGGATACCTACACAGCAAGATCACTCTATGTATATCAGGCCGTTCATGTTCTCATCAGATGAAATGATTGGTGTTCGTCCTTCTGAGAACTATAAGTTCATGATCATTCTGAGCCCTTCAGGTCCTTACTACAGTGCGCCGATGCGTATTTACGTAGAAGAAAAATATGTAAGAGCTGTAACAGGTGGTGTGGGTTATGCGAAAGCTGCGGGCAACTATGGTGCTGCCATGTATGCCACGGCGGAAGCAAAGAAAAAAGGATATGACCAGGTGTTATGGACCGATCCGTTTGAACATAAATATGTACAGGAATGCGGAACAATGAATGTTTTCTTCATCATTGGTAATACGGCCATTACGCCCAGCCTGGAGCCGGGTACTATTTTGCCGGGAGTAACCCGCCTGAGTGCTATAACTCTTTTACAGGAGATGGGCTTTACTGTTGAAGAAAAAAATATCAGTATAGATGACCTGATCGATGCGTATAAAGCCGGCATTTTCTATGAAGCTTTTGGAACGGGTACAGCGGCCACTATTTCTTTCATTAAAGAATTACGCTACAAGGATTTTGTCATGCAGTTTGATGTGGACCACTGGAGAACTGCACCAGCCCTGAAACAATGGCTGACAGATATTCGAACAGGCCACAAAGAAGACAAATACAACTGGATGCAGAAAGTTTAAGAGTGCTTGATTTATAGGAAATTATATTAAATTTTAAGCCCTGGTCAAATAACCGGGGCTTATTTTTCCCCAAGAAGATCAATATCTGAAAAATCAGCCTGCTTTTTTTGGAGAATAAGGTTACTGCCTTTACCTTTGCCGTCCCAAAAATAAGGGTCAAGAATGCCTACAATTCAACAATTAGTAAGAAAAGGAAGAGAAATTATCAGGGCTAAGAGCAAATCCAGAGCTTTGGATCAATGCCCTCAGCGCCGTGGCGTATGTACAAGGGTATATACTACAACACCTAAGAAGCCGAACTCAGCGTTGCGTAAGGTAGCCAAGGTTCGTCTGACCAATAAAGTAGAAGTCATTGCCTATATCCCCGGTGAAGGTCACAACCTGCAGGAGCACTCTATTGTACTGATCCGTGGAGGAAGGGTAAAAGATCTTCCGGGTGTTCGTTATCATATTGTTCGTGGTTCACTGGATACTGCCGGTGTGAAAGACAGGAAGAAGAGCCGATCTAAGTATGGTACTAAGAAAGAAAAGGCTAAAAAATAATTTCAATCATAGTTTGTACTGAGTAAAGTTTTAATACTTGAAGAAATTCAGCTACAGCAGATACTTTAAAAATTAACATTCATGCGTAAAGCACAAGCAAAAAAACTCCCTTTAGCACCCGATCCAAAGTTTAACGATAAACTGGTTACCCGTTTTGTCAACAACCTGATGTGGGAAGGAAAGAAAAGCGGAGCGTTTACCATTTTCTATGATGCACTGGATAAAGTGGCCAAGTTTACCAATGAAGATGGTTATGAAGTGTGGAAGAAGGCCCTGGCCAATGTAACTCCTGCTGTTGAAGTGCGCAGCCGTCGTATCGGTGGTGCTACTTTCCAGATTCCTTCAGAGGTTCGTCCTGACAGGAAGATATCGCTCAGCATCAAGTGGCTGATCCGCTATAGCCGTGAAAGAAACGGACGCAGCATGGCTGATAAACTTGCCAATGAGATTGTAGCTGCCAGCAAAGGTGAAGGCGCTGCTTTCAAGAAAAAAGAAGATACACACCGTATGGCGGAAGCTAACAAAGCTTTTGCTCACTTCAAGGTGTAAACCTTTTCAATACAACTGCAAAAAGCCATTCGTTTCAGCGGGTGGCTTTTTTGTTTAGGCTATGAAATTATTTAGGCTACAAATATTATAACCATAAAATAAAACTGCGAGACGGGAAGTCTCGCAGCGATTCATTCTATTTTTTAATTGACTTTACTTGCCGAGTTTCTTCTTCAGGTTTTCATCGATGGCTTCCAAAAACTCTTCGGTATACAGGTAATGCTCACCATGGTTTACTTTATTGCCATGGATACAAACAGCCAGGTCCTTGGTCATTTTGCCCTGTTCCACTGTTTCGATACAAACTGCTTCCAGTGCATTACTGAAGTCGATAAGCGGCTGGTTACCGTCTAATTTGCCACGGAATGCCAAACCTCTTGTCCAGGCAAAAATACTGGCAATAGGATTTGTGGAAGTAGGTTTTCCTGCCTGGTGATCCCGGTAGTGACGGGTAACAGTGCCATGAGCAGCTTCTGCTTCCATGGTTTTACCATCAGGTGTAATCAAAACAGAAGTCATCAGCCCTAGTGATCCAAATCCCTGGGCTACCGTGTCACTTTGTACATCACCGTCATAGTTTTTGCATGCCCACACAAAATTTCCATTCCATTTTAACGCACTGGCTACCATATCATCAATCAGCCGATGCTCATAGGTTATACCGGCTGCATCAAACTGTGCTTTGAATTCATTTTGATAGATATCTTCAAAAATATCTTTGAAGCGGCCATCATATTTTTTCAAAATGGTGTTTTTGGTAGAAAGATAGAGCGGCCATTTTTTACTAAGCGCCATATTAAAGCAGCTTCTTGCAAATCCTTTGATACTCTCATCTGTATTGTACATGGTCATGGCTACGCCATCACCTTTGAAATTGAACACTTCGAAAGTTTGTGGTTCACCACCGCCTTCGGGGGTGAAGGTCATCGTGAGTTTGCCTTTTCCTTTAATAACTGTATCAGTGGCCCGGTATTGATCGCCAAAAGCATGACGGCCAACGATGATGGGTGCCGTCCAGTTGGTAACTAATCTCGGAACATTATTGATCACAATCGGCTCTCTGAAAACAGTGCCATCCAGTATATTTCGGATAGTGCCATTGGGGCTCTTCCACATTTGCTTCAGGTTAAATTCCTTTACTCTTGCTTCATCAGGAGTAATGGTGGCACATTTTATTCCCACTCCATATTGCTTGATAGCGTTGGCAGCATCAACTGTTACCTGGTCGTCTGTTTTATCCCGGTATTCTATACCCAGGTCAAAATATTTGATATCCAGTTCAAGGTAGGGGAGGATCAATTTATCCTTAATAAATTTCCAGATGATCCGTGTCATTTCGTCCCCGTCAAGTTCTACTACCGGGTTGGCCACTTTGATTTTTTGCGACATAACAGTTGTGTTTAGTGTTTATTTTCAGAAAGTTGCAAAACTACAATATTCCGATATGTGACGAAGATCACATTTTTGGTCTTTAATCTGTCCGACTTTTGACAACAGGAAAATTATAGGGCTTGATTTGAATCAATAAAATTAGTCGTACCTTTTACCTGAATTAGTAGTATGGAATCGCTTCAATTATTAAAGGATTACCTCCGCAAATTTATCGACCTGCCAGACGATGAGTTTAATTCAGTTTTACTGCCCTTTATTAAGATCCGGAAGTTTGACAAAAGGGAACTATTGACAAAAGCCGGTGAAACGGAGAATTACTTCAATTTTATCCTAAAAGGCCTTATCCGCAAATATTACAAAAAAGGAAGAGACGAAATCAATACACAGATTTCTTTTGAAGGCCATATCATTCACAGCCAGGAATCTTTTCATAGCCGTAAGCCATCAGAATATTTTGTAGAGGCGATTGAGTCCAGTGTGGTCGCTTCGATTACTTATGATGACCTTGAATCCGTTTTTGCCCGGACTCAAAAAATGGAGCATATGGGCAGGCTTGTTATTACACATACCATGATCCTTAAGGATCGCTGGCAAATGCAATTGGTAAAAATGACACCAAGAGAAAGATTCATCAATTTTGTAACCCGTAACCCAGAATTGATGCAAAGGGTACCCCAAAAATACCTGGCCTCTTACCTGAATATTAAGCCTGAAACATTCAGCCGTTTTAAACATTTGCTGCGTAATCATCACCGCTCTTCAACGGTCTGATCATTAACCAAGACCCACATCCAGCATCATCATTACGAGGAAGCCACCTATAAATCCAAGCACTGACCTGTCAGTATATTTATCTCTTTGTGTTTCGGGAATCACTTCCTCTACTACCACAAATATCATAGCACCTGCAGCAAAGGCCAGTGCAAATGGCAATACCGGCTGCATATAGATCACCGCAATAGCGCCAATAACACCGGCAACGGGTTCTACAATCGCTGATAACTGGCCATACCAAAAACTTTTTCTCCGGCTGACACCGTGTCTTCGTAACGGCATGGCAACGGCTATACCTTCGGGAAAATTTTGAATGCCAATGCCAATGGCCAGTGCAATAGCTCCGGATACAGATGCATCTTCCATCCCGATAGCAGCAGCGCCGAACAAAACACCCACCGCTAATCCTTCGGGAATATTATGAAGTGTTATCGCCAAAATCAGCAAAGTGGTTTTATGAAGTTTGGTTTTTACCCCTTCCGATTCTTCCACTCCAAAATTGATATGAAGGTGGGGAGTAAATTTATCCAGCACAAAAATGAATAGTGCACCTAATAAAAAGCCCACTGAAGCTGGCATCCAGCTAAGGCCCGGGTACATTTTTTCCGACATTTCAATTGCCGGGTTGAGTAATGACCAGAAACTGGCGGCCACCATTACTCCCCCGGTAAAACCCAGCATGGGGTCCAATACACCCCGGCTTAATGTTTTGAAGAAAAAAACAAATGAGGCTCCCACTGCCGTTACCAGCCAGGTAAAAGTGGTAGCGATTAAAGCAGACCACACCGGTCCGATTTCAACTAAGAATTTTTCCAATGCTTCCATACTAATTTATTTTAACGAAGATGTTTTCTGCTACCTGTTTACTAATAGTGAAAACAGGCTGTCGCCCGATCTTAATTTCCATGGAGTCATCAAAATCAAACCGCCTCTTTATTTCCAGTTTTGTACCAATGCTTATCTTTTTATGTTTAAGTAAGTCCAGTATTTCATTTGACTGATTGCTGACATGGCTCACCACTACTAATTTATTTGCCGGTAAACTGGCGAGGCATTGATAAGAGTAGTGTTCGATCTTACCATTTACATCCGGGATAGGGTCACCATGGGGGTCAGCTTTAGGATAGCCAAGAAATTCATCCAGTTTTTCAATCAGCTTTTTGCTGCTGACATGCTCCAGTTCCTCTGCTACAGCATGCACTTCATCCCAGCTAAACTTTAATTTTTCGGCCAGGAAATATTCCCAGAGGCGATGACGACGAATAATACCTAAGGCTACTTTACTGCCTTCTGCACTAAGCCTGAAACCCCTGTAGGGCTGGTAATGAACCAGTTTCTTGGCTTTTAATTTTTTCATCATATCTGTAACAGAAGCCGGGCGGGTATTCAATTCACCGGCCAATTCGTTGGTAGTGACCGTTCCATCCTGTTGTTGCAGGTGAAATATCGCCTTGATATAATTTTCTTCGCTAACAGAATAATTTAGCATGCCTAAAAATTATTTTAGGCAAAGCTAAAATAATTTTCTTGACTACTGAAGGAAGCCAGTCATTATAAAATCCCTTACATTCGGTAAGAAATATTCCCCAATGCGATTATTTTTGAAATTCCTTTTTTTGATATGCCTGGTTATCGGGCTGGGAAGCTGCAAGGGCAAGAAAAAAATATCCCTTTCGGGAGAAGATCCTGTTGAAGTTTCCGATTTTATTGAATTTTTTCAGCCCTTAAACCTGCCGGTGCAATTTTCGGATAGTTCACTTGCTAAAAAGGAAAAAGATTCATTACTGATCAGTTATAAAATATTTACACAGTTTGTACCTGATTCTGTTTTAAGAAAGGTTTTTGCCAAAGGTGTTAAGCCAAAAATTTATGCGTTAGGTAAAGCGGTTGTTCCAAAAGCCGAACAATACCTTTTTGTCAAAACAGTGAGTGCCGACAAAAGGGCTTATTTTCTGCTTGCTTTTGATGAAAAAGAACAGTTTATTGCCGGGATGCCATTGCTGCGGCCAGATAAGCAAAGTTCAACCAGTCAGTCAGCCATACTTGACAGGAAATATACCATAACACAAACCATGGCCCGAAAGAACAGGGATGGCACCATCAGTGAAGGTAAAGACGTATACGTACTGAACGTGGCGGCGAGGAATTTTATGCTGATCATGACAGAAGCCCTGGAGGATAAGATCACAGAACTCATCAACCCGATTGATACATTACCCCGAAAACATAAATGGTCGGCCGATTACGCCAATGGTAAAATGAACCTTGTGTCGGTGAGGGATGGCCGTAAAAATGACAGGATCAGTTTTTTTATCCATTTTGAAAAAGACAATGGTGCCTGTACCGGCGAATTGAAAGGAGAGGCATTGATCAAATCATCCAATACGGCAGAATACAAAGAGGAGGGAGATCCTTGTCGCCTGAAATTTATCTTCTCTTCGAATGCTGTTACGTTAAAAGAAGAAGAAGGTTGCGGATCCCGGAGGGGGCTTAAATGTTCTTTTGACGGCAGCTTTGCCCGAAAGAAATATGTAAAACCTTCAGCAGGCAGTAAACAAAAAAGGTAATCCTGTCAGAAATATTTTTTATCAACCGTTTGCCTGTTATTTTCCCACTATTTGTGCAAAAGTCTTTCATACCGGTGCTTCATCACTTAGTATTATTGAATATTTAATTTTATCTTGCGTCTTCGTGTAAAAAGAACACATTATGAGCTTTACTCCCTTTTCAGTCCCGTATCCGGTTGAAGAACGTTATTCTAAAAAAGTGGCCTACTTCTCTATGGAATTTGCCACTCACCAGCCACTGAAGATTTATTCCGGCGGCCTTGGTTTTTTAGCAGGATCACATTTGCGCAGCGCTTATGAGCTCAGGCAAAACCTGATTGGTATTGGTATATTATGGAAATACGGTTATTATGACCAGGAAAGAAACCAGGATCAAACCCTGGAAGTAACCTGGAATGAAAAGCTTTATAGCTTTTTGGAAGATACCGGAATAAAGTTTCAGATTACTATACATGAACATCCTGTTTGGGTCAAGGCATGGTATTTAAACCCGGATACTTTTAAAACGGCGCCATTATTTCTATTGTCTACCGACCTTCCGGAAAACGATTACGTATCGCAAACGATTACGCACCGGCTTTATGATGCTAACGTAGCTACCAAAGTAGCGCAGTTCATATTGCTGGGTGTGGGCGGGGCCAAACTGATTGATCTTTTAGGCTTTAATCCTGAGTTGTATCACCTGAATGAAGCACATGGCTTGTCTGCCGCTTTTTATTTATATAAGAAGTTTGGCAACAACCTTAGTGATGTTAAAAAGAGACTGGTGTTTACCACGCATACACCTGAGGAGGCGGGTAATGAAAAGCATGATATTTACCTCTGTCATAAAATGAGTTATTTCTGCGGCCTGTCAGTGGATGAAGTGAAAAATCTTTATGGCAATGACAGTGATCAGTTCAATCATTCACTGGCAGCCTTACGTTTTGCAAAGCTGGCCAATGGTGTTTCACAACTGCACGGCCATGTTTCAAGAGCCATGTGGGGCAAGCATGAAAATATATGTCCCATTATTTCTATCACGAATGCGCAAAACTGGCGGTATTGGGCGGACAAGCAGTTATATAAGTTCATGGAAGCCGGAGATGATTACGGAATTGATGACCGCAAGAAATATTTAAAGAAACGGGCATTTGAAATAGTAGCTGACCAGACAGGAAAACTCTTCAGCCCCGATGTATTTACTATTGTATGGGCCAGGCGATTTGCAGGTTATAAAAGGGCAGGGCTTATAACAACTGATGAACATCGGTTTGAAAAATTATTGAGTAACAGTAAGTATCCGGTACAGATTATATGGGCCGGAAAACCTTACCCGGTTGATCACCCGGCTATCAGTGAGTTTAATCAACTGGTTCATCTCAGTAAACGTTACAAGAATGTGGCAGTGCTCATAGCTTATGAATTAGGCTTATCCAAGCGACTGAAGCAGGCAGCTGATGTTTGGTTAAATAATCCAAGAGTACCAAGGGAGGCTTCCGGAACCAGTGGTATGACAGCTGCGATGAATGGCGCTATCAATTTTTCTACAGATGACGGATGGATTCCTGAGTTTATCAATCATGGCCATAACGGTTTTGTAGTGCCCAAAGCCGATTACGCTAATATGGCTGTTTATGAACAAGATGAGTACGACCTGGAAAAACTATATGAGATATTAGAGAAGGAAATACTTCCTTTGTATTACGAAAACTACAATACATGGAGACAAGTAATGAAAAACGGTATGCAGGATGTTCGTTTCCAGTTTGACAGCAACCGGATGGCACATGAATACTATGAACTGCTTTATAAATAACAGATAGTCAACGTAATTTAATCCCGGTCACCGCCGGGATTTTTTATTGAAAGCTGCTGATGATTTCATCCATTGATTTTGCTTCGGGATAAAAGCTAACCAGTTTGCGTATCACTCCCTCTACCAGCGCATCGGGGCAGGAAGCACCGCTGGTGATCAGGATTTTTACAGTTGATTTACCTGGCAGGTAATTACTGGTTTGTAATTCTTCTTTGGTGTGAAAGTTGAAATGCAATATTTCCTGTTCACTTAAAATCTTTTCTTCATTATTGATAAAGTAAGTCGGTAATCTTTCTTCACAAAGCTCTACCAGGTGCGAGGTGTTGGAAGAATTGTAGCCACCGACGACAATAGCCAGGTCGGCTTTTGTTTGCAGCATACCTGTCACCGCCGTCTGGTTATCATTAGTGGCATAACATAGTGTATCCCTTGTTTCCGCAAATCTTTCTTCCGCATTTGCCGGCTGGTACGTTTCCAGCATAATTTTTTTCAAATAATCAGCGATAGACTGCGTATCGCTGGCCAGCATCGTAGTTTGATTGACTACACCGATTCTTTGCAGGTCATTGTTTACATCAAAACCTTCAGAATATTGGTTTCTGAAAACAGTATAAAATTCTTCTGCAGGTCTTTCGCCGGAGATAAATCTGCCAAGTTCTATAGCCTCCTTCATGTCCTTAATTACAACTGATGGGGCATTGGCAGCCGCATGGGAGAATGTAGCCCTTGTTTCTTCATGTTGCGGTTTGCCATGAATGATGATGGTATAGTCCTTCCCTGCGATCTGTTCGCTCCTGTTCCATACCTTTTCTACGAAGGGGCAGGTGGTATTGTATTTTTCAGTCTGGATACCAATTTTTCTGAGCTTTTCTTCAATTTCAAGAGTAGTGCCGAAAGCAGGTATCAGTACAATATCATCAGCCGTTATTTGCTCAAATGGTATTAGTTGTTTACCATGAGTATCCTGTAAAAATTCAATGCCATGTGCAATAAGATCAGCATTTACCTGCGGGTTGTGAATCATTTCACTCAGCAAGAAGATACGTTTGCCTGGATTTTCTTCCACCGTTCTGAAAGCAATTTCTATTGCATTCTCAACTCCATAACAAAATCCGAAATGACGAGCCAGGTATACCTGCAGCGGGCCAAAATCCAAAAGGGTCGGTGTAAAGTCTTTTTTCATTTTATCCATTTCTTTCCGCATTTTTTTTACGGCTGAAATCAATGGACTCCTGTAGATGATAGGAACGTCAAAACTCTTCATGGTGTAAAGGTAATAATACTTGATTGTGTGATTAACAACAACCATCTTCATCAAATGTTCTTCTTATCTTTCGCAAAAAGACCGGTGTATGAGAATGTATTTGCTTGCTTTTTGCATTATTATTTTAGCCGGGTCATGTAAACTCATGCCCAAAAAAGAAGAAACGAATAAAAAAACGACGAATACAACTATGCTAAACAAATTCAGACCCGTTGAATGGGCACATAACACCAATATATATGAAGTGAATGTGCGGCAATATACTGTGGAAGGAACTATCAATGCTTTTGCAAAAGAACTGCCAAGGCTTAAGGAAATGGGAGTGCAGACACTCTGGTTTATGCCACTGACACCTATTGCGGAAAAAAACCGAAAAGGATCACTGGGCAGTTATTATGCCTGTTCCGATTACACTTCAATCAACCCTGAATTTGGAACCCTGGATGATTTCAAAAGCCTGGTAAAAAAAGCACATGAAATGGGCATGAAGGTAATCGTTGACTGGGTGGCCAATCATACCGGGTGGGACCATAAATGGACCAAAGAACATCCGGAGTATTACCTGAAAGATTCTGCTACCAATGATTTTAAAATTGCTTCAGGCATGGACGATATAATAGAATTGGATTTCAAAAACCCGGCACTTCGGAAGGCGATGAAAGATGCCATGAAGTTCTGGGTGGAAGAATGTGATATAGATGGTTTCCGTGCAGACCTGGCTTTTTGGGTAGAACTTGACTTCTGGAAGGAGGCCCGTACGGAACTTGATGCTATCAAACCTTTATTCTGGTTAGGTGAATTTGATGAGCTTGATTCCCCCGAATATGGTGAAGCATTCGATGCCAGCTATACCTGGACATGGATGCACCGGGCTAAAGATTTTTACCAGCAAAAACAACCGCTGGATTCGCTTTATACTGTGTTGAAACGTTACGATGACCTGGGTGATAGCACCATGCGGGCCTGGTTTACCACCAATCATGATGAAAACAGCTGGAACGGTACTGAATATGAGAAATATGGCGATATGGCTAAAGCACTGGCTGTTTTCAGCACTACCTGGAATGGCATTCCATTGCTCTATTCCGGACAGGAGTTGCCTAATCTAAAAAGAATAAAATTCTTTGATAAGGATACTATTGCCTGGACAGGTATTAATCAATTACATGAGTTTTACAAAGCATTGCTTAACCTGCATACGAATCATCCGGCATTGAGAAGCGGAGATACCCTGGTAAAAACATTTCGTATCAAAACGAATGATGCGAAGAATGTATTTGTTTATCTGCGAAAGAATGGTACAAAAGAGGTGCTGGTACTATTAAATATGTCCGGGGAGAAAGACCTGCACTTTGATATTACAGATGAAAAAGTGAACGGTGTTTTCAGGAATATTTTTTCCGGTGCAGAGAGTGATTTCAATACAACCCGCAGTTTTGAAATGCAGCCGTGGGAATTTCTTATTTATGAGAAATAACTATTAGGATAAAAAAAGGTCACCCCGGGGCGACCTTTTTTATCTGTTTCTTTTGTTGTTTATTCTTCTCCAATATTCAGCGGGTAACGATAGATGCCGTCATAACCGGGATAAAAACCTTCCAGTTGAATGGTTTCTCCTTTCAGACTGCGAATAGCCTGGCTCAGTTCTTCAATATTGGTAATATCTGTGCCATTTACACTGGTGATGATAAAACCATCCTGCATCCTTGTTTTGCTGAAAGGCCCGCCTTGTTTGATTTTTTTAACCAGCACACCGCCTTCCACTTCGTACTGCATGGCTTGTTTTTTATCAATGGTCACCAGATCAGCCCCCAGCTTTTCACCAACGGTATTAGTGGCTATTTCATCAAAGGTTCCTGACTTGGCAGTTAAGGTTGCCGTAGCGGTATATTCTTTTCCGTTGCGTTTATAAGTAATATTGATCTTATCACCGGCATTATAGGATGAAACGGTAGCTTGCAATTCAGTCCATGATGTAATCGTTGCATCATTGATCTTGGTAACAATGTCACCTGGTTTTAACCCGATTGCGGCAGCTGCACCATCCTTCGCCACATTACCGATATGGGCGCCGTCACCTGCATCTACTTTATCTTCTGCTACCCACACACCCAGGTAAGGCCTTTTCACATCACCGTATTTGATCAGGTCATTTACAATTTTCTTTACCAGGTTAACGGGTATAGCAAACGAATAACCCGCATAGGTGCCGGTAGGGGCATAAATAGCAGAGTTGATACCTACCAACTGGCCGTCAGTAGTAATCAGTGCACCGCCGCTGTTACCCTGGTTTACTGCGGCGTCAGTCTGTATAAAGGCTTCAATTGGTGTCTTACTCTGACGCTGGTTAATACCGATATTTCTTCCTTTGGCGCTAACGATACCTGCTGTTACGGTTGTTTCGAGAGTAAGCGGATAACCAATGGCTAATACCCACTGTCCGAGTTTTACATTATCAGAATTACCATATAAGAGGAAGGGGAATCCATTACCATCAATTTTTAGAACAGCGATATCACTGCTGGGGTCTTTACCTATTATCCTTGCTTTGTAAGTTTTTTTATTGTTTAGAGTAACTGTTATTTCTTCTGCCACTCCATCTCCACCATCAGAAATAACGTGGTTGTTAGTGATGATATATCCATCCTCACTGATGATAACGCCACTTCCCGAAGCCCTTTGTTCCGGCTGAATCTGCGGACCGAAATCAAAGAACTGGTTGAACCAGTCTTCCATACTATTGCCCCGGCTGCGGGGTAACTGGTTACTGATTCTTTTGGCCGGTATCTTGGTCTTAATGTGCACAACAGCCGGTACGGCTGCGTTGGCAGCCTTGGTAAAATCAATTGGCTCACCGGCGCCGGCTGCGTTGTCAAAAAAGCCAGCGTAATTGGCAGGAATATTCCCGTTTTCAGACTGAACAAAATTGGGCTGTTTGCGGGTGATTTTTCCATAAATCCACACACTGCTTACAGCCGATACGGCGCTAATGGCAACGATCAGTAAGATTTGTTTCAGTTTCATAGTGTTATATCTTTTTTTCGTTTAAATGCTTTTGGATAATGCAGGTAATCAAAACCTATGCCTTTGCTTTACAAAATAACAAACTGTCATACCAAGTTTGTTGACCGTCAATTTAGTTTAACAAATCTTTACTAAGACTTTCGTACTTCAAATATCCCATAAAAATACTATTCAATCATTGTCGCTGTATACCGTTATGTACGGATTTTACAGGTCCCTGAGAAAAGCCATCGTATCTATACCGTCTGCATAATCTGTCAGTGAGGGTGACTGAGCCCCGCCAAAGGGAACATGATCTTTACTGACAAGGCATTGCATATCGGGGTTTTGTAAAAGTTGTTCTGCCAGTAAATTTTTATCGGTATAAAATTCATAATTGAGCTGGCTGATGGGCGAAAAAAGTGCCGGTTCTTCTATGAGCAGAACAGAACCGTTGGTCATGTAAAATTTCTTATTCAATATGTGGAGTGCCAGGTTATAGTCATAGTTGTTTTTATACTTATGATGATCGGCGAGGTAGTTATACTTTTTGAAAACCTCTAGCAGAGGTACAAAATCATAATCCTGGGGCACATATATCTTTGTAACATTGCGGCAGCCCAATCCAAAGTACAGGTACACATCGTCTGCCAGTTTTCCCAGTTCTGATTCGGTTTCTTGCCCGGTTAGTATGGCCACTGAGGTGCGGTTCCGGCGGATAATATGGGGATATTTACCAAAATAGTATTCAAAATACCTGGAAGTGTTATTGCTGCCGGTAGCTATATAGGCATCGCAGCCTTTCAGCATTTCGCTAAAGTCAATTTGACTGGCCAGTGCCGGTTCCCATTCTATTAGTTTTCCGACAAGCTGTTTGATCAATACCTGGTCCTTTGAGGAAGGCTTTATTATTGCCTTGTGCCCGGCTATAAAGACGCATAAAAAATCATGAAAGCCTACCAGGGGTATATTGCCGGCCATTACGATACCGACAGTTTTCGGTGATTGGTTAATGGCTGAAAGTTGGTATGCTTGTACCAAATTTTCAAGGTTTTTCTTTTTCAAAAAGGATGCAGCAATATTTTTTACCGATGTTTCTATAAACTCCGGTATGAACCACCCGTTCTCCCGTCCGGCTTTTTCCAGTGCAGCAACCCAGTCTCTGTTACCGGACTGCATATATTCGCCCAGTTTATTCATCAGATCTATTCGGTATTCTAAGTTCATTTCCCTGTAATAAAATTGAGAGTAAGTTAATTTTAAACCGGATGCAAATTAGTCGGGCTGGCTGTAAATAAAAATTGCCAAACCAATTCATCCGGATTGGAAAACAGTTAATTTTGTCATGCAAAAGTAATTCTCAACCCGTTAATCAATTTTTATGGCTATCAAGATCACTGAAGAATGCATCAACTGCGGTGCCTGCGAACCCGAATGTCCGAATAATGCTATTTACGAAGGTGGCGTAGAATGGGCTATTGCCGACGGTACATCTGTCAAAGGTTCTTTTACCCTGCTGGATGGAACAGTGGTAGATGCTGAGCAAAAAAATGCCCCTGTTTCTGTTGATACGTATTACATCACCCCTAATAAATGTACAGAGTGCCAGGGCTTTCATGAAGAGCCTCAGTGTGCAGCTGTGTGCCCGGTTGACTGTTGTGTTCCTGATGAAATGTACCAGGAAACCGTTGATCAGCTGATTGCCAAGAAAGACAAGTTACATATTGCCTAAGGCCGGGCCAATGTGCATAAATTCTGCATTGATTTTTTGCATTCGCCTCGTTTTTGATATAACTTTATTTCATACCTAATATGGTGCAGCAGCGAGAGCTGCCGAATGAGTGACGGGTGATATTTCCCGTCGTAAAAAGGTGAAGGGGAAACAACCTTCACCTTTCTTATTTGCTGCTGAATTTACTCTGAAATATTCCACTTTATCATATTTTTTGTTAATGCTAACTGATTAACAACCTAATGATTGGGCATCTTAAATAATTCTGCAATATTTGCATAGCTGTTTCCGTTTTGCGGAAGCCCAAATCCATACACAACCACAATGAAGAAAAATATAGCCCTTGTTACGGGCGGCTTTTCCGGAGAAGCCGTAATCTCTTACCGAAGCGCCAATACCATCGACAATAACCTGGACAGGAACCTGTTTAATGTTTATAAGATTGATATTAATCCTGAAGGATGGCATTATATACAGCAGGACGGAACCAGGATTGCCATTGATAAAAATGACTTTTCTATCCTTTTACCCGATGGTAAAGTAACCTTTGATGCAGTGTACATTGGCATGCATGGCACACCCGGGGAGGATGGCAAATTGCAGGGATATTTTGATACATTAAAAATCCCGTACACTGGTTGTGATGCAGCCAGTTCTGCTATCACTTTTAATAAAGGCTATGCTGTGGCGGTGGCTGCCATGGCAGGTATAGCGGTTTCCCGGTCAATAGTACTTTTAAAGAATAATTCTTACAAAGCAGAAGAGATAAAAGACAGGCTGAAGTTTCCTGTATTTGTAAAACCCAATAATGGCGGTTCCAGTATCGGTATGTCTAAAGTGGACAAACCAACGGATGATTTAGCTGGTGCTATTGAAAAGGCATTTAAGGAAGATGACCAGGTGCTGGTAGAAGAAATGATCAATGGCAGGGAATTTACAGTAGGTGTTTTCAAGTCAAAAGGAAATATTATTGTGCTGCCATTAACAGAAGTGATGATACATGAAAGTAAAAGCTTCTTTGATTTTGAAGCAAAGTATGAGGGGAAATCAACAGAAACTACGCCGGCAGAAGTGGATGAAGCTGCTGCTGATAAAATCAGGGATGCAGCAAAAAAAATATATGCTGTGTTTAATTGCAAAGGGGTAATCAGGATTGATTTTATTTATAATGAAGCAGAAGGTAAGCCTTATATGCTGGAGATAAATACCATACCCGGGCAGAGTGAAGCCAGTGTGGTGCCGCAGCAGGTAAGGGCGATGGGCTGGAGTCTTAAAGAATTTTATACTAAAATTGTAATGGAGTGTTTTCCGTATTAATCGCTCCGCTTATAAATACTAATCTGACCTTTTCATGCTGAAATTCATCACACAACGTCCTTTATGGGTTAATATCCTGGTGGGTATTGTACTGGCTTTGGGATTGTTTTTCTTATTCCTGCTTTCGCTCAACTGGTTAACCGGTCATGGCAAGGCTGCTACCGTTCCTTCCGTTACCGGCAAGTCGTACGAGGAAGCAAGGAAGATTTTAAAGAAAGCAGGCTTTGATGTAGATATACAGGATTCTATCTATGTGGATACGGCGAGGGCCATGTCTGTTATCAAACAATTTCCGGATGCCGATGAAGTGGTAAAATCGAACAGAACGGTTTACCTCGTCATCAGCAGGGCTATACCACCGGAGATAGAAATGCCCAATTTGGTAGGATATAGTTTCCGCAATGCAGAGATGGTACTGAAGAATATGGACCTAAAGATTGGTGATACAACTTTTAAGCCTGACTTTGCCAAAAATGCAGTTTTGGAACAATGGTATAATGGCAGAATAATAACACCAGGTACGAAAATCAGGAAAGGAAGTGTGATATCACTTGTATTGGGAGATGGAGTAGGCGAAAGAGAGTTCACTGTACCGGTAATAACAGGTATGTTATTCGGAGAAGCAAAGGAGATACTCGAAGCCAATGGCATTGTGATCGGGGCTATTGTTACTGATGCTAATGTTACAGATACCCTCGGCGCCTGGATATACAAACAAAACCCTGAGCGATTTGATGATGAAAAAAGAATTCAAAAGATACGGTCCGGCCAAACGATTGATGTCTGGCTGCAGGTAGATAAACCCGTCAAAGACACAACGAATCCTGAAATACCTTCACCTTTATAATGTTTGACTAATTATGCAGACCATTACTGTTGAGGAATTAAAGGCCCGCATGGATGCCGGCGAAAAAATCAACCTGATAGATTGCCGTGAACCGTCAGAATACGCTGAATTTAATATCGGCGGCAAACTCATTCCATTGGGAAAGATACAGACGATGCAAACCGATGAACTGGATGACCTGAGAGACGAAGAGATCATCATTCACTGCCGCAGCGGACAGCGCAGTATGATGGCCTGCCTGTTTTTGGATACATTAGGATTCAAAAACACCAAAAATCTAATTGGTGGTATGTTGGCCTGGCAGGAAAAGTTTGGTTCTACAATTTAATATTTAACGCTATTAAGAAATTGGTTCCCGCCATGGGAAAATAATAGTTCTTCGTTGTTGTTATCCCTCCATAGATATAACTGAAGGTATAACCATTTGGTTCGTATTTCCTGTTGAATACATTGTTTACCTGTGCAATGATACTTATCTCTTTCAGCCATTTGGGTTTCACTGTATACATCGCCCTGATATCCTGTACATAGAATGCATTCAATACCCTGTTTTCATTCTGTGTATTATCGAGATATTGTTTGCTTACATATTTGCTCAGCAGGCTCAATTCCCCTTTTTTCACCGGTAAAAAATTAATACCTGCTCCGCCAACAATTGAAGGGGAGAAGGCAATATCAGAAGAAGTGTAACTGATCTCTTTTTGTCCTCCATTATCATAGTCATCAATATACTCCGTAAAATTCTTCACTTTATTACGGCTCAGTGCCAGGTTAGCTGTTGCATTCATCCATTCGCTGAATTTACAGGCACCCTGTAATTCTACGCCGGTCCTGTAGCTATTAGGAATGTTGGTACGGGTGTATGCACCCACATCATTGATCTTGCCGGTTAGCACTAACTGGTCTTTGTAGTTCATGTAATAGAATGTGGCAGACCAGTTGAAATTTTTTCCAGTACGTTCAATACCCACCTCAATATCCTGCAATCTTTCCGGCCTGGGTTGTTGTGCTGACCCGGCTTCAAAATCATCCCGGTTAGGTTCTTTGTTGGCTATGCCAAAGGAAGCATACCCTTTCCAGTTGTTGCGGCTGTAGCTGATTCCTGCTTTTGGGTTGAAGAAATTAAATGTATTATCAATGAACAAACCGGGGTTATTGCGGAAGCCTTCAATAATGTATTGGGCACTACGGAACTGCAGGTCGTAAAACCCGTACCAGTGTTCTGCAAATTCTGTTTGTTGCTTCAGGTATACATTAAAGTCTGTTTTCTTCGCATCGAGGTCATACCAGTTGTCAACAGAGGTCAATCCTTTTTCTGCCCAGATCACTTTACCGAAGTGATTTCCATCATACCGGGTAACTCCTCCGCCAAGTGTTGCCTGTGTTTTATCTGTTTTGTACTGCAGCGAAAAAATATTGCCATAAAAATCATTGTCCAGCCATAGCTGTCTTACCATATCAGAATTGGTAATGTTTATTCCCCCTGCTGGTAACGGGTCCGGAAANNTGGTTGAAGAAAAACTGGTAATGTGTTTGTGTGTAGTTATCGGTTTCATTATCGTAAGGTTCACCGGGCCTTTCTGTTCCTGCATAGTTTACAGTTCTGTTGCCAGCTTTCAGATCTGCTTCTGAAATGCCGTACCAGGCCTGGTAGGTTTTTTCTTTCCCGTAAAAAACATTAGTCCGGATGGTGGACTTATTATTAGTGTAGCCCGTTGTGAAATAAAACGATTTCAGGTCGCTGCTCGCCCTGTCAATAAATCCATCGCTGACGATGCGTGACAAACGCAGGTCAGTGCTAAAGCCATTCACCAACCCGCTTCCTGCTTTGATGGTATTTTTCCAGGTGCTGAAAGATCCAAAGCTGTTGTTCAATTCAAGATAGGGTTTGCTGTTTACTTCATTGGTGCTGAAATTAATACTGGCGCCAAACGCACCGGCGCCATTGGAAGAGGTACCCACACCTCTTTGTATCTGTACACTTCCGGCTGATGAAGAGAAATCAGGCAGGTTGACAAAAAATAATCCCTGGCTTTCTGCATCATTGTATGGAATACCATTTAATGTTACATTGATCCGTGTTGCATCCGTACCGCGGATACGAATACCTGTATAGCCCACCCCGTTTCCGGCATCGGAGTTGACAACAACAGAAGGTGTCTGGTTCAGCAGGAAAGGAATGTCCTGTCCCAGGTTTACTTTAGCCAGTTCCTTTTTGGCCAGGTTTGTTTTGGTGAAGGGTGCGTTTTCGGCAGCCCTCACCGCCCTTACTTCTACAGGTGTTAGCAGATAAAAGCTGTCTTTTACTGTTTCAGGTTGTTGAGAAAATGCAAGGATGGCTGTCATACTGATACAGCCGGTGATGAAAATCCTCTTCATTTTTTAAGTTTTAAACGTTTAAAAAATAAGAGGGAAACGCTGTGTGAGAAAGGACCTTCTGTTACTCCTTCCCTTCGCAGGCATTACCCTGTCCAGGTTCTACGGGTTTGATCTCAGCCTCTTTCGAAGCACCCCGGGAAACCTGCCCCGCTTTTGCGGGACATTGAAAACCAACGCTTTTATAAAAGCGAAGAACTGATGCAAAAATAAGTACAATTTTTTTTCTTCGGGCTGTAACTTTTCTACGTCTGCTTTCGTACCACTTCTAAACCAATTATTATGCAGAAGTTATTATTATCCTTTTTAGTGATGGTATTCAGTGTGGCGGTTATAGCTCAAAAGACCATCAACGACCCCAATGCGGAAAAAAGAACGGTGGGCAGTTTTCACGGAATTGAAGTAGGAACCGGTATTGAACTTACCCTTACGCAGGGAGCTACAGAAGATGTGGCTGTCAGCGCTGCTAAAACAGAGCACCGTGACCGTATCGTTACCAAAGTAGAGAACGGTATCCTGAAGATCCATTATGACAGTAAGCTGGGTTCTGTTAACAAAGTAAAAGAAAGCAAGAACCTGAAGGCCTATGTTTCTTTTAAAACACTGGATATATTAAATGCCAATACCGGCGCTGATGTAAATATTGTTGGCTCAATAAAATCAGCCACCCTGGATATAAAAGCGAATACCGGTGCATTGATAGACGGAGAAGTAGAGGTAACAACCCTGAAAGTGAGCCAGAATACCGGATCCAAAATTAATTTATCCGGCCGTGCTGATAACCTTAGTGTTGACGGAGATACCGGCAGCAAGTTCAAAGGTGAAGATATGGCCACTTCCAATTGTAATGTAACCGTAAGCACCGGCGCTATCGTTTCTGTAAAAGCAGAAAAAGAATTACAGGTAAAGGCCAATACCGGGGGGGTGGTACGTTATAAAGGCAATGCATCCATTAAGGAGATCAAAACAAATACAGGCGGTACTGTATCAAAAATTTAATTCAACCGATAAAAGAAAAAAATGAAAAAATTATCAATCCTGTTGCTGGCTTTTGTTTGCAGTATTGTGGCTGTTGCCCAGAAGGTGAATGACCCGAATGCAGAAGTAAGAGAAGCCAAAAACTTCCATGGTATCAGTTTGTCCAGCGCCTTTGATGTGTACCTGAGCCAGAGCAATGAAGAAGCAGTGGCCGTCAGTGCGGCGGAGACCAAGCACCGCGACCGTATCAAGGTAGAAGTGAAGGACGGTATTTTGCATATCAGCTATGATAGCAAAGGGATGAGCTGGAGTACCGGCAATAAAAAGCTGAAAGCTTATATTTCATTTAAGCAGATAAATAAACTGGATATCAGTGGCGCCTGTGATGTTTATATCACCGGTACCTTAAAAACCGGTGAGTTAAAGATTAAGCAATCAGGTGCCAGCGACCTGAAAGGAAAACTGGATGTGAATAAACTGACTGTTGACCTGAGTGGAGCATCTGATATGATGGTTTCCGGTTCAGCCACTCAATTAAGTGTGGAAGCCAGCGGAGCCAGCGATTTTAAAGGATATGAGTTAGTGTCAGAAACCTGTGATGCAAGGGCCAGCGGCGCCAGTGATATTAAGATCACCGTGAATAAGGAATTATCTGCCCAGGCCAGCGGTGCCAGTGATGTACGGTACAAAGGCAATGGTGTGATAAGGGATATCAAAAGCAGCGGCTCCAGCAGCGTCTCTAAAGGATAGTCATATATAAAGGGGTACAGCCATGAAGGAACGTTCTGTTGCAAAACAGGGCGTTTTTTCTTTGGAACATAACTGGTATAAGCTTACCTTTGCGCCTCAACATCGCGAAGTAGAGCAGCGGTAGCTCGACGGGCTCATAACCCGTAGGTCGGAGGTTCGATCCCTCCCTTCGCAACAAAGAAAGCCATCCGCAGTTGCAGGTGGCTTTTTTAAATTTTCCAAGCAGTTGCACATCAACTGGCAAGGATTGATTACCTCCTCATCATCTTGCTGCCTGTAGTGTGCACCTGCAGGTTTTTATCATGAAAACAGGCTTTGTCAACATATTCGGCCGGCCCAATGCCGGTAAAAGCACTCTCCTTAATGCATTGATGGGGGAGAAGCTGGCTATTGTCTCACCCAAGGTGCAGACGACCCGCCACCGGATCAAAGCCATTATGACCGACAAGGATTACCAGGTCATCTTTTCTGATACACCGGGGATCATTGAGCCTAAATACAAGCTGCATGAAAAAATGATGCAGGC
>DEHX01000099.1 GCA_002352145.1 Chitinophagaceae bacterium UBA2789
GGCTTCAGACTTCAGACCTTAAATTACTGATCCCCCACCAGGCCAACCTGCGCATCTCACAGTTTGTACAACAAAAATTGCAGTTGCGTGATGACCAGGTATACAACAACATTCAGAAGTATGGCAACACTACCGCTGCTTCCGTGCCCATTGCACTTTGCGAAGCCTGGGAAAACGGCAAGGTGAAAGAGGGTGATCTTATTTGCCTCGCTGCCTTTGGAAGTGGTTTTACCTGGGCCAGCGCTTTGCTAAGGTGGTAGCATACAAGCTATGCAACGCAGCATCAAACAGCATCATCTTTATAGCATGAAAAAATTAATATTTACAGTACTATCCTTAGCTTTTTTTACCATGGTACAATCACAGGAAAGCTGGACAATCGGATATGGTAAAAAAACTGTCCTGAAAAAAGTAACAGAAGACCGGGTAAAGAATTCTTTCACCTTAAGTAAATCTTCTGTTTCCGGCAATTCAAAACTGACAATACAATTACATGCGGTTGATACAGCAAACAATATTACCCTGATGGCTAATCTTGATAATGGCAACACTGTAAAAGAATGGGAATACAGCGATAAAACTTTAAGCATCCCGGCCGGCGAACTTAAAACTCTATTTGGCACTGAAAGCAAACTTCATTTTTATTATCGCTCCCTGCCAAAAGATCCGGAAAAGGCAGCAGTTGTACGAATACGGCCTGTACATGTTTGTACTGTTACGCTAAAGTGATGGAATATCTTTTTTAGCGCCGGCTCTTCTTACATTTGCTTTGCATGAGCCGACACATTCTTTATATTATTAATCCAATTTCAGGCACCCGGAAAAAAAAAGACCTGCAGGCCTTTATTGAAAAAGAAACCACCGAAAGAAACATTCCCTTTAGCATATTTCCATCTGTTGCGAATGGCGATTATACATTTCTGCATGGTATCATTAAGGAAAAACAAGTTACGGATATAGTAATCGCCGGTGGTGATGGAACTGTCAGCCAGGTAGTCAATAGCCTGATGGACTTTGATCTGAATTTTGGTATCATCCCCTGCGGCTCCGGTAACGGACTTGCCTATGCCGCAAAAATTTCAAAAGATCCCGTTAATGCACTACAAACAATATTCAACGGCACCGCTGCAGCTACTGATGGCTTTTTCATCAACGGGCATTTCGCCTGCATGCTTTGCGGTTTGGGTTTTGATGCCAAAGTAGCCCACGATTTTGCTCAGCAACCGAAAAGGGGTTTATCTACTTACATTAAACAGGTTGTCAAAAACTTCTTTGCTGCACATACTTATTCTTTTGAAATAACCGTAAACAAAGAAATTTTTTCAATTGAGGCCTACTTCATCAGTATTGCCAATAGCAACCAGTTTGGAAACAACTTTACCATTGCACCCAAAGCCAGTCTTAGCGACGGGTTGCTGGATATTGTGATTGTGACCAGTCAAAGCAAACTTAGTGTGCTGCTACAAACCCTTAGGCAGGTTAGCGGAAGAAATAAGCTGCAACCGGAAACTGCAGTGGATAAAAACAAAGCAGTGATCTATTTTCAAACTGACAGGATAATTATAACAAACATATCAAATGCTCCCCTGCATATTGACGGAGAACCTGCAGAAACACCTGAGAAAATTAATATACAGGTAAAACCCGGCTGCTTCAGGCTTATTCAACCCTTGTAGTATCTGGTGCAGGTTTCTTTGACAATAAACTAATAAGCTGCTGAAAACTTTGCCTGTTAATCGTTGAATGGATAGATGAAATAATATCTTTTTCTTCCCTTTTAGTCAAATGAAAATTGAGTGCAGCTTTATTCTCTTCTTTATCAGCCGCATACTGAAAAGCGATTTTATGAACGGGAATGCCACTTTTTGTAACATAATAGTTCAGCATATCATTCTGAAAGAATTCCATCATCTTAAACCAGTTGTGCTGCAATAATAAAAATGGCTTGGTGACATGGTCTGTAATATCATCTGAGAGATAAGGCATTTCCCATCCGCCTGCTTTGCGGTCCCTGATCTGCAGCACCAGCACACCGCTGGTATTTTGTTTTATCCATTCGTCGAAATGCGAAAGAAAACGAAGAGTGGTTTCCTGGCCGTAATTATCCCGCAGCCCTGCATCCATCACATCAATTACCGGTTCAGAAGGCAGCCACACATTTGGCAACACGATTGGGAAAGTGGCATTCATGCGGAGTGCACTCAGCATCCGAAGATTATAGGGGTCCTGTTTGGAAAAGAAAGAAACAAAATCAACCGCATCGGGATCCATGCGGGGAATATTGGTGGTATCCATCGGCGCCTGCATCATAAATCGCACTGGCTGCGTGGAGATGATCATCTTGCGGCTATCTCTTGTCACCACCGAGCTGAAAAACATCAACGGAATTTTAGCCGCTTTCTCATCAGCAACATAATCCTTTAACTGCTTATCTAAAAAACCTCTCGTATTATCATTGAGCTTTTCTTCAAATGAATAACCCCTGTCTTTTACATAGCGATAAGGTCCTACAGAAAATTTTTGCGCCGGCGCAATCAGGTCCCTCGCAAAAAAGGAGGTGAATAAAGGGTTTAGCAAATCACCCGAAATGTCGTCTACATATTTTTTATCCTGCAAATGAATATTTATCCCTTGCTGCTTTCGCAGGTATAATTCCCTGAAATAAGCAGCGCCGATCATGCCTCCCGAAGCACCGTTAATAAGAAATGTCTTTTTCATGAAGCTCCCACCGGTGATACTGTCTAACTGTTGCAGTACACTCATGGTAAACGTGGCACTGCGGTGACCACCTCCGCTGGTGTTTACAATGATCAGCAATGGTTTTTCGCTATCCTGTTTCTTCTTCCAGGCATCCAGCACTGAAATCATATTCTTTTTGTCTGATGCTATATTTTCAGGGCTGCATAATGCGAGAAGACCTTCTCTTGAATAAGCAGGCCTTTCTTTTTTATTCCAGTAATCTATGCCGTAGGCTTTATTGCGGGGATCGATCCAGTCTAACTTGTAAAAAATATTCAGAAGCAAAACCAGGCCGATAAGATATGGTATGCTCCAGCTTTGTAAAAAATAAGTGATGGCTGCAGCAACACCGATCAGTATAGAGAAAAAGATAGTGATGCTGGCAGCAGCAGGTAACTGGAAAAAAGGATTGTCAAGCAGGAAACCAATAATGACCAGGAACATAAAAGCAGCAAACACAGATATGATGGCCGCAAAGTGATGCCGCTTAAAAATGGAATCAATAAAATCGTTGGTATAATGAGAAACATTCCTGACCGGCTTTAAGCTGATGGGCGAATCGAAATACCATTCTACTTTTATCAGCGGTGTGCCGAGATGTACTTCCTTTACATTGGCCAGATGTGTAATGTAAGAACTGGGATTAGCCATTACCGGCATCATGCGGCGCATAATAGAACGGTCGGCCCGGAAGAAATAAAAGAAGGAGGCAGAGAGCAGAATTATCAGGCCGCTGAGGAAGCCACCAAAAAAAATAAATATCTCCGGTGTTGAGATCAGCTCTTTATAATGATCAAATTGCCATGCTTTATAGAAATAGAAAAGGATAAATATGCCGGGAATAATAGAATTATTGATACAATACTTCAAAAATGGATTGGTGGTAGCAGCTAAAAAACGAAAATGACGGCAAAACAAAACGAATGTGGCAATATTCCAGCTCATGATAAACATACCAACAGATGCCCCTACCAACGCAAAGCTCATAGAGTTTACATTGCCCAGATACTCAGGCGACAAATACAAAGAGTCGGCCCCGAAGGTTTTCATGAAGGAACCATTCACGGTACTGAACAGGATAAACCAAAAAATGATCAGCACCTGGTATTTTCTTAAATGAAGAAATAACAGTTGAATGGGAAATGAATAAAAAAAGCCACGGAGCCAGGTTTTCATGAATGGCAAATGGTTATAATTTAACGCTTGTTGTAGCGCAAATTATCAAAAAGTCGCTGAAGCAGGTTTTTCTTTTCTGTAATAATCCCCGCTGTCAATGTCAGGCCCGGACGATATGTTAATAATTTATTTGTGCTGGTTTGCAAATGACGGGGCAATGAAACCCTTGCCAGATAGCCACTATCATTAGGTACAGCAGCAACGAAATCAAGACGACCCGTAAGCTTACCAAATTCATTTTCCGGATAAGCCATCAATTCTATACTTACATTCTGGCCTGTTTTCACTTTTCCAAAATTGTATTGCGGTATTACCGCCTCGGCTTAAATGCCACTATGAGGGGGTATTACGTAACAAAAAGACTGACCCTCCAATAGCTGCTGGCTTTCCTGCCAGAAAATATTAAATGAAATAATGCCGCTTTCCGGGGCAATCAGCAGGTACCTGTCACGCCATTCAGCTATGCGGCTTTTTAAAGTATATAATGCCTGGTGAAAAATGGCAACTTGCTCATTTATCCGGTTATCTAATTCTGCGATTTCTTTTCGTTTTTCATGCTGTTGTAACTCATTAGTTATGATTGAGACGTTGATTTGAGGTAGGGTCATTTTTTTGGCGAGCAGTTTACTTTTCTCCTGCCGGTAATCCATGGCAGATATAACCTTTTCATTTTTTAAAATGGCATGTGCCTGAAAGGTGGAATCTGTAAGCGCTGCATCGCTTATTAAATATCCCTTTTGCGTTCTTAGCTCCACATGTAGTTTTTGTAAATAGGCCACATCATCCATCAACATTTTTCGTTTTCTAATGAAAAAGCCACTACCAGTGTATTCTAAAAATTCGGAAAATTCCATTACAAATACCTGGAAATGAGGTTGTACCTCTCCAAGGTTCCTGAAATCCGGTAATGTTAAATCCGTAATTTGATCCACTTGCTGCAATATAAGCCACCTGTCAATGGTGCCTATCATCGTTGATAGCTTTGATACCTCCTCATGAGATGCCGTACTTTCTATAAATCCAATGATTTCGTCTTTTGTTGCTTGTTCTCCTTCCTCTTTAAATAGTTTTATCAATTTACCCGTTTTCTTTATCCTTATTTCTTTCGGTGCATTTATAGAAACCAACCTTCCTTTTATGGATATGATATCCGGGTACGAAATAAAATAAGCAATTCCGCCGGTTACTACTAAAAGAAACAAAAAGAAAACAGATCCCCATCTTACCCATGTATCCGGCCTTGCACTAATAATTTCCTGTACGGCTGTGCTCTCACCATTAGATTCCTCAATATTTGTTATAGGGGGTTTAATTTCCAAGCTCTAATTGATTTTTAACCAATTCATAATATTTTCCTTTCCGGGCAGATAGTTGCTGATGGGTACCTTCTTCGGCTACCCTTCCGTTTTCGAGCACAATTATTTTGTCCGCATTCATAACTGTACTGAGCCGGTGTGCTACAACTACTACTGTCCGGCCGGTAAAAAATGTTTGCAGGTTTTCCAATATCATTTTCTCATTATTGGCATCTAAAGAGTTAGTGGCTTCATCTAAGAAAAGATAGTGTGGGCTTTTATATACTGCTCTTGCAATGGCAAGCCGTTGTTTTTGTCCGCCGCTGATGGCCGTACCTTCGGCTCCTAGTTTTGTATAAAAGCCAAGCGGTAATGATTCAATAAATGAAAGTATATTACTGGTGCGGCAGGCGCTATATAGTTTCTCTTCATCCACCGGATCATCGGTTACCGTTATGTTTTTTCGGAAGTTATCATTAAAGATATAGGGGTCTTGCATCACAGCACCGCATACACTTCGCCAGTACCTTGGATGGATAGCACTAAATTTAGCGGGGCCTAATTTTATTTCTCCTGTATAGTTTTCGTAAAAGCGTAGCAACAGTTTCAGCAATGTCGTTTTTCCGCTACCACTGATGCCAACTATGGCTGTAACTTTTCCTTCGGGTATTTGTAAACTAATATTTTTCAAAACTGGCTCATTGCCCGCACCTGGATAGGTGAAAGATACATTTTGCAAATCAATAGTACCATCAGCAGGCAAGCAAACCAATCCTCCAGTTGAAGTGGAAGTAGCCGGAGCTTCTTCCTCCACTGTATGCACATCATTCAATCGCTCCAAAGATATTTTAGCATCCTGCGCCTGTTGTGTAAACCCTATCGGCTGTTCTAAGGGGCTGTTCATCTGTCCAATAATATATTGAATGGCCAGCATCATTCCAAGGCTCAACTGGCCATCTATAACTAACCTGGCCACTACAAAAGTGATGAGCAGGTTTTTACCCTGATTTATAAAAAAGGCCCCGGCCTGCTGGTACTGGCTTAAGGCCAATGATTTAAACTTTAATTTAAAAAGCCCTGCCTGCAAACCTTCCCATGCCCAGCGAAAATGATTTTCGGCATTGTTTAGTTTTATTTCCTGTATGCCATATACCAATTGAACAGTAGCGTTGTTTTCTTTACCTGCAATGACAAACCGTTTATAATCCAGCTGACGACGGAGCCTTAAAAACAATCTTATCCAAAGCAGGTATAACAAGCTGCCCCCGGCAAATATGAAAAATATAGTATTGTTGTAACGAAGTAATACAAAACTGAAAACAAGCAAATTAATAACAGAGAATAACGTATTAACAGCAGTACCGGTAAGAAAGGCTTCGATACGCTGATGGTCGCCAATGCGTTGCATAATATCACCCGGGTGTCGGCTGTCGAAAAACGGCATAGGCAGGCGAAGCAACTTTGACCAAAAACCAGATAGCAAGGAAAGATTAAGCCTTGTACTGATATGCAGTAACAAACGACTGCGTATAAACTCCACCACGGTTAATGAAAAAAGCAGCATTAGTTGTGCAAGAAGCACTAATTGTATAAAACCAATGTCCCTGTTATTAATTCCTTTATCCACTATACTTTGGGTAAGAAATGGAAAAAGCAGTTGCAGAAGACTTGCAATAACTAAACCCAAAATAACCTGGAAAAGATAAGCCCTGTTGTACCTAAAAAAAGAAGAAAAATAACGCCACCCGATTGCTGGTGTTTCTTCACTTTCATCTTCTGCAAATGAAGTTTCATTAAAACCGGGTGCAGGTTCTAAAAGTAGGACGACCCCCTTTGTTTCTCCATTTTCAGTAAAAGGTGCCCATTTTTGCAAAAATGTTTCTTTGGAAAGGCGCATCATGCCACTTGCCGGATCGGCAATTTCAATTGAATTTTTCTTAGAGAAGGAGCGGGGATGTACCACTACAAAATGTGCCTGTCCCCAATGCAGTATCGCAGGAAGTGGCGCATCCTGTACTAACTGATTAAAAGAAATTTTTGCTCCTACTGTTTTAAACCCGAGTGCTTCTGCTGCCTCTGATAAACCCAATAAGCTTACGCCTGCTTTGCCTAACTGTGCAATCCGGCGCACCTGATCTAAACTTACCTTCTTGCCATAATAGCCAGCTATCATGCGCAGGCAGGTGGGGCCACAGTCCATAGCGTTAGGTTGTTTATGAAACCGGAACTTCAAATTAAATGTAGAATTAACGAATAAATAAAGAAGGAAAAATCTGTTTTATCTCCTTATGTGTATCACTTTAGGATTTTATTTATTATCAATTAATGTATTTAATCCCTTTACAATCAAAGTCAATTCCTTGATCAATTCTAATATTTCTTCTGATTTTATACATTCAAACCTATTTTTATCATAGCTCACATTATTATTGATGTAAATTGTTTGATGTTGATACTTCAATAAAAAAATACTAGTCCCCTCTACATAAAGAACTATTGTATCAACGACCGGGAACGATCGTTTTATTTCGATAAGAAAAAACTTATCTAAAGTGGTTAAAACTCTGCCTGAATATATGCCAAGCACCAGGGATCTTCCTGTAATGTTTTTTTCTTCCAAAATAATATTGCTGTCAATATTATTGGCCAAAGAATCATAATACTTTGCAAGATCACTTGAAAATTGCGGGCAGTTTTGATTTTGCCCTGAACTTGGTGTTATTAAAAAAAATTGAAAAAGGGCACAAGTTCCAAAAAATAATAACCATGATCTAATCATTATCAGGCGGATGTATTTTTTGAACATACATAACTGTTTCCACATCCATTTTCAGTTACACATGCCTGAAGAGTGTTGTAGCAGCAATAAAAAACCGCAGTACTGCCTACACAAACACATCTCTGCACACTATTACCGGGGCCAGCACACAATTCGATTCCGATTTCACCACCTTCAAAAAGACCGCCAGATAACTGTTTCATCTGCTTTCTACTTAATTTGTTTTCAAGATTGCTAATTTTTTTTTTCATTTCATTCTGGTTTAGTTTAAAAAAATTGGTTTGTTGCTTTAGATTTTGGCATCAAAGGCATTGGCCGCCCAGCTGCGGCTGTACTTCGCCACTTGGCTCCGCCGGGCCTTTCTTACAGGGAGCTGTTCTGCAAGAAAATATTTATTTATACACACTATTTTTCTTTAAACAAGAGTTCCAGTTTTAATTGTAGTTTTTTAATAGAATCTTCGTTTGATTCAAACCTGTCAATAATTACTCCATACTTGTCAATTAAAATATAAGCAGGTAATAATGAAACATTAAACTGCTCATTAATATCACCAGGATCAGTCAATCCCATACTTTTTAACGCAATATCTGCCTGCCTGCGAACATGTATCCATATATATATTTTTTCTTTTTTGATTGCTTCCTTCCACTGAGACAGGTTCCTTTCATCTGCAATCCCAACTATTTTTAGTCCTTTGCTTTTATATTTATTAAATAGCTCAATTAAGTAAGGATTATTTTCCCTGCATGGAACACACCAACTTGCCCAGAAATCAAGTAAAATGTATTCCCCCTTTAATAAGCTAAAATAAAAATCGTTCCCGCTGGTGTCTTTAGCTATAAAACTTGGTGCTACTGATCCTACGGAACCAGCCTTAGAGTTTATTATTCTTGTGCGAATAGTCTGGGTAACGGGATGTTGTTTTAGGTTATCGTTTAATCGGTTATAAAATATTGCCAATGAATCTGGTGATAATTTTCTTGCATGGGTTTGTAATAAGTATGCAGTTAAATACGATTTTGGATGTTGGTCAAAATATTCGTAATCAATCATGTCAAGGGAGTCGTTTACAATAGAAAGTTTCTCATATAGGGATTGATCCAAGTTTTTTTGAACATATCCAATGCTATCAAAAAGCAAGGGATGATTTTTAATAATTTTATCCCCTTTACACCTCAATTCTTCATAATCCGTTTGTGTATTGGAACCTGTGAGATGAGCATTGCGAAAATCGTTCAGCTTTAGATCAATACACATATTTGCAGGCTCTAAAAAAATATTAGTTGCATTTAAACCAATAGCTTCTTTTCTATTTAGTTTAATAAATGCAACTGCCGGCTGGTTAATTTTTCCGGTAAAGGAAAAATAACCGCTTTTAATTATCGAACTATCCAGCCTCCCTATACTAGAATTATCATCATAATAGCTCAAATAAATCAACCTGTTATCAACTCCTTCTATTTTACCTTTTAAAAAAAACTTTCCCTCTGTTTGTTGTGAAAACAAACTAAGACCAAAAAATAAAATGCAACAATTTAACTGTATAAAATCTCTGTACATCAGATTGACTATTTCGATTGATTCCGGCAGCTGATCTATTAGATATCTGAAGCTTTCCGCTTATCAATAAAATTATGGCTGTGAGGCAGAAACACAAATAGTTCCTGTGTTTGTTGCATTGTCAGCACAAACTAGTCCTTCACAACATGGAAAGGGTGTTCTTATCATATGACAATCATACTCAAATTCTTGCATGCAGCCTCCTCCATTGGTCACTCCTCCGTTGATATTTTTCATTTCCGCCCTGCTCAATTTTCCCTGCATGGCATCAAGCCTCATTTTTTTTGTTTGCATTGTTTTTGTATTTAAAGTTTTAAAAAAATGGTTTGTTGCCTTAGCTTTCGGCATCAAAGGCATTGGCCGCCCGGCTTCCCGCCTGCGCATGCGGGATTAGCCCCGCCGGGGCTTTTCTTACAGGGAACTATTCTGCAAGAAAATATCCTATATCCCCGAGGCTGTAGGCCCCGGGCAATTGATTTCCGTTTATAAAAAAGGTGGGGGTATATTCTATACCCACCTTGCGGCACCATGTATCCATGGCCACAATTTTTTCGTGCTGTGCTTCAGCCAGCCCGTTTACCGGGTAAGCAGCAGCCAATATACTCAGCTTTTTTTGTGGCATGCCATACCATGTATCCAGCGCCGCTTTTGTTTTTTCGGCATCTCGCCCTGCTTCCACGGCAAGCAGGTGGGCCACCACATCTTTTCTAAAGTCCTTCTCCTCTGTTGTGGCATTAAAAATTATCCTTGCCTTAATATTTGGGTACTCCTGTACCAGCTTTTCTAATTTAGGGTGAGATGCAGCACAGGGCCCACAATAGGGATTGCACACTTTTACTATTTCATGCTGTGCATGGGGATTGCCTATAACTATACCCAAGTCTGCTGTCGGAGCAGTAATTTTCTTTTGCCTGACCAGCAATGTTTCAAATACTTCTGTATTAAACTTCATCCGCAGGTATTGCCGCTTGTCGCCTTTTAGCCCCTGTAAATTAAGAAACAGCGGCTTTATAGAATACCACAACAAGGGCATTAGCAGGTATGCAGCAAAACTTTGTAAAATATTTTTTGTAGTAAACAACCCTAACAAGGGCAAAAAATGGATCATTACATTTACCGCCCCGGCCAGAAGTAATACCTGCACAGCGAGGCACAGCACACACCACTGCTTTGCCACCTGCCATTGGTAATACACCGAAAAGAAAATATAAGGTAGCGCAACAAGGTTTAAAGCATATGGTACAGGGTTATAAGGGGTCAGCACTATCAAGAACAGGCTTCCTGCAAAAAAGAAAAAACCCACTTCGCTCCAGCTAAGCCAGCTAAATAGCCTCGATGCCTTACCCGTAAGTATGGCGCTGCAGTTACCACGGGCTACACCGGTGCATACTTTATTTAACAGCGGGTTGTTCTGGTCCATTTCGTACCACAGCAATAATATACATACCGCTACCCCGGTCAATACTACTCCATATTGAAACCATACACCGGCCTGTTGTGAAAGATTGATTATTTGTAAATTCTTATTAAGCCAAAAGATACAGCATCCTATTATCAATATCAGCAATAATACCGGCGTCAGTGAGGCAACAAATGCTCTTTTCTTTTTTTGAAGGTAGTTTTTTTCGCCGCTTTTAACTGTAGGCTCAGCCAGAAGATAAATGCCCGTCCAAAGACTTAAAAATTTTTCTTTAGGCAGGGCCACTCTTCGGGTAAAATTATCATTGTAAGTCGTAATCGTATTATCTGCTATTTCAGTTACTACAGTAATGGGTACGGGTTGGCCGGGCAGATATGCTATAAAGGGAACGGGCAACTGATTCAAATCTGCATTATCTATTTTAGCAGCGGCATTGGGTATATGCCATTGCTTCAGACTGTCGCTAATGCAAAGCAAACTTGGCCAATCGGAGTGGGCTTGCAGTGTTTCGCTGATAGTAGAACGGGTAACTCTTACTTTCAGTAATTCTATAAAGCGTATTACTGCCTTTACTTCTGGTGCGTAACTAAACCACATCAAAAAAGAATACAAAATTTTTTAGGATAACTGAATTTCGGACTAGTTAAATAATCATCCAAATTTGGCAGCCTTGACAAAGTCAATACCACGAAAGTGGTATTTTGTATATAATACATGGAAATACAAGGCAGTATATATAATTTTATTAAAATCAATGACCCTTACGATTTATGCACCAGTTTACAAATGAACAAATCAGGCTTTTACGTTTGTCACGTCAAATGAAACAAGAGTAGGTGGCCCGTAAACTGGGCATTACCAAACAGCGGTACTCGGAGTTGGAAAACCATCCACGGTTTCAAGCAAACAGGATAGAGGAAATATTGAAAGTATTGGGATATACTGCAGATACAGCCATTAAGTTTTTGGATGCTTTACCCCCCCCCCNNTCTTTATGCTATAAAGCAAAGCAATCAATGACAACAGAAGGAACATAGCCACTAACTGGTGTAGTTGTGCCATCCATTCAAAAACACCCCATTGGTTAGGAACGATTTGTAAACTGGTCAGGACAGATAATATTCCCAGCACCACCTGGAT
>DEHX01000054.1:0-3316 GCA_002352145.1 Chitinophagaceae bacterium UBA2789
GAACTCGGCCTAAGAACAGCGAAATATTTCTATGCAACAACATTCGACAAATTTAAAAATGCAGTCGGGGAAATTGGCCTTCCCTGCGTGGTAAAACCGCTGATGTCTTCTTCCGGAAAAGGACAAAGTGTATTAAAGAAAGTAGAAGATATGCAAAGGGTGTGGGACTATGCCATCACCAACTCCCGGGGAGATATTCACGAAGTGATCATTGAAGAATTTATTTCATTTCATACTGAGATCACATTATTAACGGTAACACAGCAGAACGGACCAACCCTTTTTTGCCCACCCATTGGTCATCGGCAGGAACGGGGCGACTACCAGGAGAGCTGGCAACCTGTTGCCATCAGTGAAAACGATTATAAAGATGCCTGTATGATGGCAGAAAAAGTAACCACTGCCTTATCTGGTCCCGGCATCTGGGGTGTGGAATTTTTCCTGACAGAAAAAGGAGTGTATTTCTCCGAACTAAGTCCACGGCCACATGATACCGGCATGGTAACACTGGCAGGAACACAAAACTTGTCAGAGTTTGAATTGCATGCAAGGGCAATTTTGGGTCTCCCCATTCCTGAAATAAAACTGGAACGGGCAGGTGCCAGCGCAGTTGTGCTGGCGAATAAGTCTGCCGAACAATTTACTATTACAGGAACAGAGGATGCATTAGCAGAAAAACAAACAGACGTTCGCATATTCGGCAAACCTACAACAAGACCCTATCGAAGAATGGCCGTTGCACTGGTGTATGATGATATACAATCCGATATCAATGAATTACGAAAGAAAGCCAAATCTGCAGCTGATAAAATTGCAATTCTGTGAATCAATTTTCTGCTAACAAAAATTAACACCCACTCCTTACCTCCTCTTTGTTTACCGCTTGTCACTACCACATAAAGATGTGGCATGCTGTTATTGTAACGATAATAGCTTTGTGACCGTTAAACCAAAAACCTTAATTATGAAAAAAGTTTATTTATTACCGGCAATATTGATTGCCTCTGTTGCAGCACTGGTAGGATCATGTGGTCATAACAGTAATGCTGATGGACAAACCATCAGCAAGGATTCATTGATCAAAAGAGGAAATTATTTAGTAACAACAATGGGTTGCAACGATTGTCACTCACCTAAAGTAATGACAGCAATGGGCCCCGCATTGGATACGACCCGTCTTTTATCCGGGCATCGTAGTGATGTACAGCTACCGCCAGCCAATACAGACGCATTAAAGAACGGCTGGGCCCTTTTCTATGCAGAGGGTACTGCCATGGTAAGTCCGCTGGGTACTTCTTATGCAGCTAATATTACTTCAGATGCTACGGGTATTGGCAACTGGACATTACAACAGTTTAAAACAGCAATAACAAAAGGAAAGTGGAAGGGAATGGAAAACAGCCGAAATCTATTACCCCCCATGCCATGGGAAAATTATAAGGACATGAGCGATGCGGATGTAGAGGCTATTTTTACTTACCTGCAATCAACCAAACCTGTAAACAATGTGGTGCCTGCACCGCAACTGGCTTACAGTGAAATTAAACCTGATAAACCTTAAAACAACCAACTATGAACAAGATCAAAATCTTTAGTACGCCGCATAAAGCGCTGCGTAAACTAATGGCCGAATTTTCTTTGCTGGCTGGCAAAACTGATTATGCCAATGAAAGCGAATTACAGGCCCTTAAGCAACTGGGCAATGAAATGTTTGATTTATTAAAAGAACATGCCCATATCGAAGAGTCTTTGGTATTAACTGCATTGGAAGCCAAAGCCCCGGGTTCATCAGACGAGAATATTGAAGAACATGAGCAGTTGGAAAAAGTGCAGGCAGAACTGGAAGAATGGCTCAACAGTTTTGACGGTTCTCAGTCAGAAGAGGAAGGGTTTCAGTTTTACCTGGCCTTCTCTTCCTACCATGGCCAATACCTGGAACATATTATACATGAAGAAACCAACACCCAGGAATTGTTATGGAAATACTTATTAGATGAAGAACTGATGGGCTTGCAAATGCAGATATTAAAAAGCATTCCGTTTGATGTATTCCTGGTTTGGGGTAAACATATCACCCCTGCACAAACCAGGAAAGAAAATCTCGCTATGCTAACAGGGATGAAAATGATGTTGCCGGCCCCCGCTTTTGAAAAAATTGTTTCAATGGTACAGGCATCTGTATCGGCCAACGAATATTATGAATTAATGACTGAATTAGGAAAGCTCCCTGCTAAAGCAGCCTAGTATAAAAGTAAAGCCATGAAAAAAGCCGGTCTGTGATTTTTCACAACCGGCTTTTTATTTACATGATAAACAGTTTGATTAATGGCTCTCCACCATTTTCTTCAGGTTTTCCAAACCAACACCAAATTGATGGTTGAGGTTCTTGTTGATCATCGGTCCCATCAGCCTGGCCATCGGCCAGGGAAGTTCACCACTGTTTTGCCAGGTTACTTTAGTTTCATTACCATCTCCCCATGCTTCAAAAAGCCAGTTATCTTTTGCTTTGCTTTTCCAGGGCTTTACAAATTCAAGATCGAAATGAATATGCTTGTCATCACTGCTGATCAGCGTAAGACTGCCGGTGCCTACTTTTTTTCCTTCCCATGCATATTTATGTTGCGGTGTGCCGGCCTGACCAGTGATCGTATGGGTGGCAGTTGGATCACTTTGCTGCCAGGGGTTCCATTGGCTGTAATGGTTCAGATCTGCAACAAAATTTCTTACGGCTGCGGGTGATTTGTTAATGATAATTGATTTTTCTACATTATAAGATTTAGGCATCAGGTAAGCCCCAATCAATAATGCTCCGATCAAAGCGGCAAGTATATATATGAAAATCATGGTGGCTGTTTTAGGAGAGTCAAGTTAACGATAAAACAAAGCCCCGCCAATGATTATTATACTACCGGAAAGTGCGATAAAACTTACCGGGTTGCAGGTAAATGATTCCCTGTTGAGTATAAAATCGGGTGGGAATATCAGTATAGTTTCCGTTTTGATCATAGCCCCTCACTTCAAAATGCAAATGAGGAAATGCCGAATAGCCGGTGTTGCCACTAAAGCCAATCAGCCGGCCGCTTGTTACAGTATCCCCCACCTGCACTAATACACCATCTTTTTTAAAATGCCAGTACTGGGCTACAGAACCATCAGCATGCTGAATAAAAATATAATTACCATCTGCCAGGTTTTCCTGCTTTAGCCCTCTTTTATCAGAATCACCCCTGGCGCCTATTACAACACCGTTTCGGGCTGCAAAAATTTTAGTACCGCTTTTTACTTTGAAATCAAGCGCCTTGCTTCCTTTGTGGCT
>DEHX01000054.1:3380-10073 GCA_002352145.1 Chitinophagaceae bacterium UBA2789
ACGCCACCTGCAGCGAAATACCAGTATTTTTTTATCATTTCTAAAAAGCCGGCGGGTTGATTGCTGCCTGCATCTTTTGTTGCTGCATCATCTTTTGGTAATTGCCAGTAAGCACTGTCTTTCGGAATCTTCATTAGCTCCCCGGCTGATTGAAATTCTAAAGTATCGGCTATAACATAAGGATTTTTAAAATCATTGAAGTACACTTTTCCTGCCGGAACAAGTAAAGTTCGGTTCTCCTTCTTAAGTGTTACTTCCACTTCTCCCTCATAAACGATCAGCCGGCTGCTGTCCTTGTCATGGCAATAAAGAAACCTTGTACCCTTACGCAGCAGTTTTTCATTAATACTTTCAATCACCAGGTTTTTATTATCGTTTGCTTTTTCCCCGTTTACAAACAATGTGCCCTCATTTATTTCTATAACAAGGTCATTTCCATCTGCACCGGTAATTACTGCTGTTGTATTCGGCATAATCATCATCACTGAATTCCGGTCAGGGCTCATCATCAGTAAACCTTTTGGCCCGGTTTTGAGTGTCATGCCTTTTTCGGGCTTACTGTTGTTTGGGATCTTCTGCCCGTTTTTAGTAATACTGATATCATCAGATAATCCTTTTAATAAATCAGTAGTACCTGATCCACCATCGGTGGAAACAATCCTGCCCATTCCACCACAATGACGGGTAAGAGTGCCCAGTTTGGCTGCTTTCTTTCCATTGATGAGGACTTCGGGGTCCCCGTCAACAATCACAAAATTATTAGGCCCGCCACAGGCAGCATGCACACCACGGTCTCCTTCACAGGCGGCCGGCATACCATCAATCAGTACATTGCCATTTCCGGTAATTACAGGGCCGATGCAGACCAAAGGGTCTGCAGGGGTACCATGCGAATCGCCCTGGCACAAAGATTTACTGCCTACTCTTGCATATAAATTTGAGCTTACAGTTACCACTTTATATTCTTTACTGTATTTCTTTCCTTCGTATTCAACAGTCAGGATGATTTTGTTTTCACCGATATTATTAAAAACAGGCCGGCTGCTGGCTCCTTTATCAGGCTCAAAACTGGCAGTGCCGCTCCATTCAATTTTATCGGTGAGATCAATTTCTTCATTGTCTTTACTGGTTATTTTAAAGGAGGCGCCAAAGAGCCATCCTTTGTCAAATACTTTTGGGCTGCTGCCGAGCGGAAACAATAACTCAGGAGCAAGTTCTCCGGGATTCAGCGTAAAGGTCATGGTCGAAGTTTCTTCTCCGTCATAACGCATATAAAAAGTGCCGGTGATCTTATCTCCTTCTTTCTGCCCGGTAACTCTTGTGGTCACTGCTTCTTCTACAAACCTTTTTCCATCTTGCATGGCCTGGTTCAATGAACCGCTAAGGCTTAATTCACCTCCCTGCAGTGTACCTGATATGTTGCCGGTGAAAGCGATATAATCGCCGGGCTCTGTTTTGGGTCCAAACCTGAGGTTAGCAGTGAGCACTGCCGTTCCTCCAGCATCAACTTTCATACTTAATTTATTGACATAATAGGCGGCATTGAAATCCGGTCCCTTGGGGATTAATGATACAGTGCCTTTGTATTCTTGCTGGGAAAAAGACAAAACGGGTGTGGCTGCCAGCAACAACAGACCTGCTGCAAGGCGTTTCATAAAAATGATTTTATGTGAAGTTGCAACAGAAATCTATCCTGTTAAATGATATTCTTCATTGGTAGCAATGATTATGATACAGGGTCCGCTAAAAAATCAATAAAGGATATTCGGGGATTAAATAAACACTGAAATAGTTATTGCAATAGAAATAAATATTTGGAATCACCTTGTCTCTTGTCGTACCTTAACAATGCAAATGAGAGTGATGGACAAATAGCCATACACCGGACCGGGGATTGCGGCCCGGCGCTTATCGCACAACATCCTGTTCTGCGGCAAATCCAAACAAGATATATGCTTTAGACTTGATAAACAGCAATACACAGTTGCGTATATTACTTCTTTATCAGGCCAACATTTAAAACTAGTTTTATGAAAACGAAGTTTAAAGTGTTCTGGCCGATAATTGCCCTATTGGTCCTGAACGCTTGTCAAAAAGAAAAGGAGTTGGTGAATCCTGTTCAGCCAATCCCTGTTCCGGTTCCCACTGTAGATAGAAATGCATTGGTTATTACCACTGATAATACAGGTGTTTTTAATGCCAGTAATGCATTAACGGGAGCTTCAAAATGGACTTACAGCACTCCGGGAATGACCGCCTTTGCACCTCCTGCAGTTAGCAGCAAGTATACTGTCTTTGCTGATGCAGCTACTTCTTCTGTATACTGCATGGATACAAGAAACGGTTACATTTTATGGGAAAAGGACGGAATAAATTCCTCATATCTTATTTCACCGCTGTTGGTGGATGACAACTTGTATATTCCCAATGATAATATGCTGCAGGTATATGACCCGGAAAACGGGGAGCTGATCAGAGAGCTTCCTGTTATTCCTTATCCTCACTCTTTGAACTATGTGAAGGATTTGCTGATTTACAGCAACTGCGGAGGACACCTGGTTGCCATGAGCACCGATGGAGTACAGCAATGGGAATATATGTCACCTGCCGGATGTTATCACAATAACCCCGCCATTGCCAATAATACTATTTATATACTTTCCAGTAGTGGATACCTGAGTGCCATCGATGTAACAACAGGGGCAGAACTATGGACTAAAAATATGGCTGCCTACACATATGAAGCATCACTGGTTTATGATGATGGCCTGCTTTTCGCCATCGATCACAAACAGGCGGATAAGCTCTACGCTTTCAGCGCCGCCACCGGTGACCTGGTACACACTTACATGCTGCCGGCTGGTGAAAGCTGCAATATGTGGCTGACACCTGCAGTAAAATCCGGTAAGATGTACTTCATGACTGAAGAAGGAACATTGGTTGCTTATTCTGTGGAAGATGAACTGGTATTGTGGCAGAAACAATTCAGTGTAGAAGGCCGAAACATTAATGTACAGATTAAAAATGGTAACAGGGTAGAAAGAACAGAATCACACAGTGATATGACTTCTGTGATTATGGCCAATAACTGGTTGTATTTCGGCGCAGGCAAGTTTGTTTATGCTGCTGATATCAACAGCACTACCTATTGGCAGGCACCGCTTAATGGGTTTATTTACAATTCACCGGTANNATCAATGAAACTCGATCTCGCTGCCCTGAGGCCCGTCAATGTACAAAGGGCCAAAGATGGATTTAAGTGTTACGATAACCAGCCCCTTACCTACTGGACCACCGCCCTTGCCGGCGAAGTAGGTGAACTGTGTAATATGATCAAGAAAATGCAAAGGGTAGAAAAAGGGGGAATGGATGGTGGCAGCTCTTACTCAGCCAAAGACATTACAAAAGAAATGCTGAAAGAAGAGATCGGAGGCATCGCTATCTATCTTGACCTGCTGGCATCATTGATGGATATCAGTTTGGAAGAAGCCATTATTGACACTTTCAACAGCAAGTCGGACAAATATGGGCTTAACCAGAGAATCAGTGAAGTACTGTCTGAAAAATGAACAATGAAATCCCCGGCCATTGTCATTTTTTGATCAAACAGCGGAAGCAATTGACTGACAATAGTTAAACAATGAGAATGCCCGGAGAAAATTAATCTACAGAGAAAGGCTATGGCATTATTCTTGGGCTTTTGGGTATACAAAAATCTAAAAATCCATTGTATGCAAAAGTCAGTTTTGTCCATTATGGTGGTGGCAGCTTTACTGCTGCTGGCCTCTTGCAGTAAAGATGATAATGGCGGTCAGCTTTCTTACCAGCTCAAAACAAAGAATCCAAATGCTACCGTAAGCCGCACCAGCAGCGGCAGTGTTACCTGGACCAGTGGTTCAGCCTATGCCGATAAAATTGAATTTGAAGCAGAGAAGGACGATGACAATGAAGTGGAATATGAATCAAGAGTGGCTCGTCGCATTGACCTCTTTGCCCCGGTCAGCCAACTGGGCAATATCTCCCTGCCTCCCGGCCGTTACGAAGAAATAGAAATTGAAGTAGACCTTGCCCCTTCGATAACTGATACCGCATTTATTTTACGGGGCAGTTTCACCAACAATATTGGCTATACAGTGCCGGTCGTATTTTACATCAACGAATTACTGGAGTTCAAAGCTGAAGCAGAGGATATTTCGATAGGCAGCGCCGCAGATATAACGGCATTGACTACTCTGGATCTTTCTCAGCTCACCACCGGCATCACGGAATCTATGCTGAGCAGCGCCACACTTACCAATGGCGTACTTGTTATATCTGCAACCAGCAATGCCGCTTTATACAGCGTCATACTTTCCAATATCAATAACATTGATGACGTGGAGCTGGATGATTAATCACTTTTTTGTTTGCCCAAGGTTTCCCGCCCCGGTATTGTCCGGGGCTTTTTTATGTACTTTGTGTTATATAAAATTATGTCTGCTTATTTCAACGATACATTCATTGCCGGGGAAGAATCCAAACTGCATGTGGCTGATCTTTCCATTCAACGGGGATATGCCGTGTTTGATTTTTGCCGGACAGTAAACAGAAAACCACTTTTTATAAATGATCACCTTGAACGCTTCTTCGCTTCTGCAGCGGCCATGCACCTGCCGGTGAACAAAACAAAAGAAGAACTGATTCACATCATTGGGCAACTCATTCAGCAATCATCCTTGCCGGAAGCAGGTATCCGCATCATGCTCACCGGTGGTTACTCACCCGACACCTATACACCGGCGGTACCCAACCTGCTCATCACCTGCAACCCGGTGAAGACAGCAACTGAGGCTGATTTTGAAAAGGGGGTTTCAGTTATTTCTTTTGAACACCAGCGGGAACTGCCTCATATCAAAACGATCAACTACACGATGGCGGTGTGGCTGCAGCCTTTGGTAAAAGAGAAGAAAGCAGATGATGTGTTATATCATCATAATAAGATCATCACCGAATTTCCGCGGAGCAATGTTTTTGTGGTAACAAAAGATAACCGGCTCCTCACCCCTGCCCGCAATATGCTGAAGGGCATTACCCGCAAACAGGTATTGTCATTGGCTGCTGCTATCCTGCCTGTGGAAGAAAGAGACATTCACCGGGAGGAAGTATATGAGGCAGCGGAGCTATTTCTCACCAGTACCAGCAAAAAACTTATGCCGGTGGTACGAATAGATGATATTGTTATCGGGGAAGGAAAACCCGGTGTAATAACAAGAGAGCTTTACCGGAGATTTTTAGAAAAAGAAAAAAACCAATAAGATTGGCCGTGTAGCAAACCTTATTGGTTTAATCAATCATTTTACAGCGTACTCATATCAATCACAAAGCGGTACTTTACATCACTCTTCAGCAATCGTTCATACGCTTCATTGATCTGGTCCATACGGATGAGTTCAATATCAGATACGATATTATGCTCGGCACAGAAATCCAGCATCTCCTGTGTTTCAGGTAATCCGCCGATGAGTGAGCCGGCAATACTCTTGCGGCCAAAGATGAGGTTGAAAGCCGGAACAGTGGCCGGTGCGGATGGCGCACCCACACATACCATCACCCCGCTGGTGCGCAACAGGCCGAGATAGAAATTATAATCATGATCGGCTGAAACCGTATCGAGAATAAAATCAAAATAACCCATCACTGATTTCACCTGGGCTTCATCACTGGTCAGTACAAATTTGTGTGCGCCCAGCCGTTTGGCATCTTTCTCTTTGGAGGGTGTATGACTGAGCATGGTTACTTCAGCTCCCATAGCTGCCGCCAGCTTTACCCCCATATGACCTAAACCACCCAAACCGAGTATGCCTACCCGGGTGCCCTTGCCCACTTTCCAGTGGCGCAGGGGTGAATAAGTGGTGATGCCCGCACATAGCAGTGGCGCTGCTGCATCCAGCGGCAGGTTGTCGGCAATATGCAATACAAAATCTTCATGCACCACGATGCCCTTGCTGTAACCGCCATGTGTATGTCCGCCGCTTATCTTGTCAGGCGCACAATAGGTACCGGTAGGTCCCTGGTGGCAATACTGTTCCAGACCGTCTTTACAGTTATCACATTCCCGGCAGCTGTCAACCAGGCAACCCACGGCTGCCTTATCGCCTACTTTGAATTTTTTTACATGACTGCCCACTGCGGTTACAATCCCTACTATCTCATGACCCGGTACACAGGGATAGATCGCATTGTGCCATTCATTGCGTACGGTGTGCAGGTCGCTGTGGCAAACACCGCAGTATTTTATTTCTATCTGTACATCATGCGGATGGGGTTCTCTTCTTTCAATAGTTAGCGGAACAAGAGGCGTGGTGGCGCTGTGGGCACCGTAAGCTTTGGTAGCGGGCATAAGTAGTAGTTGAGTTGATTAAAGATGATAAATGTAATGCTAATGCAGCAAACCAAAGCTGATGGTTTTTAGTTTTAACGGTGATTTCATTTAACCGGGGCGATACTCTTTTTTATGTGACACCTAATGACTACAATAAAAGTTTAATTTTTAAAGCCCGGTTTTGTGAATTCATTCAACGGGACAAAAAACTGTACTGAATTTTTTTAGTATTCCCGTTTTCTTAAAATTACAGGTAGGAAATCTAAATACCTTTTTTATTCCAGCTATTGAAACAAATGCCTAAAAAAATTAATATTGCAATAAAAGCGCAG
>DEHX01000054.1:10277-27725 GCA_002352145.1 Chitinophagaceae bacterium UBA2789
CTGTACTTCTATAATGGAGGATCAAACGGGCCTGTTTTTTTCCTGATCATCATGCTGCTTTTTATATACATTTTTATAGCGCCTTCTTTTATGCAAGGCTGGATTTATATAATATATAGCATTGCCATGCTAACCGTTTTTTTCCTGGAATATTTTTACACGGATTGGGTAGTGCCGTATGATTCAAAAGAGCAGCGGGTTATCGACTTTTCAATTGTACTGGTATATATTACTTTTTTTACTTCATTTACCATCTGGATTTTCCGGAAAAGTTATGATAAGGAGCAACGGACTATCCGGTTACAAAAAGGAGAACTGGAAAAATTATACCAGCAGGCCAATGAAAAAAACCAGTACATCGAATCGCTGATCAAAGAACTGCACCATCGGGTTAAGAATAACCTGCAGGTAGTAAGCAGCCTTATGTCTTTGCAATCAAACAGAATGAAGGCTGATGAGGCCCGCAACGCACTGGAAGAAGGCCGTAACCGTGTAAATGCCATGGCGCTGATTCACCAGAAATTATATATGGATGATGAACTGTCATCGGTTAACATGAATGAATACCTCGAAAATCTATCGGCTTCTCTTGCAGAAAGCTTCGGGTATCCACCTGCTGTTGTTTCACCACAGGTACAACTTACCGGGGATAAGCTGGATATAGACAGGGCGGTGTCTATTGGCCTTATTGTAAACGAACTGGTAACCAATTCCTTTAAACATGCGTTTCACGGCCATACGAATCCAAGAGTTTTTGTTCGCTTAAATCAATTGTCGGATGAAATAATACTGGAAGTCGGAGACAACGGTAGTGGCATCAGCCCGGGGGAAGTATCCAATAATTCTTTTGGGATGAAACTGGTAAAAACACTGGTGCAGCAACTCGGCGCCGGCTTTCAGGTGGAAAATAAACAAGGTACCTGGTTTACAATCAAAATGAAAAACGGGTGAAGAGAGAACTAAACTCCATTCTTCTAGCAGAGGATGAATTGATTACCGCATCAGCAATAGAAGAATTATTGCTGGAGGAGGATTACTATGTGCTGGGCATAGCAGCCGATGGGGCCACAGCACTACGGCTTTGCCAACAGGCTCCGGAACCACCGGCCCTTGTTATTTGTGATATCAACATCAAAGGAAGCATGAACGGCATTACACTGGCAGGCGAATTAAAACAGCGATACAACTGCGAAATTGTATTCCTTACTGCTTATACTGATACAAAAACCCTGGATTCGGCTTTTGCACAGGATCCGGTGATGTATGTGGTAAAGCCCTACAGCGACAAGCAACTCAGGGCTGCCGTTCAAATGGCCTTTCACCGGATTTACCAGAAGCAAAAAACCATACCGCCTTTAAAGCTGCAACTCACGAAACGGGAAAAAGAGATTGCCACCCTGGTGGCGCAGGGACTCTCCTCTAAACAGATAGCCCAACAGTTACACATCAGCGAAGAAACCGTAAAAACCCACCGCCGCCGTATGCTGCAAAAAAACAATATCAGCAGCTTTGCCCATCTTGTTTACCTGATGAACCGGTAAGCAATCCTTTATTTCAACAAACCAATATTTCTTGTACCGTTTTTGGGGTATAGGCAGCAACTCGTTTTATAATGAAATTGCAAAGCTGATGACCAACGTTTACTTATTATAAGGTAAATCAGCCGGAACATACGGATGTATCATTTTATTTTTTTTGGAAAATAATTTATTGATCACTTATGAGAATTAATCTCCCAACACCTGTATTATCATTACTTTTTAATTTAATTTTTGTTAAAGGATATACTCAGCAAATCACCATAAATGGACCTGCCGGCAGTGGGTCCTTTGGTAATGTAACATTCTTACCAATGGCAATTATATAATTACCGTTCCCTATTTGATGAAGGCGCTGTTTAATAACTGCGGCCAAGTTTTTAACCATAGAATATATTACCCGGTATAAAATGAAATAGTATGAGGATTATTTTACAATTTGTATTAGCAGTTATCTGTCTTTCTTTAATGGCTTCAGCCGGCGCCCAGGAAAACATTGGCCATGCCTGGAGCCGGGTACTTAACAATCAATTCCCACAGGGCGGAAATGTTATAGGCCGGGCCATCAAAACGGACGCCTCCGGCAACACATACATTATCGGAGAGTTTAGGGCCTCTGCTGATTTTGACCCAGGTGCCGGCACGGTCAACCTAACCAGTGCGGGAGGCAGTGATATCTTTTTTGCCAAATACGATGCCAGTGGCAACTATGTCTATGCTAAAAGACTGGGCGGAACAGCCGAGGATGTTGGCTTTGGTATAGCAGTAGATGGGAGCGGCAATGTATACGTTACGGGCTATTTCATCGGAACAGGGGACTTTGACCCGGGTGCCGGCACGGCGAATCTCATTAGTTCAGGAATTCAGGATATATTTTTTGCCAAATACGATGCCAGTGGCAACTATGTGTATGCAAAAGCCCTGGGCGGAACAAGCAGTGATTTTGGCTATGGTATAGCGGTCGATGGCAGCGGTAATGTATGTGTTACCGGTGTTTTCCAAGGCACAGTGGATTTTGATCCCGGTGCTGGTACGGTTAGCCTTACCAGTGCGGGAAGTTATGATGTCTTATTTGCCAAATATGATGCTGACGGCAACTATGTATATGCCAAAGCCCTGGGCGGTACAGGCAGTGATTTTGGCAATGGTATAGCGGTCGATGGCAGCGGCAATGTATATGTCACCGGTTATTTTAGTGGTACAGCGGATTTTGACCCCGGCGCCGGTACGGCGAACATTATTAGTGCAGGAACTCAGGATATCTTTTTTGCCAAATACGATGCCAGCGGCAATTATGTATATGCCAAAGCCCTGGGCGGAACAGGCGGTGATTATAGCAATGATATAGCGTTAGATGGCAGCGGCAATGTATATGTTACAGGCTATTTCAATGGAACCGGGGATTTCGACCCGGGTGCAGGCACGGCCAACCTTACCAGTGCAGGAAACAATGATTTATTTTTTGCCAAATACGATGCCAGTGGCAACTATGTCTATGCCAAAGCCGTGGGCGGAACAGGCTATGATATTGGCTATCGCATAGTCGTAGATGGCGGCGGTAATGTGTATGTTACAGGCTATTTCGATGGAACAGTGGACTTTGACCCCGGTGCCGGCACGGCCACCTGGACCAGTGCAGGAGCAAGTTCCGATATCTTTTTTGCCAAATACGATGCCAGTGGCAACTATGTTTATGCCAGAGGGCTGGGCGGAACAAGCACTGATATTGGCAATGGTATAGCGGTAGATGGCAGCGGTAATGTGTATGTTGTGGGCGAGTTCCAGGGCACTGTAGATTTTGACCCCGGTCCCGGTACTGCCAACCTGGTTGCAGGTATCTCAACTATAAACGCATTTGCGGCCAGTTATAATACCAGCGGCAATTATCGCTATGCGGGCTTACAGGGAAATTATAGTAGTGTCACATTAAGTGATATTGGGCGCAGTGTGGCGGTGGATGGCAGCGGTAATGTGTATGTTGTGGGCGAGTTCCAGGGCACTGTAGATTTTGACCCCGGACCTGGTACAACCAACCTTATTAGTGCAGGAAATCAGGATATATTTTTTGCCAAATACGATGCTACTGGCAACCTGGTATATGCCAGGGCAATCGGCGGAACGAGCACTGATATTGGCTATGGTATAGCGGTAGATGGCAGCGGCAATGTATATGTTACGGGTGTTTTCATTGGAACAGTGGACTTTGATCCCGGGGCTGGTACGGTTAGCCTTAACAGTGCGGGAAATTATGATATATTTTTTTCCAAATACGATGCCAGCGGCAACTATGTCTATGCCAGAAGATTGGGCGGAACCCTCAGTGATTTTGGCTATAGTATAGCGGTAGATGGCAGCGGCAATGTATATGTTACGGGTGTTTTCCGGGGCACAGTGGACTTTGATCCCGGGGCTGGTACGGTTAGCCTTACCAGTGCGGGAAATAGTGATATCTTTTTTGCCAAATACGATGCCAGCGGCAACTATCTCTATGCCAGAAGATTGGGGGGAACAAATATTGACGCTGCCTCTGCCATAGTGGTGGATGGGAGCGGCAATGTATATGTTACTGGTAATTTCAATGGCACAGTGGATTTTGACCCCGGTGCCGGCACGGTCAATCTCACCAGTGCGGGAAGTGATGATATCTTTTTTGCCAAATACAATGCCAGTGGCAACTATGTATATGCCCGGGCAATTGGCGGAACGAGCACTGATGTTGGCAATGGTATAAAGGTAGATGGGAGCGGGAATGTATATGTTACAGGCTATTTCAATGGAACAGTGGATTTTGACCCCGGTGCTGGTACAGTCAACCTTATTAGTGCAGGAAATCAGGATATCTTTTTTGCCAAATACGATGCCAGCGGCAATTATGTATATGCCAAAACCCTGGGCGGAACAAGCAGTGATTTTGGCTATGGTATAGCGGTAGATGGCAGCAGCAATGTATATGTTACTGGTGTTTTCTTTGGCACCGGGGACTTTGATCCCGGTGCTGGTACAGCCAATCTTATTAGTTCAGGAAATCAGGATATATTTTTTGCCAAATACGATGCCAGTGGTAATTATGTATATGCCAAAGCCCTGGGCGGAACAAGCACTGATTTTTCCTTAGCTATGGCACTGGATGGCAGCGGCAATTTGTATGTTACAGGATATTTTAGCGGAACAGCAGACTTTGACCCCAGTACAGGCGTAGCTTCTCTTGCTGCAAATAATCCAGAAGATATTTTCTTTACCAAATACACCGGCTGCAGTACCCCCCAGGTGGCAACGGTAAACCGTACGGCCAGCCCGGCTGCCATATCCGGCACTACCACCTTTACCGATGGTGGTTGCAGCCTGGTGGCTGTGGTGCAACCCAACGGTGCAAGCCCGGTCAGCGGAACAGTCAATGCACAGGTGTGGATTGAAAGCAGTGTACCCACCGTTGCCACTCAGCCCTTTGTAGCCAGGCACTATGAAATAACACCAGCTACCAATCCTTCTACCGCTACTGGCAGGGTCACTTTATATTTCACGCAACAGGAGTTTACTGATTTCAATAACGATCCCGGCAGTATACTGGATCTGCCAACGGGTCCTGCCGATGCAGCGGGTAAAGCCAATCTTCGTATTGAGAAAAGAAACGGAACCAGCAGCAATGGTACCGGTCTGCCCAATACCTACAGTGGCAGCATTACTACCATCGACCCTGCCGATGCCGATATTGTATGGAATGCAGCCCTTAGCCGCTGGGAGGTAAGCTTTGATGTGACAGGCTTTAGCGGCTTCTTTGTAAAAACAACGCCTTCTGTATTACCACTCACCCTGCTGGAGTTTAATGGCAGGCTGCAAAATGGTGATGCTCTGCTGAACTGGAAAACAGAAAATGAAGTGAACACNNAGAAACCAGCCCGGCGCCAATCTGTACAACTATACCGATGCAGGTGTAAATACATTAGCAGCATCCATGGTTTACTACCGGCTGAAGCAAACGGATATAGACAGCCGCTTTACCTATTCCCGCATTATTACGTTGCCGCTGGGCAAGCAAAACCAGTTATTGCTTTATCCCAACCCTGCCAGCGATCAGCTGATGATTACCGTATCTGCAGAACGGGTAGAGAAAGTACAGGTAAGGATAATAGACAATGCCGGAAGAATATTGCGGCAGCAACATTGGAATATTGCAGCAGGCAGCGCTACTATACAATTAGAAGTAAGCACTCTTGCCAAAGGATTGTACTACCTGGAAGTAAAAGGTGAAACTACTGACCAGCGAAAGACCTTTGTAAAACAATAAGCGATCATGAAAAGCCCTTCCATAAAAAAGCCCCTGCACTGCAGGGGCTTTTACTATTACCATTTTATTCTTATCAATTTTTCACCCTGTTCGGATAGGGTGGCCGCTTTGGATCTGGCTGCGGGTTCTTCTCTAATTCTTTCAGGGCAATTTCAATTGCTTTTTCCAGTTGCGGGTCTCTTCCCTTAATTACATCAGCAGGTGTTTGTTCTATTTCCACATCGGGTGGCACACCTGCATTCTCTACTACAAAACCATCTTTTGTCCAGATAGCTACGTTAGGCGCTGTTACACCGCCACCATCCATGAACTCGGGAAAACCGAGTATGCCCACCAGGCCGCCCCATGTTCGTTTGCCTACCAGTGTACCTACATTGAATTTGCGGAACATCCATGGCAGCATATCACCACCGGAGCCGGCAGTTTCATCGATCAGCATCACCTTCGGTCCCTGTATAGAGGCGCTGGGCGATTTCAGGTCTTTGCCATACCGCATATTCCAGTGTGCCTGGTGCGGACGCTGCAACAAATCAATATAGTAATCGGCTAACTGGCCGCCTCCGTTGAAGCGTTCATCTACGATGATGGCTTTGCGGTTGGCCTGCGGGAAGAAATAACGTTTGAAATATTCATGACCCAGTGCCGCAGTGTTGGGCACATACACATAGGCCACTTGTCCCTTGGTGGCTTCGGTCACTTTTTTCAGGTTGCCTTCCACCCAGTCACGGTTGCGCAGCGCCGATTCATTGGCCACAGGCACTACCTTCACTACTCTTGAGTTGGTTTTATCTGCATTGGGGCCGATCGTTAACTCTACAATTTTACCAGCGGTGTTTTCAAAGAAGCTGAAGAAATTATCTGCAGCCGTTACATCCTGGCCATTTACAGCAAGGATATAATCACCTTCCTTTGCATTCACACCGGGCTCGGTCAATGGTGAACGCAGGTTAGGATTCCAGTTCAGCCCGCCGTATATTTTTTTAATGCGGTAACGATTTTTGTCAACGCTGTAATCGGCGCCGAGCAAACCACCGCCCACTCTTGCAGGATTGTTCAGCCTGTCGCCGGGAGAGGTGATGCGGTGATGACCTACGGCCAGTTCACTGCATAGCCATTGTATCAGAACGTTCAGGTCACGGCGGCAGGAAAGATGCGGCAGAAACACTTCATACTTTTTCTTCATTGCTGCCCAGTTGGCGCCGTGCATACCGGGATCATAGAAGTAATCCCTGTTGATGCGCCATGCTTCATCAAATATCTGCGGCCATTCGTCTTTCGGGTCCATCTTCACCTGTACATCATTTAAGTTGATCATGCCCTTGCCCGGTTCTCCTTTTTCACCGGAGCCGCTGATGAACCAGCTGCCCCCGGCATTGTACAGCATCTTCTTGCCATCGGCAGAAAGTATATAACCATTCATCGCAGATACCTCACTCTCCTTTCTCTTCTTCAGGTCGTACTTCATCATCATACCCGGACCGCCCGGGTTGTTGCGGATATAGAGCAGCTCTCCTTCTTTACCCATACCGAGTGAAGAATAGTTGCCGGCCGGAACGGGCAGATCAACAATTCGGTTTTGAATACCGTCCCAGTCAATCACCAGTCCGCTCTCTTTCTTATCAGTAACAGTTTTGGTTTTAGATGAATCAGCCGGTTCTTTTACTTTTTCTTCATCGCTTTCCTTGGCAAAAGGTGAAATGGATTCTTTCTGCAGTGTTACCAGGTAAATGGATTTGGTTGACCGCATATCATTGTTCGACTGGTCGAACCAGTTCACTACAGGGCCCGCATCGGTAGAAGCAAAGAAGAAAAGGTATTTATTGCCCTTGTCAAATACCGGGTCGGTAGCATCACTCAGCCCGTCGGTAAGAGCAAAGGATTTTTTCTGCTCCACCGAGTAGAGATATATTTTCTTGAACTGTGTTTCCGTCACTTTCGTATACGCCATCCATTTCGAATCAGAAGACCAGTCGCCAAACTGGTTGCGGAAGGCGCCGGGTACATACAGTTCATCGGCGTCTATCTTATCAATGGCGCCGCTCGCCACATCAAGTAAATAAAGATTTCGGCCATTGTCTGTAAAAGTTATTTTTTTACTGTCAGGCGACCATTTTGTATTGGCATAAAAACCAGTACCGTTCAGTTTGTATGCTTTGGCATCACCCTTTCCATCCTGTGCTTTGATGTGCAGCTGGTATTCACCGCTGGCATCAGAGAAGTAAGCAATATTTTTTCCATCTGGTGACCAGGCAGGATATTTTTCATGTACAGAAGTGGTTTGGGTAATGTTGCGTTCATCTCCTTTTTCGGCAGGCAGGGTAATGATGTCGCCGCGGAAATCCACCACGATACGCTGACCGGTGGGAGAAATATCAGCACTGCGTACATAACTGCCGCCCTTTGCATAGCGGGAACGCAGTTCCTGCAGATCGGTGGCGATGCCCACTTTCAGCCGCTTGCTATTTTCGCCGGGAGTAAGGCTGTGCAGGTAGCCCGCCTGTTCGAAGATGAGGCTGTTGCCATTGCCGGACAGGTATAGCACGGGGAAGTCTTTAAACGTTGTAACCTGTTTTACTTCTTTGGTAGCCGTGTTAAAAGAAAAGATATTGAACTCACCGTTGCGGTCGCTGCGGAAGTAGATCATATTGCCTGCCCATACCGGGTTCACATCATTACAACCACCGGCAGGCTGTGGTATTTTATAACTGCTGTTGTCGGCAAAACTGAAAACGATGATAGTAGCAATAGTGCCGCCGCGGTAATGCTTCCACTGGGTGAAGGCATCGCTCAGCGGAGTATAAGCCATCTGCTTGCCATCGGGTGAGTAAGCCGCCCAGTTGGCATTGGGTATTACCAATTGTGTTTCGATGCCGCCGCCTACAGGAACGGTATATAGTTGTGCATAGCGGTTGTTAAAAGCATTGCGGGGAGAAAGAAATAACACTGATTTGCCATCCGGTGAAAAGCCACGAACAAGATCCGGCGATGGATGCCAGGTAAGCCTTGTGGGAATACCACCATCCGCGGAAACAATGAATACATCTGTGTTGCCATCATAATCACCGGTGAAGGCGATCCATTTGCCATCGGGAGAAAAAACAGGATTGCTTTCTGTGCCTTCATCTACGGTAAGGCGGCGGGGATTAGATCCATCCCGGTTGGCCACCCACAGGTCTTCGGCATACATGAAGCAGATATGGCTGTTGCTGACAGCCGGCTGTGACAACATACGGGTATCTTCCGGGTCAATCGGTGAGGCATTAATAAAAGTTACGATTGACAAAAAAGAAATAGATAATAAATTTTTTTTTGATAGTTGCATAACGAATGTTTTGCAGATGAAATGAATGGCGGGACGGAAAAGAAAGAGTAAGTTAGTGCATTTCGAGGAGACCTAAACAGGGTGTCCCTGGTGATTTTCTGCAGTGATTACACCATATTGAAACGGGTAGCCAGTTTAATGAGACCCGCCGTGTTGTTAACACCAAATTTGGTCAGCAGGTTTTTACGGTGGCTATCCACTGTATGCAGGCTGATAAAAAGTTTCTCTGCAATTTGTGGATTCGTAAATCCGTCAGCAATCAAAAGCAGCACTTCTTTTTCCCGGCTGCTGAGTACCGGGATATTATTGAGTTCATTTTTTTCAGCGGTAGAAAGATTGATGTCAAGACTCATGTACAGTTTCCCTTCATACACACTCAATATGGCTTCTTCAATTTCTTCTTTTGAAGCACTCTTTACCAAATAACCAGAAGCTCCGTTTTGTATCATTTGTGAAATATAGCTCCGCTCTTTAAAAGTGCTCATGGCAATTACTTTTACCTGCGGGAACTCTTTTCTTATTTTCTGTGTAAGCTCTATTCCGCTTATTTCCGGCATATTGATATCGGTGATAACAATATGCGGGGTATTATTTTTTATTTGATCCATGCACTCGTAAGCATTGCTTGCCATACCGGTAATTTCAACAAAACGTATTTGCTGCAGCATACTCTTCATGCCTTCAAGCACCATCGGGTGGTCATCTGTTATCAATACTTTTATTTTATCCATTGCTGATAATACAATCAATATGTATGGATGCTCCCTGGCCCGGCATGGTCTTTATATCTAAATTCCCTTTCAGATAATCTACCCGGGAGCGGACATTTTTTAAACCCGAGCCATGTGCCATTGCTTCCTTGTCAAAACCCTTTCCATTGTCTTCAACAGTGATGGTTAAATTATTATTATGCCGCATCACCTGTGCCAGTATGGATGAAGCCCCCGAATGTTTTACTGCATTATTTACTAATTCTTGTACAATACGATAGATCACTACTTCGGTACTGGGGTCCATCCGGTTTTCCAGTCCATAAAACTCGCTGTTAATGGTAAAGGGCTGGCCTTCAGCAAGGCCATCACAATAATCCTGCAGCGCCTGCTGCAAGCCCAGTTTCATTAACGCTTCAGGCATCATATTATGGGCTACCCTTCGCATTTCATGAATAGAAGCATCCAGCTTGTTCAGCGCATTGGTAAAAATGCGGCCATGTTCTTCCGATAAAATAAGGTTTCCTTTCATAGCTCCTAATTGAAGTTTAACACCACTTAATAATCCGCCGAGGCCGTCATGCAGGTCTTTGGCCATACGGCTTCGTTCTTCTTCCTGTCCTTTAAGCAGTGATTGGGTGGCAAGTAATTGTTTTTCTTTTTCCAGTTCGGCAATTTGTTGTTCTTGCAGTTTTTGCCGCTGCCGGTAAGTCCGGTAAGCAAACAACGAAATAATGATCAGCGAACCAGCAATACCGGCAAGAAGATAATTCCAGAGAGCTTTTACTTTTTTATCCCTGGCCAGTTGAATTATTTCATTGTTCTTTTTTTCTGTTTCAAATTTTTTATCCAGTTGTTGTACATTTTTTTGAACAGTTTCAGCCAGTAATATTTCACTCAAAGAGTCAGCCACCCCTTTATGACGGGTATAGGCAGCAATATCTTTTTTCACAAGAGCAAGAGAGGCCATAAATTCATACAGAATCTCCTGCTGCTCTTTAAAGTTCTTCTGAGCTGCAATGGCAAGTCCTTCACTGGCAAAGCTGCTGGCAGCAGAAAAATCACTTCTGTGAAAAGCTTCCTGCGCAAGAGAGTACAGAGAAACAGCAATCACGAGGCTGTCGCCCAGTTTTTTGCTGTATTGTAATGCTCCTTCAGCATAATTTTTTACTTGCGGATACTCTCTCTTTTTCAAGTACAGGTTTGTAATATTGAGCAACACCTGCTCCATCAGATAATCATCATTTGTTTGCCGGGCCAGTTGCAGCGCTTCGGTTAATACAGCCTCTGCTTTACCATACTGCTTCAGGTCAGAGTATACAATCCCGATATTGGTTAACGTAAGCCCTGTTTCATACGGATCATTCAGTTGGCGTGATAGTTTCAAAGCTTTTTGATGATACTCCAGTGCCTTATCAAATAATTTAGCTTCACGGAATACAAGCCCGATATTGCTGTACAAGATAGACAGCCGAAAAGTATCCTTTGCTTTTTCAAAATAGGGAACAGCCTGCAGATAATGTTCCGTACTTTTTTCATAATCCTGCAAATAATACCAGGATACACCCACATTCTGAATACACTTGGCAATATCCAGGGGGCTTCCTGATTTTTTTGCCAGTTCAACCGATTCGAGGTTAAGTACCAGGCTGGAATCAAAATGGCTCTGCAGGTTTAATACAGCAGTATAATTGAGATAAAACTTTATTTCTCCGGCAGCATAATTAAGCTTTTTACTTAATGCCTTTGCCTGCAGGTAATAATTCTTTGCAACCTGCGGATTACTGTTCTCTGTTTGCTGACCGATACTGATCAGCAGCAATACTTTATTGGTATCTTCTTTGGCGCTCCGCAATTGATTTAGCAAGCTGTCGGTTACTTGCCCCGGCTGAGACCGGCCCTGAACAAAGCAGGTAAGCATAGCGGCTGATATAAGAAATGCTTTCCACATCACTTTATGCAAATATGATAAAAATACCTGCAAGACCTCATCCCCAGAACAGGGGATTCTAAAAACAGGTGTTAAGGGGATTGATCCACCTGCTTATTATTTGAAGTTTTGTATTCATAAAATCAGCATTTATGAAAAGATTATTTACTCCACTGCTCTTTGTCATAGCATTTGCAGTAAATGGTAATGCACAATGCTGGCAACAAGTTTCCTCCGGACCCTTGTTTTCTTTAGGCATCAAAACAGATGGCACTCTCTGGGCCTGGGGGCTGAACACCGACGGGCAATTGGGCGTTGGAAACACAACGAGCTATAACTATCCAGTTCAGGTAGGTACCAGTAATGACTGGCTGTTGGTATCAGCAGGATACGATAGGGTGCATGCTATAAAAACAGATTTTACATTGTGGGTCTGGGGAAATAATAATAACGGCAAACTGGGCACCGGAAGCTATGGCTTTGTTTATTCTCCGGTACAAATTGGAACTGGTAACGACTGGCAATCGGTGGCCGCAGGCGGAAGCCATTCAATGGCTGTTAAATGGGATGGTACTTTGTGGGGCTGGGGCGATAACTTTTATGGGCAGGTTGGTATTACCGGGGCACCCAATTACACTACTCCGCAGCAGGTAGGTACAGACAACGACTGGCGAATGGTTTCTGCCGGATTCGGGCATACAATGGCTATAAAATCAAATAACAGCCTATGGGCCTGCGGCTATAATGAATTTGGACAGCTGGGTACAGGCGATAACAACAACAAAAATATCCTTACACAAGTAGGCGTTGCTGAATGGCAAACGGCAGAAGCAAGTTATTTAAGTTCACACCTGATAAAAACAAATAACACTATCTGGAGTTGTGGCAGAAACGATTTTGGCAGGCTGGGCAACGGTAATAATACAGACAGCAATGTACCTGTACAGGAAATTACATTGGCTACAGACTGGGCCTCTGTCTCAAGTGGCCAGACATTAGTGCTTGCACAAAAAAATGACGGAAGTCTCTGGAGCTGGGGCTATGGGCCTAATGGAGCATCTTATATTAATCAAAATACACCTGCTCAGGCAGGTACTGAAACAGACTGGACACAGGTGTCAGTAACCTGGAACCATACACTTGCCATAAAAACAGGTAATACAGCCTGGGCATGGGGAGACCCGACTGAAGCAGGCGAATTGGGTAACGGAACAAATACCACTTCTACTAGTCCTGTTCAGGTAAGTTGCCTGGCAATTCTTCCTGTTACCTGGCTCTTTGTAAACGGTCAATTGCAAAATGGCAATGCAATTATCAAATGGGCCACTGCATCTGAAAGCAATACCGATAAATTTGAAATTGAACACAGCAGCAATGGAATTAATTATAACAAAGTTGGAACCAGGGCTGCCACGGGTAACAGCAACACAACGAAACAATATGAATTTGTTCATCCATCACCGGTAAACGGAAAAAACTTTTACCGCATAAAACAAATTGACCTGGACGGAAGATTTACTTATTCCTCCATAATTGTATTACAAAACAATGATACCAGAACAAAGGCCATCATAGCGCCTAATCCAGTGATAAACACCCTGTCGTTGTTCTTTAGTGAAACAGGCACTAAAACCATTCAACTGGTAAGTATGGATGGCCGTTTATTGCTTACACAAACAATAAATGGCAGCAACAGTACCCACACCATCAATATGCAGCCACTGCCTGCTGGTATGTATGTGCTGCGCTTGATTACCAGCAAAGGAACAGATACTTATAAAATCAATAAACAATAAACGCTATTAGTATGAAAAGCAATAAACCGTTATTCATCATTTTTGTAAAATAATTTTTTAACTAACCTATAATGAAAAAAACAATAACCATACCCTTCGCCTTATTTTTTTCAATAACAATGTTGGGGCAAAAGATAAATAATTACGACATATTTTCTTTCACTCCGCCCAAAGGATATAAGATAATGGAGCAGGGCAAACGGGTTTTGTACCAGCAAAAAGATGACAGTACCTTTTGTCAAATTCATCTTTGGCCTGCACAACAAGGCTCATCAGACCCGCAGGCAAATTTTAAAACCGACTGGGATTATTTTGCCGGTAATCAATATAAAATCGGCGACCCGGCCAATAAGCAAAATGAAAAAATGGGAGGATGGGATGTGGTTACCGGTGTGGGTGTGGCCGCGGTGGAGGGAATGCAGTTCATGGTCTCTGTTTCTACTTTCACACAAAAAGATTTGAGCTGGTGCATTGTAACCCTGTTTAATGATGAGAAATACACTTCGGATATTGATGCTTTTGTTGGTTCCATTGTAACAGATGTAACAAAATTCAAAAAAACGAATACCACTCAGCAGCAACCAGCCCATACTGCACAAAACCAGCAAAACAATTCAGGTTCGGGCATTACCAAATCAACCACCAATTTTGATGACGGCTGGACGGCCACTATAACCAGCGGTTATGTAAAACTTATCAAAGCAGGAACAGAGCTTCGGTTGCACTATATTGACCCGTCCCTGGATGATGCCCGCCCCAATACCATTGATGCCCCTGAATACTATTGGAGCAAATATATAGACCCTTATTTTACAACCAGCAATCTTCAAAAATGGAGCGGCGTACAATACCCGGTTATTTATCATATGCAGGCAAATGCTATTGACAAAAAAACAGGAAAGGCTTGTTTTGTGGCTATTAAAATTGTGTATAGCGGAGGGGCAAGACCCATTGTGGTTATTGCCCCCGATCAAAACAGTTACCTGCAACAGTTTCCGCATCCAAACGATATAGACCCCATGCTGAACGCCAACCGGTTTGCTGTAACAGCAGGCGATATTGTGGGCACATGGAAAGGAAGCGGCGGCGGTGGTGTAGAGTATTATAATGTGTATAGTGGCACCTATGCTGGCATGAGTGCAGTATCTTCTACTGACGAATTTATATTCAACGGTAATGGTACATATCAAAGCACCTATCGTTCGGCCAGTACCAATAATGGCGGAACGCAATTCGGGGGGCAGGATTTCAAAGGAAAATTTTCTGTTACCGACTGGACCATCACTGCCACCAACCGCTACCAGGGCAAAACTACTGTGTACAAAGCTCAGCTCATTGCAGTGAAAGGCGGTTGCCTGCTTTATATGGAAGATTCTGAAAACAGCTCTATGAAATACACTTTTTATAAGTCCAAATAATGCAATTATGCTTAAGAAAATTTTGATTTCCCTTTTTTGTTTGGCATCATTCATAGCAACAGCTCAAACTCCACTCAATGAAGAAAAGGTGAAAAAAGCCGTGGTGCTGATGCAAAAAATGATAGCCGATCCTGATAATATGCAGAAGATATACGCTGAACTGGAAGAACTGAAGCTGACAAAAGAAGAAAAAAAGGAAGCAGAGAAAAGAATGCAGCAGCAGATCATGGGCCAGCTGAATATGGATGACGACATGCAGAAAAAAGTAACCGGAAAAACCACCCGGGCAGAGGCCGACTCCTTAAAGAAGCAATACGAGAAAAAGCAAACCGATGAAATACAAAAGAAAACAGGAATGGATAAAGAATATATCAGCAAGCGGATTGCCGACCTGGATAAAACCGTTCCTGACAAAGATGTACAGCGAATCAATGCCCTTCCGAAAAAAATATTGAGTGATGCAGAAATAAAAACCCTGCTCACCACTTTTCATAATAATACACTCAGCCTGGTGCCAGAGTTTGATAAAAAGAAAGGCGAAGAACTATTTAATGAACTCAGAAGCCGTCCCAATGCCACCATTGTAATGGGCAACATTGCCAATGCACTCTGGCTCGAAGGTGCCAACTTTCTCAGCCTGTACCTGATGAGTAAAACCTGCATGAATGACGGCAGTAATGTAAACAATATGAATAACTATGCAGCCTGCCTTATCGCTTATGGCTGCGAAGAGATCGCCCTGCCGGTATTACAAAACCTTAACCGGAAATATCCCGGCAGCGGTACCATCCTCAACAATATCGCACAGGCCTGGTTCGGACTGGGCGAGTTGAAAATGGCATCTAAATACATTGACAGTACACTGGTACGGTTTCCCAAACACTCACAGGCCAACTTCACCAAATCCATCATTGAAGAAAAAGAAGGCAAAACAGAGGTTGCTATTGAGTCAGCCAAAAAAAGCCTCGAAGAAGGATGGAGTGATACCAAGCTAAATCACCTCAAAAAAATGGGGTACAAGCTCCGCCGCTCTGATATCAAGCACACTGTTCCGCAAGATCCTATGGGCCTCCATAAGTTTCAGCTGCCGCAGTTTCCCAAAAGCTACGACCAGGCGCTGGAACTCTCTCCCGAATGGGACAAATTCAAAAAGAGCTGTGAAGATGAAATCAAAAAAATAGAAGCTAAAATGGAGTATGCCTCCAAACAGCAATATGATAATGAGAAAGGCCGGGTAATAATAGCCGACGGCATGTATAAAAAACTGCACGACCTCTACAGCAATGATGATGATGGCTGGGTACGTAAACTGGAGAAAGCAGAAGAAGAATTTGAACAAACCATTGCAGAAATAAAGAAACTGGAAGATGCTGCCGGTAAAGCCTTTGAACAGGTATCGGAAAAATTCAAAGACAAATGCGGCGAGGGGGTAGACTGTCCCGCAGCAGAAATATGCAAAAGCACCAAAGCCGTGCATGACCAGTTCATCAACCAGGCTAATACACTCTTTGAATCAATGGTGAAAAATTATGTAAACACTCACCGGCATTTCTTTGAAAACGATGTGTACCTATACCAGTACTCGGCTGCTCCCCGGGATTTTGAAATATATAAATACCAAACCCAGCGTAAGTTTCTCGGCTTGTTATCCGTCATCCGCTTTCCGTGGAAAGGCATTATGACTCCCCCCGATTTCCCTGGTGCCTGTGATAAAGATAAAAACGACGGACTGGTAAAATTCAAAGGCCTGCCCGATTTTGATGAAATGAATTGCAAAAACACCAGCACACTCAAACTGCTCTTTACCGAAATAGTTACCCGTTGCAATAAAATGAAAACAACATTTAAAGTTGACGGAAAGCTGACTGGTGTTGCTACTTTAAAAGATGTAAAACTCGAAGTGGGCTTTACAGAAGACCTCCGCAACAATGTAACCATTCTGCCTGCCGGAATTGAAAGTGCAACCATTGAAATAGGGGTAAAGCTCGGGGGCAAAGAATGGGAGCTTGGTACTTCCAAAGATGAACTGAAGGCTGGCGTAAAAGCAGAGGCCGGTGTCATCATTGAAATTGACAAAACAGGTATTACAGACCTTGGCGTAAAAACATCTGTAAGCCTCGGAGGTTCTTCCAGCGGTGTGCCCGGTACGGACGGACAGGGCAACAGCGGCAACATCACACTTGTGGGGGCCGAATCAAGATGGAGCATAAAAGCCGGCCCTTCCCTGAAAGGAAAAAGTATTTTCAAGGACTTTACCGGTATCAAACATTCTGTAAAATAAGTAAGCAACAGCTATGAAAAAACTGATCGTTGCAATAGCATTACTGTACAACCTGCCCGCAGCGGCACAGGTTGATTGCAAAACCACCGACATCAACAAAGTAAAAGGCCAGTGGGTATGGAACAAGGCCGGCTATGGCAACCAGTGGACACTGGGCGAACCACTGCG
>DEHX01000054.1:27765-29338 GCA_002352145.1 Chitinophagaceae bacterium UBA2789
GAGGGTTTGAACTTTCCCCTGCCCGGTATTTCAGAAATTAAATTTTCCCAGCTGGAATCGCCGCTATGGGTGACCCATATCGAAATCGAAACCGATGCTGCCGGCAACCGGCTCCTTTATACGAGCCACCGCACCGGTGAAAGAATACAGCATTGCTGGTATTTCTCTGCACGGCCCGGCCTGCCGGTACGAAAGCTTACCCGCAAAGAATTGTACAACACCTACAAAGCCCATCACGAAAAAAGACTGAATAAAGAAATTGCCAAATTTGAAAAACTGGTGGCCGATGATGAAAAAAAATACAACAGCCTCACACCCGCAGAAAAGAAAGAACAGGCTTACTGGCCGGATATCATCCGTAAAAACAAAGATTACCTCGCCGGCTATACTACGGAAAAGAATAAAGTGCTGAACTGGTACAATGAAGTAATGAAGCAATCCAACCTCGGTGATACAGCGCTGGTAAAAGAAATGAATTCCTTTTTCTTCTATCCTGAAAAACTGGAAGGGTCCGGTGCAGAAGCTTATCCGGTATGGACCTACAACACTTCGTTTTTTGACAACAGCAAACCCAAAGACCAGCCGCAGTGCATAGCCCTGTATATCCGCCGGCAGGATGAAGACCTGCCCAAGAAAAATTTTATGGATCTTTTTTACAGCCAGTTCAACCTTGATGTGCTGTGCCGCATGACGGGTGAAGCGCCGAAGAAACCCAACAGCCTCAATACGCTGGCCGGCTCACTGGGCGAGGCAAAGGCATCTGTGAAAGAACAGCAGCAAAATGCCGTTCCGCTTAGCGCTGCTTTTGATGCGGCATCGGTAGGAAAATTTCCGGCAGGATGGCTCGGCACCAATACGATCACTGTAAAATCATTTGAAGACAAGCCCTGGCTGGCCATGGATAAAAAAGGCTACTGGTACCCCCGGCAGTACAACAAAGAAATAAAAGACGGCTTTACACTTTCTTTTGACCTGGCATGGAATAAAGCCATTCCCTACAACAGCGGCCTGTTTACCGTTACGCTGGCCGAAATGCCTTTTGACAATGCAGGCAGCAGTTACAAAACGGATAATAACCAGGCCATGTACATGAGTATGTATGACAGCTATGTCGGCAATTTCAACCGGGTAGTGTGCTGGTTCGATCCTTACTGGAACGGCGGCGGTACATTCACCGTTTACTCCTACAACCGGCAGGAAAATATTGCTGTGAACAAACGGGTAACGCTGCCCAACTTTTATTTAGACAAAAACCGGCATGCTGTACAACTGCAGCGAAGCGGCAATGCACTGCTGGTATGGATCAATGGCAAACAAGAAGCCGCAATAGATAATGTATTTCTGCCCGCAGCCCGGTACAATCTTTTTACTTTCAGCCGGTACAAGGGTACGGAGGAAAGTACAGATGTGTTTTACCTGGATAAGGTGAAGGCGGTGTATTGAGGGTTGTTAATACCTTTATTGCATTGCCTTACCAGCCCAGAGCAGGAAACTGCCACATCCCCTCCCCGGGAGGGGCCGCAGTGGTTTGTAATAAATGACTTTTCGAATGGGGTGGGTTCTTACCTTCACC
>DEHX01000054.1:29398-37291 GCA_002352145.1 Chitinophagaceae bacterium UBA2789
CCCAAAACAAGAACACAATGGTGGTTGGATAAAATAAACCACAACAAAGCCAATGATGAAAAAGCAATAAAAGCTTTAAAGAAGGATGGCTGGAAAATTATAACCATCTGGGAATGTCAGCTAAAGCATGATAGAATAGAAAAGTCTCTTACTGCTTTGTTGAATATGTTATGATTTCTTTTTATCCCTTTTTTTTGTTTCTTCAGCAACTACCATCTTTAAAACATTTGGAAGAAATTTGGTAAACCAGAAAGGAAGGTTGGCTTCTTGAGAATAAGAAATTATTCTTGAATTACGGACATGAAACAAAATTTTGTGTTGTAAACTCAATGAACTGTCAATTATTAGCACCTCATCAAATAAGTTTAAATTCTTATTTAACATGATAAGGTTACCATAAAAATTAGATTGAATTTCATATGCCGGCACATAGTGACCTCCATGTTTAGCTCTGTCCAGTACCCGCAATTCTGATAAATCTGGATCGGTCAATCCCATAAAAATAAGGCTTAAGCTATAACCATTCCTTTTGAATCTTTTAGGAACATTTAGAGTTGTGGGATCTCTGAAATGGCCTTCATAAGCAAAATGATCTTTTGATTTGATTGCTATATTTACCAGTTTACGAAAATAATCTTCAACCCATTCATCTGCTTTGTTCCTTGCTTCTTTCAACGATTTAACAACTGAAAGAAATTCCTTTCTCTTTTTCATTGAAAGTTTGTCTCCGTCAAAAACCGTATGACTTTGTTGAATTTTCTCAGGTAGATAAGTATAGCCGACTGTTGATTTTCCAGCTCCATTGGGCCCGGTTATGATAAAGAGCCCGGGCATATCATACAAGTTTCAACTTCTTACGGAGGCTATTTGATTCAGATGCCGAAAACTCATAAACAATCAAAAAGTCCCGGTCTTTTGTAGCTGCTTCTGCAATTTTAATGCTACCATCCGGGAATTCTAAAAAACACTGATCAGATTCAAGTATATCGGAATTTATCATGAATGGGATTCCTTGCCTGAGTTTCTGCAGACGCATTTTTTTAATAACCTTAAGAGCAGAGAGCTCCATTTCTTTTGTTGACATAGGAAGAATATTAGAATTTAATAAACAAATCTATGGTTTACATCTCAATTGTACAATAGTAGGACCAAAAATAAAGAAACCATTAAGTTATATTGAAGCGTTTAATATGTGACTTAAAAGCCACCAGATTTTAAGTGACAATGTTTAATATTGCCATTCTGTGGCAACTAAAATTCCTGTTCCGATTATCGACCTCTTTGCGGGCCCCGGTGGCCTCGGAGAAGGTTTTACATCTGTTGTTGATAAGTCTGGCAACAGAGCTTTTCGCATTGCCCTTTCAATAGAAAGAAATGAGTTTGCACACAAAACACTTACACTGCGAAGCTTTTTAAGACAGTTTCCGTATAAAAAACTCCCTGATGAATATTATCAAATTGTAAGAGGAGAGCTGAATGATGTGGAAGATTTATACAGGCTGTACCCAAAACAGGCTGAGGCAGCAAAGCATGAAGCATGGAAATTTTCACTGGGAGATCCAAAGGACCATGAGCAGATTGATAAAAGAATAAAAGAATCACTGAAAGGGGAGAAGAACTTTGTACTGATCGGCGGCCCGCCCTGTCAGGCTTATTCCCTGGTAGGCAGGGCAAGAAGACAGGAAAAAGAAGGATTGAATAAAGAAGATGAAAGAGTATATCTGTACAGGGAGTATTACCGTATACTGGCAGTACATCAGCCTGCTGTTTTCATTATGGAAAATGTAAAGGGGTTGCTTTCTTCAAAAGTGGAAAACGAATCAGTGTTTAACCAGCTGCTCAATGATCTGAAAAATCCGGTAGAGTCATACAGAAAACTGCACGGTAAAAGAAAAATACCACAAAGTAAATACAGATATAAAATCTACTCTCTTGTAAGAAAGTACAAGGCAATAAATCTGTTTGAACAGGGATTTGAGCCTTCTGATTTTATCATTCGTACAGAAGAGTACGGGATACCGCAGACAAGGCACCGGGTAATTTTGCTGGGCATACGGGAGGATATAAAAGCAGAACCAGAAATTCTTGAACCAGCTGCCAGGCTGATATCCGTTGCAGATGTGCTGAAAGGATTGCCACCACTTCGCAGTGGTCTTTCAAAACAAAAAGACGGAAAACAGGAATGGAAAATGGCGATTGAATCAATAAAGGTATCCGGGCTAAAGAACGAGGTTGATAAAGATATATGGAATGAAATGGTAAAGACGGCAGAAAATCTTTCATTGCCACGAAAAGACAGGGGAAACAATTTTGTTCCTGCAGAGGTGGATGTAGATTATTTGCCAAAGTGGTATGTGGATGATAAGCTGAAAGGCGTTGCCAATCATGAAACCAGAAGCCATATAAAAGAAGATCTCTGGCGTTATCTGTTTGTAGCCTGTTTTGGAAAACTGAGAGGCCGTTCCCCTAAACTGTCGGAGTTTCCCGCCTTATTACTGCCAAAGCACAGGAATGCAAAAAGCGGAGATTTTGCCAACCGCTTTAAAGCTCAGTTATGGAACGAACCTTCCAAAACCATTACCAGTCATATATCCAAAGACGGGCACTACTTTATTCACCCAGACCCCGGACAGTGCCGCAGCCTCACTGTAAGGGAAGCGGCCAGGATACAAACCTTTCCGGACAATTATTTTTTCTGCGGACCGAGAACCGAGCAGTTTCATCAGGTGGGGAATGCCGTGCCGCCATTATTAGCGAAACTAATTGCTGAAAATGTTAAAAACCTTTTCTAGCCGATACAAATTTCCTTTTCAAAGATTTCCTTTGGAGCGGTGTTTAACAGTCTTCTTTTAAAGCCATTATATCTTACAAAGGCACGAACTACTTCTTTATCCTCTGCTAGCTTTCCCTGAGTAAACAAAACTTCTGAAATCATTTTTGAAACATGATCGTTAGGACTGAGAAGCTTTGTATCAATCATGTTTAGAATAAGATTTCCAAAACCACCTGATTTAGTTTCCTTTGATAGCTTTGAGAGTTTTTTTGCTAATTCATATTTTTTTTCCTTGTCATACAATCTTTCACCAATCAGAAAATATCTTCTAGGAAAAATATCTCTTGTCCTTCTTCCTACAAGGTGATCGTAAGTTGCTTTTGCTGATTCAACTACCAAACCTTTCTTTTTCTTTTCCTCACCCCTTCTCCAAAAAACTTCTTTCAAAAAATAATTCATGGATAGCCAGCGCCACATATTATAATCGTCAAGAAGCCATCTACCCCAATTCAGTTTCTTCAAGTTGGAATGGAAGATTATTGCAAGGTCAAACTCCAGCCTGTCCTTATCAACATTTTTTGAATCAGATTTCAACTGCTCAATTTCTTCTTTAATTTTTTCAATCACCTTGATTTCCTTGTCGGTGATTTCACCTATTTCTTCAGCGCCAAGTTTTTTCAGATAGTTGTTGAATTTTTCTTGATTGTAAATGTTGAAGGCATTTACATTTTCGGTATGCTCACCAACATTAGGGTGTAAGGTGTTCTGAAAAAATTCGTTGTTGTTTTTGAATGACTTCATTTTAACTCCTCCTTAATCATGAGTTTAAGTTCTTTCACATACTTCACCGGAGAATCAACCTGGATTCCGTGTAGCAATTTATGTGAGAGAATTAAGTATTCCTTTATCTGATTTTCTGAAAATTTCTTTTCTTCAACAAGCTCAATTAGATTCGCTTTTGAAATACCACAGTATTTTGAAAATGTTTCTATAAGCCCTTTGTGATTTTTATCATGAGCATCGTACTTGCACTTGAATAATAACCATTTTAAATACGAATCAAGAAAATAAAACATTGCCATCATGAAAGTAGTATTCACTGTTTTAAGATTATCCTTAACGAAATATTCCTTGAAGTCTTCTGAATACTTTATGATTGGTAGCTCAAAATCATTTTCTAGGCCGTGAATATCAAAAAGCAGTTCTCCAATATCCTCAGGAAAAATTGGAAGATGATTACCTCCTATTTCTTTTCTTTCGTCAACCTGAATCGAAATTTCATCGCAAGATGAAAGCACCGAATAAATAGCGTTTGCTTTTCTTGTCTCATTTTTATTACTTCCTTTTTCTCTCGTGATAAACCCCGACACAATAATTTCTTCTTTCACTTCTGAAACAGGAATATCAAAATATATCTCTTTCCTTACACTTACTTCGCTAAGGCTTAGGATCAGTTGGTTGCTGCACCATCTTGTAACCTTGCAATATACTTGCAAGCGTAGTTTTAATGTGTTTTCTGCACTTTCGCCATTCAATACCAAATGATGAAAATCGTTTAGTGAACGACTTTTGACGAATTGAGGTTTTAGAAAAATTCTAACCGTTTCAAAATTTCTCGGAACAATTATATCGCCATTAGCAAGTGAATAGTTGTAAAGAATTAAGTGTTTCTTTTCGGGGATTTCAATTCTTTCATCAACCCCATCCAGCGAAACATAGCCTTTTAGGTCAATTAGATTGTCCGCTTTGGCATAAGGCGAAATGGAAATGTTTCTTTCACTCATTTATTAATGGTTTTGCGTATGTCTTTATGAAGGGCTCAACATTCTTAAAAAAGGGGTTTTTGTCTATTCTACAAGTACGAATCTTTACTATTAATTCTTCATTTGGCTTTAGTTTGATTTTGGGATTACTTCCTTCGCATATGATTTCATTTTTAGAATTGAGAATATCTAGGTTGCCGAACTCTTGTATTCCAAGAAGTTCAAAGTCCTTATCCTTATCCCCTTCCAATGAATCAATATAACTCTTGAAAAAAACTTCAATGTCATTTTCTTCGCTTGCTGAAATTATCCTTCGTGTAAACAAGTAACGACCTTCTGAATCAATTTCATCTTCAAGAGTTCTCATGTAGAACAAAGCTTTGCCACCTGTATCATTACCACGACTTTTTAGTTTAGCAAGTTTTTTGAAAATATTGCAGATATCTTTATTCTCTTTCTGCTCAGTATCTTCTTCAACTAATTTTTTGAAGATTCTATATATCTCATTAAATAAGTGATTAATTGATGCTTCGGGCTTGGGTCTCCTTCCTTCAAAACGGTCAAGAAAACATCTGTCATAATCATTCGATGCTCTGCACCAAGTATTATGTGCAGGGTTCTCAGAGTAAGCAAGAAATAAGTCAAGATGTTTTCTTTTTTCAGGAACAATTTCATATTTCGCAAGTAACCCACTGAATAAGATACTTTCAGTTCGCAAAGACTGGTTTTGAAAAACGGCTTCATCAGTAATAATCATTCCTTTGTTTCTACAAAGGGCAACTTTGTTTATCGTTTCCCAATTATCAATAAAATCTTCATCTTCGTCAAGAATTCTGATTATCAAATCTGCCTTTGCCTTCTGTCTTTCCTTTGCAAACTGAGTTCTGCTATCAATGAAATCATTTCGAAGTGCCGGTACCTCAATCTCAATTTGTTCTTTCAAAAACCTTTTGTCTTCAGGAGGACAATCTTTTTCATACCAATCTAGCAATTGCAATTTGAATTTTAACTCATCAACTTTGTGAAGATAGCTCTTATCGATCTTGACACTTTCGCTATCGGTAGTTACAACGACAGTTAATAGTTCATTGTAAATAGGAATATACCAGTTTTGTAAAACTTGTTCAACAAATTCCTTTTGGAGAATAGGGAGACTCACTTCATTACTCCCGCTTTCCAATTGTGGTTTGAAGAACGGAATGTAAAATGTTGTACCAGCTTCTTTATCTCTAATCGGTAATCCAAGTTTCTTGGCATAGGCATCAGCCTCTGCATTGACGAATGGATAAGCATCTATTTTTTCGGTGATAAGTTTATCCGTATCGCAAAACCATCCATCACCAAGAATACTTTCATTTTTTGTGTTATCAAAGAATGGGGCAAGCATACTCCGTCCAATGAATCTCTTTTTGTGTTCTATTTTCTTTTCTTCATCATACCAGGGTTTTGAAAGTTTTGTATAGGAAAACCAGGTCCACAATAGGGAAGTATATGTAAAAATTGAACTTCCTTTCCCCCAGGTTCCCCCTGTGTTTGTAGTTTCTTTTTTCGCTTCATTGTTTTCAACTTTTCGCATCAACGCATCAAAGTGCGATTTCTCTTTTTTAGTTTCTCGTACTGGCCCGAGTAACCCAATACAATTTTTTTCTTCAACTATTACAGTGAAAAAGGCAGTTTTTTTTCCATTAATAATTTCAATGGTCTCTTTTAAATATGGCGCAACAGAAGGATCGGGGTCAACGGCAGATTTCTTCAAAAGTTCAATGTGTTCCGTTCCAACAAATTGAAAGAAAGTATCAACTTCTTTCTTCTTCCATTCGTGAAGTTTGATTTCAACTGTTACAGCTTTCCCCTCCTCGGCAGCATCAAGGTTGTTTTGTAGAACTTCACGCACAAAAATTTTTACGGAATGTTCTCCTAAATCTTTTAAACGAGGGGGCTTGCGGTTTAACCCCGCATCACCTTTCTGTGTTCGGTAATACCATTCTTTTTTCATGTCTCAAAATTCAAAAGTTTGTTTACCTGTTTTACTGTTTGCAGAAAAAGCAGCCTTAAGCATTATTACTTTTTCATTTATTGCTTTCAGCATTTTTTTTACTTCTTCATCGGTGTATTCATAAGTGCTCTTGTTGGCGCATTTGGCTAAGCTTTCTATATCATCCAGTACCTTCTGCACCCTTCTGCCTGCCACATTTATAAAACGTTCTCTTTTTTCGTTTGTCTTTGCCATAACCAATTTTTAGGCAACGAACTTACCAGGGATTAATTAATATGCAAAATATTTTGATGAATATTTCAAAAAATAAATCACAGAAACGGATGTTTTATTCAGAATATTTTATTTAATATTTGTATAATAGTTTGCTTTTTTTGTATCTGTAAACCTGCAAGGCAAAATATATTTTACGTAATATTTTGAAAATCATACATTTGTTTATGTAACGGTTATGTAACTGAAAATGTAGGGCTGGATAACTCAATTATTGCATAATAAAGTTGAAAAAATACTAAATCCCTCATTTTCAACCCCCAACCCCTCCCCGCTTGCAAAGCAACAGCCGCTTTCAGCAAAGCAAAGATCAAATCAGGCAAACCATTGAATAATTATAGCAAATCAAAACCCATTTCAGGTAAAGCAATAGTCTATTCTATCAAATCAAGATATAGCACCAGTAAAGCAAAATTTATTGTTGTCTCAGCAACAGCTATTTGAGGCAAGGCACTGGCAATCTATTATAAAGCATTAGCCACTTATGGTAAAGCAATAATAAATTCCGGCAAAGCAATCCCCGTCTCTGGTAAATAAATTACCACTTCGTGGTATTGTTTACCCAACACTCTCCCGGTAATTTCATACTCCGTTTAGTTAATACAAACCTTATCTGCCACAAATATGAATGCTCAGCAAGAAGCCTGGCTCAATATGTACAAGGCCGTCATCAGTTACTGCAATTCGCAGCCCGCCATCACTGCTTCCGTTCCTGCATTTGCCGCAGCGCTGTCCGCACTTCAGGCAATTACCAGCAACATTACAGATACGGCAGCCAAACAATTGCAGGCAACCGCCGGCGTACGCAATCATAAAGAAAACCAGCGCATCACACTCTCCCGTCTTGCCAGCACCATTGGCGCCAATGTGTTTGCATGGGCGTCGGTACAACAAAATCATTTGGTAAAAGAAGAAGTACGTTACTCCTTCACCAAACTGCGCCGCCTCCCCGATGAAAAATTAGCACCCGTTTGCAAAAACATACACAAAGCCGCTTCCGCTAATCAGGCACAGCTCGCAGCATATGGTATCACTGCAGCCACCCTTGCTGATTTTCAAAATACAATCAATACCTACCAGTCAGCAGT
>DEHX01000130.1:0-1757 GCA_002352145.1 Chitinophagaceae bacterium UBA2789
ATTCACCTGCGGTGAATAGGGGTTTTGGCCACAGATATACACAGATTAACACGAATAATAAATTAGAATTTTGGGTGCTGGCGCAGCTCAAGGATATTCTAATAGGTTAACTAGTTAATTAGGGATTGGGTAATTGGGGCGTACTCCGGTGATGCGATGAAAACTATTATCCCGTTTTCCGATAGCAGTATTAATAAAAAATATTAGCGATGACCGTCCCAGCCGGTTTGCCAGGCGCCGTTGTTGCCATAACGCCAGCGACCGGTAAAACTTTTTCCATCGGCTGAAAGAGTGAATTCAAATTCGCCGGCATCACCGGGTGGCTGGTAAGTGGCGGCTTCAGACCAGTTGCCGCTGAGCTTGTTTCCATTGATGGTGCCGCTTATTTTTCCCTTATCATGTTCATAAGTGCCGGTAATACTATTGCCGTTTTGAGTGATGGTCATTTTACCCCATTTGGTTTGCCAGGTGCCTGCCCATTGGGTGGTTACTGTTTTTTCAGGTGCTAAGGGTTTGTCGGTTATGGAAACAGGTTTGCCGGCTATTCCTTTTTTATCGATGAAAACCTGCTGGCCCACCGGCAGTAATAAAGGCTTGCTGTTTTTTTGCCAGATCTCCGGCGAGCCTTCGAAGTTGCGGATGCGGTAAGTACCATTACGGTATATACTTACTTCCACTTTTGAACGAAGTTTGATGGCTACCAGGTCGCCCCCGGCTTTGGAGGCACCCATGAATTCCATCAACTGTACAATAAGCCCCGGTGATACGGAAGCACTTTTTTTGAGCAGCAATTGTAAGCCGGCTTCCATGGCTTTATCACTTATTTCATCGGCCGCTTTTTCTATTCCTTTTTCAGCAATGCTCTGAATGCTGATGGTATTTTCGGTGTATTCCCATTGCTGGGTGCTGCTGAAATGCCCGCCCCGCATGGTCAGCGTCCACGGTGTTTGCGATTTATTGGAAAAGTAGCCAACGGTGCCATCGAGAAACTTTACCCAGAGTTCGGCAAGCAGGGGTATGCGCAGCTGATCGCCGGATACGGCATTGACCGAACTTCCTTTTGCAATTTTTTTTCCGTTCAGTGAAGGGCAGTCGCCTAAATTACATTTGTTGACCAGTATGGCACATAGCGAAGTGATGCTGGCGGCGGCTTCTAGTTTTTCTTTCCGGGTTTCACCGGTTTGCGGGTTGTGCAGGGTTACATAAAAGATGGCGTTTACTGTTTTGGGCAGCAGTAGTTTTTCTTTACTGCCGAAATGGGCATATTCAAAATTGAAATCCACTTCTTTGGCGCCGGGTGCAGGGGTGATTTCGAGTCCGCTTTCGGTAGTATATACATAGAAGCCATCCGTGATATCTACATCGGGTGCAAAACGGCCCTGCAGTGGGTTGCGGGCACCGATGGTGATGAACTGGATGGAATACTCTTTTTGCCAGCTATCGTTCAGCTTCAGGTGAAAACGGAGTGCAATGGGCTTGTCTTCATTGAAGGGAAGGTCTTTACCAGTGATATAGCTATAGGATAAAGGAGGGCCCTGTGGTTTTATAGCTGTTGCTGTTTTGTTCCATGTTCCTTTGGAAGTGGTGGGCTTTGCGGCGGATGCATCATACACTTCATAGTTACCATTGGCCTGCCCGTTATTGATCCTGCCGGTAAATTTTCCTTTCCATAATGCAGAAGTGATATCAGTTTTTTTATCGTACAAATAAGCATCAATGCTGCCATCAGGCTTTACCATGCCGACAATGATTTTCGT
>DEHX01000130.1:1863-5121 GCA_002352145.1 Chitinophagaceae bacterium UBA2789
GTAACGGACTGGCGTGCAGCCGAAATAATATCGGCCCTCGTTATCCGTAGATACTCGGGGCTAAAGCTATGGCAACTCCCTGTTAACGCCGTAGTAAAGCCGTAGATAAAGCATCAGTCTGTTCCCGGTCGGCTAACTTTACAGGACCTTTTCAGCTATGCAAAACCTGCCTCCCAAAGATTTAGTAGTGTACCCCTGCACCCACACGGCGCTGGCCAAAGCCTATGGCATAAGCCGAAAAATGCTGTATAAAAAGCTAAAGCCCCATGCGGCGGAAATTGGCCCGAGAAAGGGTTATAAATATGACCTGGAGCAGTTGCTGTTCATATTCGAAATGCTGGGCTGGCCGCCCAACCCCATTCCGGAATATGGTGAATAATATTACTCAGCCTTTACTTCTGCTTTGAAGGCATTTCCACCTGTGGCAGTCATAAAGATCAGTCCCCGTTTGCCGTCTTCTCTTTCAATGATGAAGCAGCGCTGGTAATAATCGTTGCTGTTGCGCACCACGGCAAAATGCGAAAATGAATTAGTACTGATATAGCTTGTCATGCGTTTGAGGTCGGCAGCGGTTTTGCATTTATCAAACTGCTCCCGGTCGAAGCCGATGGCGGCAACTTTGGTTTTGGTGCCGCAGAGTGCTTCGGGTACTTTTTCATTATCGGGTTTAAGGTTGTACCATTCGATAATGGAGGACTTATCGTTTTTGGTTTCGAAGAGGCCGAGGTCAAGGGTTGTTTTTACTTCGCCTGCGGCATCTTTAGTATAAGCCTTTCCGCTTTTGATACTGAGATAGCAGAGACTGTCGGGCAGCATAGTGGCGGAAAAGGTTTTGAGATTTTGGGCGTTGGCAATAATGCTGAGCAACAGGGAAAACAGGATGAGCTGAATTTTCATATAGCTGGTTTTGATGCTGAAAGATAAAAGAATTTGGATAAGGTTGAACGGTGAGTGGTTGACCAGGGTTGCCAGGCCACTCCGGAATCCGCTGTTCCGGAGTGGCGGAATGTGAAGGCAGTATTAATAATCCTGTTCTTTAATTAACAGGCATCGTTTAATGTTCAAAAATGAGATGACCGCTGAATGTTTCATAAACCTGCAGTTTTCCATCACCGCCTAAATCCGAATCGTGCCATAAAATGACCCAAAGCTTGTCTCCTGCCTGCAATTGCACATCTGTTGAAATGTTATAATCGGCATGGTCTATCAATGACCAGTTATAAATAACAGAGCCATGTGATTTTGCAAGGTCTGTTATAGAGGCGCCCCTCTGTCTTCTGAGGATGATGTATGTGTCTTCTATTTCATTGGGATAAATAGCTCCTTCGAACCCGATTTTAATATCAAAATGATAAAGGCCGTTTACGGGGGCAATAAAAGTAGCATCGTTGGCGCCGGGCACACCTCCTGTATAAGGTTCAAAATTGTTTCCATAATCATAAAGCTCGGTGCTGAACATCAGCTTCCATTCTGATTCGGATGGTATTACATAGTAATCGACAGCAACATGCTCCGTTTTAAATGCAATTTTATTTTTCTTCCAGACAGCGTTACCGTTTGCATCACTGGTCAGTATAGCGCCATCCGCCGGATTGGTATTGCCTCCTGATATCTTGATATTACCTACTGTTTCCAATGCAAGTCCGCTGGTACTGCTGGCATATACACCCGTACCGCTTGCAGATGTTCCCTGTAAACCACGGTACGTATTGCTGAAAGCCCTTACCCCGATTCCGTTTGTTGAGGTGCCATAAACGCCTTGTGTATTGGCGGCATTCGAAACACCAATAACACCGCTGCCTGCGGATCCTGTATTATCTCCCCGCACACCTCCAAACCCGGAAGAAGAATTGGATTCACCTTTTACACCATAGCCTGTCGAGCTGATACCCAGCACCCCGGTTCCGCTGTTGGCTGCAACAGATTTCAGTCCCTCACCGGAACCTGCGTTATCAATTGATACAGCAGGGGTGGTATTGGCAGCATTGGTCTGGAAAATTTTTAATTGTTCTCCCAGGTTATTTCCGCTGATCTGCATATTTGGCATTGTATTACTGCTGTTGGATAATTGCAGGCGGAGTGTTTTTTCCAGGCCTCTGTTGAGTAAATACATTAATGTATTGGTATTGCCTGCATATATATTCTCCCCATAGAATGCCATACCTGTATCGGCCACGGAGCGAACCGAAACTGCACCCGGTCTGTTGGTAAAAGCGTTCAAACCCCAACCAAATCCACCGGTAGCACTGGCATTGATGCCAATTCCAAATTCGTTGGTTGATGAGCCGGCAAGCCCGGCGCCTGTTCCCTGGTTGGTAATATGGAATGCATGTGCTGCTGTATTTACTGTTTGTGAATAGGGAAGGATTAACCCGCCGCCGGTATTGTATAAATTTTTCCAGTTATCACCGTCAAAAGCCCAGATGGTTTTGGTGTCTGTATCAAATACCAGCAGGCCTGTTGCAGGGTAAACAATATCATTGCGCTGTGCTGAGGTCATTCTCGGCAGCAGCATCCCTTTGGTGGTACTGTTCAGGTCAAGTAAGGAACTTGAGGAAGGTGAAGTAGTACCAATACCTACATTACCGGCATTATCAATTGTCATTTTGGGGCCGGCCTGTATGGTGAAGTGCAGTTTGCCCAAAGGGTTTCCGCTGCCGGTACCAATATCAAAGTCCTCTGCTGCACCAGCATAGCTGCCGATATATCCTCTCAGGGAATTATTTTCGTGAAAACTCACATACATCTGGTTACTGGCAGAATTGAACTTTGATGTAAAACCTGAAGTTGAGTATACATCAAGTTTTGCTGCCGGTGTCGTTGTTCCAATACCTACATTTTGTGCATTTACTTTAACAAGAACCGGAACCAGGGAGAAGAGAAGAAGTAATTTTTTCATAATTGTGGTTTATTGTTGGGGTAGTTAGGCTGCATTTTTTAAGACTTTCATGACTCCGCTTTTCATGCGGCGGCTTATTTCAGCAACAGAGGCATCTCTCATGATGATATTGCCGCCCGTTGTCACACAAAGAATATGCTGACGGTTGACCAGGTGGGTACGGTGCGTTCTGACAAAACCCAATGGCTCCAGTACGGTTACAAATTCCTTCAGCACTTTGGCCGCTACCATTTTTGTTTTATTACGGAAAAAAATCTTGGTGTAGTTACTGCTGGCTTCCAGGCGGATGATTTCTTCCGGAGTGAAAAAGAACCTGCCCTCTGAAGTGGTAAGGGTGATGGTTGGTTGTTGTGTCATAC
>DEHX01000130.1:5279-18640 GCA_002352145.1 Chitinophagaceae bacterium UBA2789
GTGTTTAGACTGACAGGTATATTATTCTTTCTATTATTGACCGGGAAGGTTTTATCCCAGTCACCAGGTTTCATTTTTTCTCACCTGAATACGAAAGAAGGGCTCAGCGATAATGTGGTAACCTGTTTCCTGAAAGACAGCCGAGGAAGGTTATGGATAGGCACTATCAACGGACTGAACCGTTATGACGGGGCTCATTTTTATGTGTTCAAAAAATCTGCTGATAACCATTCCCTGTTCAACGGAAATATTACAGCCCTGTGCGAAGATAAAGCGGGGAATATCTGGGGAAGTACTGAAGCTGGTGTTTTCTGTTTTAATCCATTGACCGGCCGCTTCCGAAAAATAGCAACACCCAATAGAAGTAATGATAAATCCTTTACCAATGTTCTTTGCGACCAGGAAGGAAATATATGGGCTACCGGATTGTGGACACTTTTAAAATATAACCCGCAAATAGACAAATTTGAGGAACAATTAGTGCTGGATGAACATCCGCAACAGGCACCTGATATTGGCACCAGGTCCAACGGACTGCTGATTGATACAGCTGAGAAAGAAATATGGATTACAACAAGGGCAGGGTTGGTATGTTATGAAATGGCCAACGGAAAAAAATATGATTTCAGCAACCAGCCCGGGAAAAAATTATTTGACAGACAATTTATATCCGCACTGGCAAGATCTCCCGGCGGATTATTCTGGTGTTTTAATAACAGCACAAGGGAAATTATCTTATTTGACCCGGCGAAAAAGGAGATAGTTCGTACAATCGGTGTAAGCCACATTATTCCTGGCGCCGGCGGTGTCAGTTTATATGAAGACAAAAACCACCGCCTCTGGTTCAGCAGCTGGACCGGCGACTGCCTTGTAATTGATTATTTGCACGGCAATAAGATGGAAAAGTTAACGAACCGTGTTGATGATAAAATGTCTATTGCTAACGGTTATTTCACATCGGTACTGGAAGACGAAGACGGCATCCTGTGGTTTGGCACCGTGAGTGGAATTTCGAAGTGTAGCCCGGATAAGAATCTTTACAAAGTCCATTACTTGCGGGATAAAATTCCTGATCTTAAAAACACATCTATTTCTGTGATATCAGAAGATCCTGCAGATAAAACCTGGTGGATGGCCACCATAGACAGGAAGATTATTAATTACTCACCGGCAACCGGTAACTACAGGACCTATATCCCGGATAAAGCAGTGCCGGATAAAAAGAACCAGCTTCCCGGCGGGGTTTTTAATGTTACTCCCGTAGGAAACCTGGTGGTGATTGCTACCGCTACTGGTGCCTGGCAAATAAATAAGACTACTCATACTATTACCCCCTTTGCCTATTATCCTGCAGCGTTCAGCGATTTTACCGGTAAATATGCGACAGCGCTGGGCGACTCGGTTTGTTTTCTTACAGATGGTAAACAAATACTCAGAATCAATTTGCAGACCGGGAAATTTATCCACTATGCTTATCCGGGCTTAGAAAATGAAATGGGCAGTATTGGTTTTATGTTTACTGACAATGAAGGAAGGATATGGGCTAACTCAAATCTTGGAAGAATAGTATATACAACCGCTGATAATCAGCTGGCAACTGTTAAACTGGTAAAAGATGAAGAGAACGAATTCAGCGGGTATTTTAATACCCTTGATCCCGATAATAAAGGAAACATTTGGGTGGTGAGCACCGGTTTCGGCTTGTACAGGTATCATCCATCAACAGGCAAAATAAAATACTGGGATCAGACAATCGGCCTGCTGTCACCCTATATTCAAAAAAATAAAACAGACCGGGATGGCAATGTCTGGTTGCTTACATACAGCAACGTTTCTGTCTTTTTACCTGCTACAAACGATTTTTATCATTTTACCATACCATTTGCCGAGAATACGATTAATTACTTCAACTCAATTAACCGGCTGGAAAACGGTAATATCATAGCTTCCATTTTAAATGAGGTTTTTGAATTTTTTCCCGGCAGAATAAATCTTACACCGGTAAAAAGAAGACCCGAGATAAGCCTGGTAAACGCAAGCGGGAAGGATATCATGATCACACAACAGGAAAAACTATTATTCCAGCCGCAGGAAAATACCCTTCGTTTCAGGTTTGGATTACTAACCGATGCCAGCCAGTTTCCTTATCAATTTGAGTACCGCCTGGAAGGAGCTGAAGAGGGCTGGACAAAATCAGCCGGTATAAATGAAGCCATTTATAATAGCCTGCCAGCCGGCGATTACAAATTCAGGGTTAGGGCAATTGGAATGAATAATCCATGGCATACCGGGGAAGCAGTAGTGAGCTTTACCATTAAAGCTCCTTTTTATAAAACTACCTGGTTCTTTGTTTTAGTTGCCTTGCTGGTTTCAGGAATTTTATTTTTCCTGTACCGCTACCGGATGGCACAAAAAGAAAAACTGATGCTTTTGGAAAACAAGGCGCAGATGCTGGAAAAAGAAAAAGCAATGGTGATGTATGAAAGCCTGAAGCAGCAGCTCAACCCGCACTTCCTCTTTAACTCGCTGACGTCCTTGTCTGGTCTTATTGAAACCAACCAGCAGGTGGCCGGTGATTTTCTTGAACAGATGTCCGGTATATACCGGTATATCCTGAAGAATGGTAATAATGAAACAGTATCATTAAAAGATGAAATTGAATTTGTACAACTGTATATCAACCTGCAGCAAACAAGGTTTAAAAAAGGGCTGCAGGTTAACATCCGTGTACCGGACGAATACCTGCATTATAAAATTGCACCGGTAACCTTGCAAAACCTGATTGAGAATGCCATTAAGCATAATGTAATAGATATTGGCTCACCGCTGGTGGTAGATATATTCATTGAGGGAGACTACCTGGTGGTAAAAAACAACCTGCAAAGAAAGAAGGTGGTAGAAACATCCAATATGAAGGGGCTGGCACAGTTTACTTCTCTTTACCGGTACCTGAGTGAGCTGCCTGTTATCATAGAAGAAACGGAAAGAGAGTTTATAATAAAGATTCCATTGATATAAACAAACAAGCATATGAAAGCGGTAATTATCGAAGATGAAGACATTATTGCGGAAGTGCTGGAAAATAAGATTAAGAAAGTGGCGCCGGATATAGAAGTGATTGGCCGGCTGACCAGCCTGAAGACAGCACGGCGATGGCTGGCCGAAAATGCGGAGCCCGATCTTTTTTTTATGGATATACAGCTAAGTGATGGTGTGAGTTTTGACATTTTCAATGATTTCATCCTGAAAAGCCCTGTAATATTTACAACGGCTTATGATGAATATGCCATCCGTGCTTTTAAAGTAAACGGGGTGGATTATTTATTGAAGCCGGTAAAGGAAACGGAACTGGCTGCTGCTATCGACAAATGCCGGAAACTGGCGGATAAAAAAGAAAGATCAGCTGCAGATATAACTGCGTTAATACAATCTCTTGCCAACCCTTCTGCTGCAACAAAGTACAAGGAGAAATTTATTGTAAACATCCGCAACCAGTGGATGCCGGTGAATACAAAAGATATTGCCTGCTTTACCAAAGAAGTATTAAACTATATCTATCTTTTCAACGGGGAGAAATACATGGTTGACTATGTTACCCTTGATGAAGTGGAAGAGTTGCTGAACCCTGGGCAGTTTTACCGGGCTAACCGTCAATTCATCATAAATATAGATGCTATACAGACAGTAAAGCCGGTTGAAAATTCTAAACTCATTATTCGGTTAAAAGAACCGAATCATAAACTGGAAATAGATATGAGCCGCCTGAAGAGCCCGGAGTTTAAGAAGTGGATGGACCGCTAAGTACACTTGAATGTATAAAGTATACGTTTTATATATCCTAATCTGCAGTTGACCTGTATAAATTTCAGCGCCTTGTTGATCTGGAAGAATTTTGTTGGTTAGAATGAATTTACTCAGGCGCATACAATCTATATTCCTCAATAAAGACAAGCAAAAGCAGGCAATGGAGCAGCTGCAATGGCAAAGCTATCTTTTGCAATCAGGAATACCTGCCCGGGCAGAAGTACTTGAGTTGTCCGTAAAAGATTCGGTGCTGCACGACTACCTGGTTGTTTATATGTGGCTGAAATTTAAATACCAGGACAGGGTGATTTATCAACAAGTCGGCACACAGATCAACAGGAAGATGCTTCCGAAAAAAAACCAGCTCATCCACATTAAGTTCCTGCCGGAGAATATTTCACAGGTGCTGGTATTATAGTTTGTTTTTCAGCTTCGCAGTATTTCGGGCTCTTGTTTACAGGAAACTGCCCGGCAAGATGCTATGTTTTGTGGCATTCAATCTTTGATTTCATTACTACTGTCAATACCGGCAGGAACACAAAAATCCTTTGCAGGTACATTTTAATTAAAAAATCAGGCAGGTGGAGCTATAAAACTTTTTTTTGGGTGCTGCTCTTCACAGTTTTACACCGTAATCAAAAATCAAAAAACGAAATCAACAAGTATGAAAAAATTAATCTTAGCAATTATGTCAGCTGCAATTTTTGCATCCTGCAGCAAAGAAAAGACATCAGTGTTGTCTCAGCCAGCACAGGAAAAAAAACTGAAAAGGACTGAGAGAGTTTATAATGGGGGAACACCTGAAACTACAGACTTTACTTACGACAGCCAGGGCCGCCTCCTCACCGAGATTACCAATGATTATTTATATAAATATTCATACCCCGGCAGTAACCAGATAATCGTAACAAAAAATGATAAAACTACAAATACAATAATCGGTACAACTGAGTATTCTGTCAGCGGAGAATCACGGATAACCAATGCCATTATTAAAAATCAGGCAGGCTCGGTCACAACAACTATCGATTTTGCCTATGATGCACAGGGTTATCTTAAAGGGGTCCAATACACATATCCCAACGGTACGGTTCATTATTATGAGTATACAATTATCAACGGTAATTATAGTACGAAAAAGTTTTATGCAGGAGGTATGCTGAGTTCTACTACTGTTTACACAGTGAATACATCACAGCCTTATGTCGAAATATTTACACAGGGTGCATTATTTCCTTCTCCTACCCTGTTTGGTAAGTTAACAAAGAATCCTGTTGTTGAGTTAAAAACAACTGATGCATCGGGTAATGTAACATGGCATACAAAAACCAATTATGAGTTTGATGCTGCCGGTTATGTGACAAAGCAAACAATCAATTTTTTGCACATAGGAACACAAGGCCAGCAAATTTATAGCTACGAATAAATTACCCCGGTAAGGACCTGGAGCATAATAATCTTTAACAGCTGCTATTATGCTGTCTCCATAATTGTTAAAAAAACTATTGTTGTTCTGGCAATAGTTTTTTTTAACAATTGTATTTTTTACTGTGCTCTTTGCCTTTCTTCTTCCGAACCGGTGGTTCTTCTTCTCGACTGCTGGATCTTGTTGCTGCCAAAACGATAAGTAAAGCTGAGATTGGCTACCCTTGTTTCCCGGTAAGCTCTCCAGATCTCTACATAGTTGGCATAAGTGATCGTAGCCCTGGGCAGGTTGGTCCAGAAAATATCGGTGACGTTGAAGCGTACCTGCCCCTTGCCTTTCATAACAGATTTCTGTACCCCGGCACCAAGGCCCCACTGCGGACGCAGTTCCATAAAACCATATTGCCCGCCACTGTTGTAATTGGCATTCAGCTCGGCCGTCCATCCTTTTTTCAGGGTGAAGGTATGGTTGGTCCGCAGGTCAGCTACTACTTTACCATTGTCCAGTGTGGTGACGCCGAGGTTGCCGTTGAAATGATTATAGAAAATATTGGCATTGTTCATCATGTTCCACCATTTGTTGATACGAATAGGCGCTGCTACTGTGAGGCCATAGTAATCGGTGGAAGAAAGGTTGACCGGTATCTGTACAGTGATATTGTCATCAGCCGGGATATTGGGAAACACATCTTTGAACCGGGTGATAACGATATTCTGGCTATTGGTGGTGCGGCTGTAGCCGAGAGTGAAGTTGATATTCTTCATAGTATAACTGAGCTCATAACTCCAGGTAAACTGTGGCAGCAGAGAAGGGTTGCCGGTGGAGTAAGTGGTTACATCAATGAGGAACAGGAACGGGTTAAGCTGTGAATAGTTGGGCCTGTCTATCCGGCGGCTTACCGATAAACCGAGTGAATGATTTTCTTTCAGCTTATAACTGAAGAAAGCACTCGGGAACAACTGGGTGTAAGAAGAATCCCAGCGGATATCACCTTTCACCTGCCTGGTTTTTACATTGGTATTCTCCGCCCGCAGGCCCAGCTGCATATCCCACTTCTTAAAATTCTTTTTGTAGATGAGATAACCGGCATTGATGTTTTCATCATAGTAAAAATGATTGGTCTTGTTCACATCATCCACTGCAGTACCGCTGCTCATGTCGAAGAAACGGGCATCGTTGTCGGCGTTTACCAAACTTGTTTTGAAACCGGCTTCCAGTTTTGCATTCTTTTTTAAAGGGTGTACATAATCAGCTTTGGCGGTTGCCAGCTTTAGTTTACCCAGCTGGAAACCATCGAGTATATAATCGGGTTGCATAGGCGTGCCGTTCAGGTTGTAATACTGTGTGGCCACCCTTGATGCATTGTCGGCATGGAAATAACCATAGTCAATATCGGCAGTCAATTCTTTGCCGGTACTGTCGAATGTATGTTTGATGTTGAAGTTGGCCACCATATTCTTGTTCTCGTTGCGGTTGGTGGTTTGTGTATTAAAGTTGAAAACAGGCTGTTTGTTCTCATCAATCACCACTGAGCTGTTATTGTTCCTCGGACGGATGACATTGAAGTTGCTGTTAACCACAAAACCGAGCACTGTTTTTTTATTGGGAAAGAAATCAGCGCCGAAGCGAAGGCTGTGCAGGTCGAGCGGAATCTTGGTATAGTTATCTTTTTTATCCTGTCCGGTAAACACACCCAGTGCTGTAAAAAAGTTGCGGTCAAGAATAAGATGGTTCAGGTTCATGCGGTAGGCATAGTTGTAACCGCCAAAGAGATTGGCCTTTTTGGTTCTTGTATTGAAATTGATGCTGCCGTTGGCTTTGGGATAAACACCCTGTCCGTAGCCGGCGGATACAGAACCATTGGTGCCGAAGCGCTGGTCTTTCTTCATACGGATATCAATGATACCGGCATTGCCCGCTGCATCATACTTGCTCGAAGGGTTGGTGATGAGTTCGATACGGTCAATGGCATTGGAAGGAAGGCTGCGCAGGTAATTCACCAGGTCGGCACCGCTCATGGGCGATGGCTTTCCGTCAATCATGATGATAACACCGGCCCGGCCCCGCATACTGATATTGTCATTGGGATCGATCAATACACCGGGTGAACGTTCCAGTACGTCAAAGGCAGAACTGCCGGCATTTACCACACTGTTCTCTACGTTCACGATGATACGGTCATTGAGCCGTTGAATAAAAGGTTTGCGGCCGGTAACCTGTACAGATTGTAATTCTTTGGCAGCCACTTTTAGTTTCAGGTCGGCAGCAGCCACAGAGGAACTGCTGAGTGTAATGATGCCGGAAAATGTTCGCTGATAAGAAGCGGCTGAAGTACGAATGATATAATCGCCGTAGGGTACAGTAATAAATTCCAGCTGACCGTTTTTATCGGAGAGTGCTGTTTTAACCAGTGAGGAATCTTTACTGCGCAAAAGCTCAGCTGTAATGCCTTCCAGGGGTTTGTTCTGTTCATCCGTCACTTTACCGGTTATCGTTCCCCGTTGGGTGCTTTGGGCAGCGGCTGTCAGTGTTGCCATCAATACCAATGCTGTCATGAATCGTCTCATAAAAATAGGTTTCAGCAAAAATGGTTCTTTGACGAATTATTTCGTAGGGCATTATGATAAGCTAACAGCAGGGAGGATAAGTGGAGTTAAGCAACGTTAATGTCTTTTATGAAAGGTGAATAGTGCTGATGAAAATCATACGGATAACGATTGCAGGGATTTGGTTTTGCCTGAACGCTGAATCTACCTTTAGTAAAGGGAATGAGTGAGTATTAAAGAAACAAATAAAAATAAATGAGATGAAAAAGATACTGGCTACAGGATTCCTGATGCTGCTGCTAACGGCCTGCAACAGCGACAAGAAAAAAGATACCGGGGATAAAGGCCCTGCCGTTGTTACCGGGAAAACGGAAGCAACACCGATAGGTACCTACGTCACCAAAGAAGATGGCAAGCAAATGGAATTTACCCTGCAGGCTGATGGAAAGGGATTTGAAATATATGGTACGGAAAAAAGGCCTTTCACATGGGAGTCAAGAGTGGGCAAAATATTTTTCCGCTACGATGGAGAAGCCACTGAATTTGAGCTGCCGCTGGATGCTGCCAAAGGGGAGATCCGTTACGGGGCATTGCTTTATAAGAAACAATAGTTGCCAATTATTTCACTGCAGCATTAATGGCTGCTTTAATACTTATATATGATACATCATAGCACAAAATGGCTGATGATGGTGCTGTTGTCACTGGCAGTATTAGCCTTCGCAATAGTAGTACTGAGCTTCCGCACAAACAAGGAACTTCCTCAGGGAGTGGTAGCCTACACTAAATCAGTTACCAATATCACCAGCATGACGGCGAACTGTAATTACCGCATCACCGTATTGGACCCGGGCAAAGTAAAAGGACATGGTGTTTGTGTTTCCAGCCGTGATAAACCGCTGATCACACATATGAACTTTCCTTCTGCTGCGCCGGCGCAAAGGGCAGCAGATTATATGGTAAAGATCACCGGGTTAAAACCCTTATCTACAATGTATGCACGGTCTTATGTAAAAGTGGATACCGGTGTAGTATATGGCAATGTGGTGAAGTTTGTGACATTACGGGTGGAGAAATAAATGGATCATCATAAAGACCAGTCTGCCGAAATATTCTCATTCCGGGAAGTGGGTTTTTGTAAACCGTTGGTGAGTTCTTGTACCCTTTCACCAACGATCTTTTTCAGTTCGCTGATCTTCATCGAAGGATATTTGTTCATGGCTTCGAGAATACTGTAAGTAAAGACACCATTTTTCAAATCTCCTCTTTCCAATGCAAACTGGTTGCCGGCAGCAGCGGAGATAATAGTGGCACCGGTGCTTTTACCTACATTGACAAACAGTGACTGCATCAATTCAAAACTGTTTTTCAGGCCAACATGCTGCTGTTGTTGGGGCTGATCAATAATGATACCTTTTGACAAGCCGAGTGAATCAGCGGTTTTATTCATGACCAGCATTTCTTCTTTGTCAACCTCACCGCTGTGACAGGCATCGATGAGCATCAGTTTTTTTCTTGCCGGAATATTATCCAGTAGATTTTCAAATTCCTCGTAAGGCAAACCGTTTTCTTCGGGATTACTGAAGCTGACATTGTAAGTTGAAAGGTAGTAGTCTAAATCTTTGCTCAACAGGCCATGACCGGAGTAAGCCACGATTACCTTATCATTTTCGTTGCTTTGCTTTAGCTTGTCTTTCAGCCTGGTGACAGCGGATGCCGTTACCTGGCTATTGAATAAAGTGTCAATGCTGATCCTGCTGCCGTATTTCTTTTTGAATGTTTCTGCCAGGTTGCGGATATCCTTAACACTGTATTTCAGGTTGTATTCACTCTCCCTGAATTCATCAATACCGATACCGATGAAGTACAGTTTTTCGCCGACAGCTGCTGCCGGCTGGTAAAATACCGGTTTGGGTTTGCGGTAGCTTTCCATTCCGTTGCTGTTCATTACAGAGGCAGTAATGTTATTTTCTCCCGGTGCCAGTGTAATGCTGATGGTGGTATCCAGCGTTTTGCTCTTTCGGTGGCGAAGATCAATTCCTTTTTTTCCAAAGAAGGGAACATCATTGATAAACACATGCAGGCGATCAAGCACCCTGTCTTCATCACTGGCTTTGATCCGGAGCTGTAAACGGTTGTTGTTTTGCAAATAGGAAATGGCAGCACTGTTTGTCAGTTCGGCTACCGGTACTTTGTAACTCTGGTTGAAGGCGGCTGTATCAATACCCAGGCGCTTTATCCTTTTATCATAAGCCCGGCGGTAAGAACGGATCAGGGCAGTGTCATCATTGCCAATATACTCCAGCACTTTGTCGGGCCGGTTGTATTTAATGTCGAGCTGATCGAAGGTGATGATATCGTTCTCCTTTGTTACATAATGCAGCATGCGGGCAGCGCCGGGGGTACACATATAATAGCCATCCGGTGTACGGGTGAAATAGCCTGCACTGTCAATGGTATAAAAAGTGTAAAGCGGCTTTAATGTGTGGGCATCCCATACAAAATGAGCACCGGGAGTAAAACTCAGCAGGTATTTTTCAGGCCAGCTTTTTCCGGTATTTACAGCAGACAGCTCTCCGGTCAGTTCTTTTATTTTTTTGCCCGTATGAATATCAAACACCATTGTACGGCTTTCTTCTTCGGCAATGAACAGCTCTTGTTCATTCTTTCCAAAGCGGATCACAACAGGAAAAAAATCAAGGTTCCTGATACTCGAAACGGTTTTTCCTGTTTTACGATGGATGATGTAAATAACAGATCCCTCATCCAGCTGTGGCGCTGTATAATTTTTTTCAGCAGTGTGCACCAGCAGGTAATCGCCGCTGCTGCTGACAAGGGCCATGATTACCGGTTGAGCAAAATGCTGTTTCCCAACTATTCGTTTACCGGTAATATCGATAGTAGCTACTGAGCTGTCCTGCAGCCCGATTGTTAGCAACCGGCGGTTGTTGTCGAAGAACTGCTGTGGCTTATGCAGCAGGCGGGTGCGGTAGGTGTAACGATTACTGTCAACCCGGCTTTTGATTATCAGTTCACCTTTGTCATTGTTCAATGCCAGCAAAGAATCATCACCGGAAACGATATAGTTGTACCGGTACCTGAAATTATTACCCTGCCATGCCTGATCGGCGGCAGTATTATTTTTTGTTACAGCAAAAGAATCGAGTGAAACGGTAACAAACTGTTCTTCTTCACTGTCTGTATTGCCCAGCAAAGCATGGTACTGCCGTTGAGTGTCTGAAAGACGGATCATATCCATGCTTTCTTCGCTAATGACTCCCGGTGCTGGCGGCCAGCGGTCGGTATTAGCGCTGCCAACAATGTATTGCAGCCTCAGTTCCGGAAGATTCCATACGTAATATCGAGGAGGCCGTCCTGCGTTTCTGGTATATGTCAGCAGATGACCTGCATCTGCTGACATATACATTACAGGGGAGTTGTAGCCTGAAACAGCCCTTTCAAAATTTCCCTTCAACTGGCCGGTCTTTGGGTTCCAGATCTTGATTTGTCCGCCGTACCTTGAATGAGTGGCCGCTACGGAACCGTCGGCAGCAATGATGCTGCCGGTGATATTGTAGGCAGCGCCTTCCAGCCAGCGGCTTTCTTTTGTGGCAAGATCAAAATAACGGGCCCTGTTTCCGTCGAGCAGACCAATGTAGTTCGTCTTGCCAAACACAAATCCTTTTTCCCATGGCTGAATACCGGTTCGCCATTCCTCCTTTCCGGCCTTCAGGTTGTAAATGACCAGCTGGTGGTTCTCTTTGCTGTAAGCATTCATATTGCCGTAAGCCAGTAAACCTGTTTTTTTATCGAAACAATATTCCGGCATCCCGTATACATCTGCACTGTCCGGGAAACGGTGTATAACTGCTCCGTTTACAGTATTGAATAGTTGTAATGGCTGTATGTTGTTTTCCCGGTCATACTTTACTCCTAAAATGAATGAAGCATCAAGGGCAGTAAGATTACTGAATTCAGGAAGGTTGATTTTGGCGGTGGATAGTTTTTTCCCGGTAGTATGATTATACACTTCCACTGTTCTGGAATAATAGATGATTACCAGTTTATCATCGTCTGCCAGCAGCGACCGGATATCATCTCCGCTTCCATACTGGCGCAGATCAGCATGCGACAGGTAATTTCTTTCTATCACCTTATTATTCCGGATGAAAAAGATCTTAGGGGCTGTGGCAGCAAAACCTGCCATCACTGTTTCACCGGCCGAACCATCTGCTGCAGCACTGTCAATGATTTTACCATTGGCAACAGACATTATTAATAACTTATCTTCTTTCCAGACAGCTAAATATTTTCCGTCCGGCGACAAATGATAATCCATGAAAGCAAAATCAGCCGCTTTTATTTCATACAATAACTGGCCTGTGGCCGTTTTCCATCCCTTCAAGGAAGAAGATCCGCCGGAGATGATATATTCACCGCCTCCGGCAAAAGCAGCATTGGCCGAATAATTATCGGCCGGTAATGTATAAACCAGCTTTCCTGTTTCCGTATGCCACAATTTTACCTGCCCGTCCCGGGCGCCGGTCAATATAAATCTATTATCAGGACTGAATTGAATACTGTTAACCAGGCTTTCATTTTCTTTTGCATCGAGGTGACCGGTTTGTAACACCAGTGTGGGTTCCTGGGCATTGATAATACCCTGGCAGAAGAAGATAAAAGAACAAACAATAACAATTGTATTGCGTAGCGGAGATGACATCATTGGTTTTTGTAATTCATAGGGTCAAAAAAGCTGACCACTGCACTAAGTTCGTTAAACTAACATGAAAAAAGCTACCATGCAGAGGGTATTAGCGGACGATTACTTCATCAATAAATAAATGACTGGGCGAGCCGGCGCTTTCATGCCAGGCAGGTAATGAACCGCCATTTACCGCCCTTACTTTTACATATCTTGTTTTGGCCGCAACCGCCCCGCCCAGTTGCTGGTGAACAGGGCCTTTTGTATCTGTACCAACTTTGTTTTTAATAATCGTCAGTGGCTGCCAGCTTTTGCCGTCGTTGCTCATTTCAAAAATCACTTCTTTGGGATAAATGATCCAGGGGCTTACTTCCTGCAACACATGTACCCCCACATACTGCAATGATTTTTCTTTTTGCAAATCAATGATCGCTTCAAAATCTTTTCCGTAGTAACTCTGCCAGTCTCCGGTCTTCCAGTTTTCATTTCCGGTAATGCCGTCAATCAGCGCTTCTTTGCCCCCGGCGGTGTACATGGGGTGTACTTCGCTTAAAACAGTGATGCTGATATCAGCCGGTATTTGATAGAACTTCCGGAAGGTAACCGGGCTTTTCAGGTTGTTCTTTTCGGCATATATCGTTACCTGTATGGTTTTGTCAATCGTAAAAGGTTTTGTGTACCGGGTAAATTTTCCGTTACTGCCATCTTCCTGTTCCAGGCTGTAATAAATTTCTGCAGCGGGATCAATATGTTTTAGCTGAACAACGGTGGTAGTTTTAAATTTATAACTCTCCATGTCGAAGTAAGGAACTGCTACAAAGGCTTCATCATTTACCCTGCTGTGCGGCATATCATTTTCAGATGCTCCCCATGTTTTATT
>DEHX01000130.1:18748-20124 GCA_002352145.1 Chitinophagaceae bacterium UBA2789
CCGATCAGGCCATCAGCATTATTCGGATAAAATTCCGTACAGATCTTATGTACCAGCTCCTGTGTGCGCCACGGTTTTCCGGCATAATTGAATAAATAAGCCATGTGGTGACTGGGCTCGTTGCCATGTGCATATTGGCCGATGAGGCCGGTAACATCTGCCTGTTCCCTGCCGCTTAGTTTTGTTTGTGTGGTAAAGAGCTCTTCCAGTTTTTGCGCAAAGGCTTCATTGCCGCCATAGAGTTTTTTTAAACCATCTATATCCTGCTGTGCCGTAAAAGAATAATGCCAGGCATTGCCTTCGGTAAAGAAATTGTTTACTTCCGCTGCATCAAAGGGATTATACCAGAAACCCTGCACCTTTCCCCTGATGTGTTTGACACGGGGATCAAATAGATTGCGGTAGTTCAGACAACGCTTCATGTATTTTTTATACACTTCTTCATTGCCGGTCCACCGGGCAAACTGGGCAATACACCAGTCATCGTATGCATACTCCACTGTCTTCGATGCGCTTTCATGATCATCTTCATTGCTGATGAAACCTTGTTTTATATATGCAGGCAGTCCATAGCGGTTGCTTTCGGCGTAATCGGTCATGGCTTTTAAAGCCAGTTTAGTATCAAAATCACGGATACCATTTTTATATGCATCAACGATAACCGGTACTGCATGGTAACCAATCATGCAAAAGGTTTCATTGCCGCTGAGTTCCCATACAGGCAGCATACCACCTTGCTGGTATTGTGCCAGGAATGTTTTGATCCAGTCGAGGGTACGTTGACGGTTAATGATGGTGTGCAACGGATGCAGGGCCCGGTGTGTATCCCACAATGAAAAAACAGTGTAGTTGGTAAAGTTGTCTGCTTTGTGAACCTTAAGATCAGTACCGCGGTATTCACCATTCACATCGGTATAAATATTTGGTGCCAGCATGGTATGATATAAAGCTGTATAAAAAGCTACCTGCTGATCGTAGGTGCCGCCGCTGACAGCAATTTTGCCCAGTTCTTTGTTCCAGGTATCTTCTGCTTTATGTTTGATGGTAGCAAAGTCAGCATTACCGATCTCTGTTTCCAGGTTCTGCCGGGCATTTTCCATACTTACGCCGGAGATACCGATTTTTACCTGTACGGTTTTATTGCCTGCAAGTTCAAAGGCAAAAAAGGCTTTGAGCTTTTTTCCATCGGCTGAGGGCTTTGTGATATCTTTTAGTTTCAGCAATTCATCATTATTGGCCAGACCATAATTCTTTACAGGCTGATCAAATTTGAGGTAGAAATAAACCACCTGGTTTTGTGCCCATGATTTACTTCGGCGCATACCTTTTACTTCGTAAGGATTGATGACCTCCACGGATGATTCGAGTACTTCGTC
>DEHX01000152.1:0-25041 GCA_002352145.1 Chitinophagaceae bacterium UBA2789
GTTCATGCCGAAGGCGCCTATATTCATGACCTGAGTAAGGATTGGCTATTTAATAAAAAAGCCTACGCTGATATGTGGCGGCTGAAAGAAAATATCGGGCACAATGGAAATCTCTATCCAACGCATGGCCTCGGACCCATTGCCCAATGTATGGATATTAACAGGGGGGATAAATTTGATCACCTGGTAAGTATGAGTACCAATGATTTTACCCTGAACAATATGGCAAAAGAAATGGCGGCGAAAGATGAATTCTTCAAGCCATATGTTGACCAACCATACAGAGGCAATATGAACACCACTCTAATCCGTACCCATAAAGGAAAAACGGTGATGGTACAGCATGATGTTTCAACTATCCGGCCTTATTCAAGAATTCACCTGGTGAGCGGCACAAAAGGTGCAGCACAAAAATGGCCTGGTCCACAGCGCATTGCCTTTGGTCATAGCTGGATAAAAACAGAAGAATTGAAACAACTCGAAGAAAAATATGCCCCGCCTATTGTGAAACATATTGGCAATATCGCCAAAGAAGTAGGCGGCCATGGCGGTATGGATTTTATTATGGACTGGCGGCTTATTGATTGCCTTCGCAATGGCCTTCCTCTTGACCAGGACGTATACGATGCGGCCGCCTGGAGTTGCCTGATGCCACTGAGTGAAAGGTCAGTAGCCAAAAAATCAAGAACTATCGATATCCCTGATTTTACCAGGGGAGCATGGCAGTCCAATAGGCCTGTAGACATAACACTAAATGGAGGTGCAACTACCGGAGTAAGGAACATAAAGCCGGAGTTAAAGATGAAATAAGGCTGTTTTACTGATCAGAATCATCCTTGTTTTTAATTAAACAATTCCGGCAGATAATCGATAATAGCTTAATTTTAGCCCGTTTTAATTCATTTGCCCCCTGGCAGAATTTTTATAAGCACTATCATCTGGTTTTTATAATTAGCTATAAATGAAGGCACTGACAGTAATTACCGATCCCGTCTACACTGAACCGAAAGAATTCTCTGCTTATGACAGGTTTTGGCTCAAATTCATGCTTGATAAAAGGGATCTACCTTTTATTCATTTGCTGACCGCTATTCACATTCTTGTCATACCAGTAGCTGTTCTTTTATATACACCCGTTTTACAGGGCTGGTATTGGTGGTTGGTTTACGTCCCTTATTTCTACATTTCGCAAATGTATTTTAAGGGCCGTTTTGGATTAATGCTGCATTGTATCTGTCATCGCAAGATGTTTAAAAAGGCCTACACCTGGATGTTCCATTATATCATCTGGATCGTTTGCCCTTTTTTTGGTCATACCCCTGAAACCTATTTCGCCCATCACATGGGTATGCACCACGTTGAAAACAATATGCTGGATGATGCCAGCAGCACATTACCTTATCAAAGGGACAGCTTCCGCGGCTTTTTGTCCTATGTCGGGCGGTTTCTCATCCTTGGCTTCCGAGACACTTTCATGTATTTCTTCAGCAGGAAGAGAAAAAAATTCTACATGCGCCTTACAATCGGTGAGATGGCATTTTACCTGTTCTGCATCGGGATGAGCTTTGTTAATTTCCATGCTACCTTGTTTATTTTTATTATTCCGTTTGTATTCGCCAGGATTGTAATGATGCTGGGAAACTGGACACAACATGCTTTTGTTGACCTTGAGAATTTAGAAGACAATACCATCAACTGCATCAACACCAAGTATAACAAGGCCTGCTGGAATGACGGCTATCATGCAGTACATCACGTCCGTCCGGCATTACACTATACCGAGATACCGGGTGAGTTTCTGAAGAACAAAGAATTTTTTGTAAAACAAAAGACACTGACTTTCGACGGCATTCACTACCTCCATATTTTCTTCTGGCTGATGACAAAGCGTTATGACAAACTAGCCAAACATGTAGTAAACGTTGACAACATGTTTTCCAGCGAAGAAGAAGTCATCGCTCTGATGAAGGAAAGAACAAGAAAATATATCCCGTCTAAATAACTAAAATAAAAGGGCTTCAAATGAAGCCCTTTTATTTTATTCTTTTTCTTCTTTCTTTATGCCTATTACAGGTACTTCCTTTTCATAAATCATTTTATTAAGCTGTATCACATCTTCGTCCATCACCCTTTTTAGCTTTGCTAATTCGGCATTGATTAGCATTTCCAGTTCTGCATAAGCCTGTTTTACTTGTTTGGAAGGAGCAGTGTTACCCGCTGCCGCTGCATTATAAGTACTGGCCAGCTTATCATCTAACCGGATGGGATAGTTCAATACATCCTGGCTGCTCTTTGCTTTTGTCTGGTGAAGGGCTTCTTCCACTGCAGTCATTTGCTTGGTAATTGTATCTATTTTCTGTTTGATTTCCTTTGGCATTCCCTTCCCCGCCCTTGCAGTAAGATCGGTCATCTGCTGTTTTAGTTCTTTGATGTTCTTTAATGCTTTGATCACATCAGAAAATTTATCTCTCACGGTTAGCAGGAAGTTTACCTGCTCTTCATATTCCGTCTGGGTTGTTTTATAATTCGGATCGGCCAGGATCGTAAATTTTACCTCTACAGAATCTGATCCTGACTTGAATTTTGCTAAATACTCACCCGGCGCTGCCTTGGGTCCCCTCACAAAACCGTTCCATAAAACAAGGCCATCCATTCTTTCTGCTACCGGGTAATTCATATCCCATTCAAACTGGTTCATACCATTTACAACAGCTATTTTATCTTCTTTTGAAGAAGTAGAGAATGTTTTGATCTTCTGCTTTTTCTTATCAAGGATTTCAATAGAAAGCTTTGTTGAATCAGTTGCATTCTTTAGGTAATAATTAATAACAACACCATTGGAAGGGTTTATACCTGCATTTCGAACACTTGATGATGCCATTGCACCCCCACCTCTTCGTCCGCCTCCAGGCATACGATAAGCCGGGTTTACTTCAAACACATGCAGGTTTTTTGAAAGTACAGACTCACTTTTCTGTTGTATAACCGACAGGTCATCCAGGATGTAAAGGCTACGACCCTGCGTAGCAACGATAAGATCATTGTTTTTGATAGCCAGGTCAGTGATTGGTGTTACGGGCAAGTTCAACTGAAAAGGTTTCCAGTTATTACCGCCATCATATGAAATATACATACCATACTCTGTACCGGCATATAATAAACCTTGTTTAACCCTGTCTGCACGCATAGCCCGGGTGAAGTGCAAAGACGGAATACCAGTAGTGATTAATTTCCATGTTTTACCATAGTCTTCCGTTTTGTAGATATAGGGACGAAAATCATCTGATTTGTAACGGGTACCTACAAAATAAGCAGCCCCCTTTTTAAAAGGATCGGCTTCTATGCAATTCCACATCATCCATTGAGGGCAATCTTTGGGAGTAACATTCTCCCAGTTCTTTCCTCCATCCCGGCTTACATGTATCAAACCGTCATCACTTCCGGTCCACAAGAGATCCTTCTCATAGGGAGACTCGGCAGCAGTAAAAATGGTACAGTAATATTCTACCGATGTGTTATCCTGCGTTACCGGGCCGCCGCTGGATGCTTGCTTGCTTTTATCATTCGTGGTAAGATCAGGTGAAATCTGCTCCCAGCTCTTTCCTTCATTTTCAGTTACAAATAAATGGTTACCCGCTGCATAAAGACGTTTAGGATTATGCGGAGAAAAGAAAATCGGATAGTTCCATTGAAAGCGATATTTCGCTGCTTCTGCACCGGCGCCCATATTATCTACCGGCCACACATTGATCAGCCTGCTTTCCCCGGTCCGGTGATCGAGCCGCTGCAACATACCCATATAATTACCTCCATAGGTAATATCAGGATTTAAAGGATCGGCTACCACATAACCACTTTCGCTTCCTGCAGCTGTTTCCATATCAGCTGCTGTAATAGCTGATCCGTAAGTTCTGCTCCGGATGCGAAAGGCACTATTATCCTGCTGGCCGCCCATAATGCGGTATGGAAATGCATTATCTGTGCTTACCCTGTACACTTGTGCAGTAGGCTGATTAAGGTAAGTACTCCAGTTGGCACCACCATCGAATGACACTTGTGCTCCCCCGTCATCCGCCACAACCATCCGGTTTCCATCCTGCGGATCTATCCAGAGATCATGGTGGTCACCATGCGGAGTAGATATTCCCTTAAACGTCTTGCCTCCGTCTGTACTTACCATAAAATCCACGTTAGGACAATACACTTTATTCTCATTCTTTGGATCTACAAAGACTTTAGTGTAATACCATGCCCGTTGGCGGATATTATTATCATTGCTGGTAAGTGACCAGGTTTCGCCACCATCAGCACTCATGAACAATCCACCATCTTTATTTTCTATTATGGCATACACTTTATCCGTATTGGAAGGCGCAACAGCTACCCCTACAATACCCCAGATATTTTTGGGCAATCCTTTCTTTGCAGAAATATTTGTCCAGGTTTCACCACCATCGGTACTTTTCCATAATCCGCTTCCTTCGCCTCCGCTCTCCAATGAATAAGGTGTTCGGATAAGCCGCCAGGTGCCAGCATAAAAAACAGAAGGGTTGCCCGGCTCCATCACCAGGTCACTGCAGCCGGTTTGGTTATTTACAAAAAGCGTTTTCTTCCATGTTTTACCGCCATCAGCTGTTTTAAATATTCCTCTTTCTTCATTAGGTCCGAACAGGTGGCCCATCGCTGCTACCCAAACAATGTCCGGGTTTTTGGGATGGATAATGATTCTAAGAATATGACGGCTGTCTTTCAGGCCAATATTTTTCCAGCTACGGCCACCATCATCACTTCGCCACATACCGCCCAATCCTTCGCTAACATTTCCCCGCATGGTATTCTCACCTTCACCTGCATACAAAATGGTTTCATCTGAGGGTGCTACTGCCACAGCCCCGATAGATCCGCCAAAATACTTATCCGAAATATTTATCCAGTTGCTGCCTCCGTCAACTGTTTTCCATACACCGCCACCAGTGCCGCCAAAATAAAAAGTTGTTTTGTTGGAATAACTGCCGGCAACCGCTGCACTTCTGCCACCACGGAATGGACCGATCAGACGGTACTTTACATTCTTCAACAGAACATCATCCTTGCTGTCAGTATTAATCGGAGGAGACGTTTTTGTTTTTTGTGCAACAGAATCAAAGAAGGGAGTAATCGCAAAGGCGAGCAGGATTATTTTTCTCATATAACTTAGTTAGTCTTAACCAATTTAAATTCCGTTTGAAGTTACTGATTTAACTTTAACCAAATTATCCTTATGTCATCGTTTTCTGTCAGTGGAAATTTTGTAGATATACTACATGAAAAGATTTACCCGGCAACAATAAAAGTTGAGAATGGGAAAATCATTTCCATTCAGCCCAATAATCAATTAACCAATAAACCTCTCAACTATATTCTCCCCGGTTTTATCGACAGCCATGTCCACATCGAAAGCTCAATGCTGGTTCCTTCCCAATTTGCAAGGCTGGCGGTTGTACACGGCACAGTAGCCACTGTTAGTGATCCTCATGAGATTGCCAATGTATGCGGTATGGCCGGTGTGGAGTTTATGATCGAAAATGGAAAAACCGTTCCCTTCAAATTCAATTTTGGCGCACCCAGTTGCGTGCCTGCCACATCTTTTGAAACGGCCGGGGCAGTACTTGATTCAACCGATGTAGAACATCTGCTGCAAAGAGAAGAGATAAAGTACCTGAGTGAGATGATGAATTTCCCCGGAGTGCTATTTAAAGATGAAGAGGTGATGAGAAAAATAGCCGCTGCTCACCGGTTAGGAAAACCAGTAGACGGTCATGCACCAGGCTTAAGAGGAAAACAGGCAAAAAAATATATAGACGCAGGTATCTATACTGATCATGAGTGTTTTACTTCCGAAGAAGCATTGGATAAACTCCGATACGGTATGAAGATCATCATCCGGGAGGGCAGCGCCGCCAAAAATTTTGAGGCATTGATTGGACTGCTGAATGATTGGCCGGATAAAATGATGTTCTGCAGCGATGATAAACACCCCGACAGCCTGGTACTCGGCCATATCAACCAGCTTTGTGCAAGAGCAGTAGCCAAGGGCATTAATATTTTTAAAATACTGAAAGCTGCCTGTGTGAACCCGGTTGAACATTATAAATTGGATGTGGGCTTGTTAAGAGAAGGATATCCTGCAGATTTTATTATAGTAAAAGACCTGGTAAAATTTGAAGTAGTAAAAACCTATATCAATGGTGAACTGGTAGCTGAGAATGGAAAGTCCTTAATCAGGACTCAGGAGTCGGGAGTAATAAACAACTTCACCTGCAGTAAAAGGAATGTGGAGGACTTTGCCGTTGTATGGAATGGTGAAAAAGAGATACCGGCTATTGAAGCATTAGATGGTCAGCTCATTACTAATAAATTATTCTTTGAACCAAAAGTTGTGGACGGAAAGATAGTGAGCGACACTGACAGAGATATATTAAAGATCGTTGTGGTGAACCGGTATTCAGATGCCCCGGTAGCCAAAGCTTTTATTAAAAACTTCGGATTGAAGCAGGGTGCATTAGCTTCTTCTGTGGCACATGACAGTCACAATATTGTAGCTGTTGGAGTGGATGATGACAGTATTTGCAGGGCTGTAAACAAGGTGATTGAAAAAAAAGGCGGTGTAAGTGTAGCCACCAATTATCAGTCGCCGGATGGAAAACTAAGTATGCAAGCTGAATCAGTAGTAGCACTGGCAGTAGCCGGGCTGATGAGTAACGAAGATGGCTATATTGTAGCAGAAGCTTATACGGAGATCGACCGGGAGGCCAAAGAACTTGGCTCCACCTTAGCTGCACCCTTTATGACACTTTCTTTTATGGCGCTGCTGGTCATCCCGCATTTGAAATTGAGTGATAAGGGTTTGTTTGACGGGGATAGGTTTGAATTAATAAACTAATACTTTCACATTCCCTTAATAACCAAAAACGGCTATCACAGCATCTAATTCATAAACAAGGTTACAAAGCCCTCTGAAGGGTGGACAAAGTGCAGAAGAAAAAGGGCCGAAACAAAAACCCTTGAGTTATGAAAAAGCTCCTGCACATCTCCGCCGCCTTCGACCAGCCAGAGCTGGTGCAGAACCTGGTGGAACGGCTCGCCTACCGCCGTTACGAATTGGGATATGGCACACAAATGATGCCCCGTGGCCTGAAAGCCCTGGAAACTTCTTCTACCGAAACTTATGTAAGCGGTACAATTGCCATCGATGCAGATAACAATGAAATTATCAATATGCCTTTCATTACCTGCTTCCTGTTTACCTGTATAAAAGGGAAAAGTGAACCCTACCAGTTGATATGGAGCAGCTCATTGAACTAGGTCCGTTTTTAGTCGGTACTCTGAGAATAAAAGAAATGGCAACTAATGTGAATGCCGGCGTTTGATGATGCCCCCGGACGCCTCCTTAATAGTATTTGCAAAAACAAAAGCCTTGGGGTCCACATCATAAACTAGATTCTTTAGTTTCCGCAGTTCCAGTCTTGTTATTACTGTGAAAATAATATCACACTCTGCACTTACATCATATTTGCCGGGCAGAAAGCCTCTTTCGCCTTTGTAAACAGTAATACCCCGTCCGAGTTTGTTTACCAGCTGGTATTTAATGGCCTCACTTTTACCAGATACAATGGTAACACCGGTATAGGCCTGCAAACCCTCTACCACATAATCAATACAACGGGTGGCTGTAAAGTATGTCAGAATCGAATACAAGGCAGTTTCAATTCCAAAACGAAACCCTGCAATGGTGAAAATAATTATATTGATACCCAGTATGATCTCTGTGATGGTAAAAGAGGTACGCTTCAGGGTATACACCGCCAGTACTTCTATCCCGTCGAGGGCTGCCCCAGTTCTCATGATAAGCCCAACGCCAATGCCAAGGAAAGCTCCGCCGAAAATTGAGATGAGTAATTTGTCGGCTGTCATGGCATAATTAGGGATCAGCAACAGGGCAACTCCCAGCAAAATGACACTCAACAATGTACGGAGGGCAAAACGTTTTCCAATCGTAAAATGGCTTACAATGATCAAGGGAAGGTTGAGCAACAATATAACCAGTCCCAGGTTGAAGCCATACACTTCATGCACCAGCAATGAGATACCGGTAACACCACCATCAAAAAAATGGTTAGGTACGAGGAATAACTTTAGTGCCACTGCTGCAATAGTTACTCCCACCAGTGTCAGTACCAGGTCCTGGATCAGTTGGCCTGCTGAATCTTCGTGGTGGGAAGCAAGACTGTGCTCCACTCCAGAAGTAAGTTCTTTGATAATTTGCTGCTTGGCCGCCTCCAGTTCTGAAATAGCCGACTTCGTAAAAAATTTATGATTGGAAAGAAACTCTACCTGCATCAGTTGCCACTCGGCTTCTGTTTTCACAAAGCCCCGGTATTTGAATTCCTGGAATAATTTTTCTGCATTAGCGGCATAGCCATCTTTCCCGATATAAAATAAATCAGCATCGCAAAGTATCTGACCGAGATGGTTCACAGGTGTTTGTGGTAACCGGGTAGCCATGATGATACGGGATATTTCCCCGATATGCTTTTCACTGTATCCAAATTCAGGCAGATGGTCTCTCGCCAAAATGCAGGAAATCTCTTCGTGTCCGTCCGCCTGTTGCAGAAAGCCGGCGTCATGAAATAAAGCAGCAGTTTTCAACAATAGCATTTCCTCTTCACTTATTTTTTCCAAAGTCCCAAGGTATTCCGCTGCCGCAATAACGCTTTTGGTATGCGCTGCATTATGATAAGTATAATATTCCGGAAGCTCTTCTTCCAGTTTAGGCATTAGAAAATTATAAACTAGCTGGTACTGCATTTCCTTTTTCTTTAATCCAATACTTCGTAGATCATGACCGGGTTTGATTTATTCTTCAGGCTCACTTCCCCAATTTTATTGCAACTGAAAGATTGCTTGATCTTTTCATAGCAGCTTTCTGAAATAACGATCTGGTTAGGACCCGCAACAGTCTGCAACCGCTGGGCTGTATTAACCGTATCACCGATCACCGTATAATCCAGGCGTCTTAATGTACCCGAGCCTATATTACCGGAGATCATTTCACCGCTATTGATACCTATGGAAACCTTTGGGGTGAAGCCCTCAGTAGCAGGAAGGGCAGCAATCTTATTCCGAATAGCAAGACTTGCATCAATCGCCCTGTCAAGATGATACTCACCTTTGAAAACTGCCATCACACAATCGCCTATGAATTTATCCACCAGTCCTTTTTGTGCAATGATCTCTTTCACCATTACATCAAAATAATTGTTCAGCAATTTCACGACTGTGTCAGGTTTTTCGTTTTCACTGATCGCCGTAAAGCCGCAAATATCAATAAATGCAACAGTAGCTTCTACTGTTTCATTCTCCAGCAGTGATTTTTCGAATTCTTTTCCACCCATAAAATTCAGCACTGTTTCATCCACATACATCCGCAGAATATTATTTTCTTTGATAGCCCTCATGGTTTCTTTCATCTGCTCTACATGCCGCAGGGTTTTTTGCATGGTAGTTTCCAGGTCCTCAAAATTCACCGGCTTGGTAATAAAATCAAAAGCACCGCGGTTCATAGCAGTGCGGATGTTTTCCATATCGCCATAGGCTGAAACAATGACAGATTTCAGCAAACTGTTTTGTTCGTTCAGTCTAGATAGTAAGGTAAGGCCATCCATCTCCGGCATGTTTATGTCACTGAGTACCACATCCACATCCTGGTGCTGTTCCAGTTGTTCCAGCGCCTTTACCCCATTCATGGCAAAAACAAACTCATACTGGTTCTCCCGTATCTTTTGCCTGAATTTCTGCCGTATCAATGTTTCCAGATCGGCCTCATCATCTACTACAAGGATCTTTGCCATCAGTGTATTGCTTTTAATTTTTCTTTTAATACTGTAAAATCTACCGGCTTGGTAAGAAAATCATCGGCACCTAGTTGTGTAGCCTGGTTATAGTTTTCTGCATCGCCATACGCCGTTATCATCATCACCACCGGCGGCGGCTCGTGGTGCTCCTGTTTGATGCGTTTCAATAATTCCAGTCCGCTCATACCCGGCATATTGATATCAGATAAAATTAGTACAGCCTCCTGGTTATGATCTGTCAGAAATTGTAAGGCTTCTTCCCCTGAGAAAGCAAAGTTAAATTGCATCTCCCCGCTTTTCATTTCTTTGCGAAAACGCTGCTCGAAAAGTGTTTGGACATCCCTCTCGTCATCTACAACTAAGATCTTCATGCTGTGGTGGTTTACTAGTAATTGAAAATAAGGTTTATATAGGTAAAATAATGGTGAACCGGGCAAATTCTCCTTCTTTTGTTTCCACCTGCAACTCACCATTATGACCTTTGGTAATGATATCATAACTCATACTAAGACCCAAACCGGTTCCTTCACCAGTAGGTTTGGTGGTAAAGAAGGGTTGAAATATTTTTTCAATTACTCTTTGAGGTATACCTATGCCGTTATCTTCTACAATTATTTTCACCTTCCCTGATTCCAATATTGTTTTAGCTGAAACAAGAGGTTCGTAATTACCATCAGCATTCTTTTTTTTCTGCAGCACAGAATAAAAAGCATTGGTAAAAAGATTGAGCAGTACCCTGCCTATGTCCTGGGAAACTATTTTTATCTGTGGCAGGCCGGCATCCAGCGAACTATCGGTTTTGGCATTAAAACTTTTGTCTTTGGCCCGCATACCATGATAGCTCAGGCGCAGACATTCATCTACCAGGTTATTCAGATCGGTCAACTCTTTTTCACCGCTGCCACTACGGCTGTGCTGCAGCATTCCCTTTACGATAGAATCCGCCCGTTTGCCATGGTGCAATATTTTCTCCAGGTTCTGAATAACATCATTAGCTATCTCCCTGGCATCCTCCATGTTTCCTTTTTCCAGTTCCACCTTCATCTCATCCAGTAATTCTTTACTTACATCAGAAAAATTATTGACGAAATTCAACGGGTTCTGAATTTCATGGGCAATACCGGCAGTGAGTTCACCGAGGCTGGCCATTTTCTCTGATTGTATCAGTTGCTGTTGTGCTGCCTTCAGCTCTTCCAGTGATTTTTGTAATGCATCATTTGATTCTTCCACAGCTTTTCTTTTCAACTCCAGTTCAGCGATGGTTTCCTCAAGCAAAATGGCTGTGGTACGTTTTACTTTTTCGGTACGGTCGAGTTTAAAGTTTATTATTTCATATTGCTTGTCTGCCTCCTTTACTGCGTTTTCCAAAGCAGTTCTATCAGCATCGCTTAGTTGCGATTGCTGAATTAAATCGAGGATGTATTGAAATTGAGGATTCATTTACTTTTCTTTTAATGCAATACAACAAGTGGTGAGATTATGCATTTCCAGGTTTCCACCTGTTGCTCTTCCCAATTCTGCATTGGAAAACATTCCAGCCATTGGCACATTCCACACCTTTTTTATTCCATCCAACTCCTGCGACATTAACGGACCTAATGATAATATTCTTCCTGCACAACTGAATACCACCAGTGCATCCGCTTCCGGCATTATTGTGTTTTTCAGATTTTGAACACCTTTCACCACTTTTTCCATTACATCAAAATCAGGAGGTAATGAAAACCGGACTTTTGATCCCTGCGGCACTGACCCGCTGGTATAATAAGAACGGTCATTCCAGTCAACCACCAGGCCAGGCCGCATCACCGGATCGCCTTTTTCCCGCTGCAATTGCAAAGGGAAGTTGGCAGCAATTTCCACCAGTAAATTGTTGTTCTCCGGGGTTGGGTCATCTATCCCGCCATATTTAGCTGTCAGGTCAAGCACCGGAATATCTTCTACCGTGTACACATGGTTGCCCTCACTTTTGGTCACTACTTTTTCTGTTCCTACTGCTTTCCATCCGCAGGTAGCAATACCTTTTACTTCAACTTTTGCTTCATTAAGCGCAATGCATACCATGGCATTATTACTGTCTTTACCATTGGTAAAAACAAACGTCTCCGAAAATGAATAATCATCGCCGGCGGCTCCGCCAAATGCATTTACTTCCGGTCCGGCAATTTCTTCTATTCCACGTAAAACCTCTTCACCATCTGCTGCTGCGTTGCTGATACCGATAATGAATGCAGGTACAGAAAAATGAGATTTGGCATTTTGTGCAATACTTTTTGCGACTTGCCTGTATTTATTCTCTTGGAATTCTTCGAAATAAATCTGAAAATGGTTTTTATTTATATCCAGCAACAGGATGGCAGATGATGCTTTCTCCGGGTTTTCATCAATGAATTCACCATTAGTGGTACAGCCGAATATGGTTATACCCTCTTTATCCAATAATTCGTTAATGGCTTGTCTGTCCTGGCTTTTTGAAATAAAGCAGATAGCTAATGTTGGTTCAAAGCCGTCAGCCCTAATTTCTTCTAATGCGACTTTGATTTCCGCTGTCGATTTCCCTTTAATTGATTTTGCTTTCATGAAATTATTTTATGGTTGCTTTATCCATTTCAATCTACGGTTCCCGTTTAATACATGAAGTATAATAGTATCGCCGCTGAATGAGTATGCTCTTCTTACAGTACTGCCTACCGGTGAATGAATAGAAGTGGAGATGCGATGATGCTGCACTATATCGGCCGTGTCTTCAATATTGTAATTACCGGCATATACATAACTGGAAGCAAATGCCCGGACTGCATCCTTCAGTTCATCGGTTGACATACTATCCAGTTTCTGGTTGATATATTCATCACGCAAGCTTTGTTCTTCGGGCAGCCAATTGTAATCGTTATATCCTTTGCGGGTGATATGAACGGCCATATGTCCTAATCCATCATAAACAATATATCCTGTGCCGCCTTTGGTCCATGGGTCCTCATGCCACACTCCGTTTGAGTCAGCATTTTCAGCAATATAGAGCTTATACATGCCTGCCAGTTGTGCTTTACGATCTGTTTCCTTTTTTCTCTTGCAAGAAAATAAAATAATTGACAAGAGAACGAGTGTAACAATTTTCATTCTTATTGAATTTATTTTTCTTTTAATACCACCACACAACATGTATTGTTATGAAATTCATGTTTGCCTCTTTTTGATTTTCCAAATTCGCCATAACTGAAATAACCTATGAAAGGTGCATTCCAGACTTGCATCACTCTCTCAATTTCTTCACTCGTCATTACGCCAAATGACAGATAACGGCTAATACAGGAAAACATAATAACTGCATCTGCATTACCTTGTGTATCAGTTTTCAAACCTGTACATTCTTCAACCACCGTATCAATTACATCAAAATCCGGGGGAAGTGAAAAGCGGACTTTAGCCCCTTGCGGTACGTTGCCAGCGCAGATCAGTGACCTGTCTTCTTTATTACCCAACATAGCAGTACGCATAACCGGTGGCGCATTATCCCTTTCCAATTGCAGCGGATAATAAGCACCGAGGTTGACCACTGTATTGTTAATGGCATTCATTTCATCTGTATTCAATCCAAGATATTTGATAACAAGATCAAATGCAGGCTGATCATCAATGGTATAAACAACATTACCCTCACTTTTGGTCACCGTTTTAGTAATACCGATTGGCTTCCATCCACAAGTAGCAATTCCAGTAACTTCCACTTTATCTGAATCAAATATGAGAGCTACCAGTCCTGTAATACTGCTTTTGCCGTATGTAAAGACGACTGGCCCGCTTAATGCCAGGTCATCGCCAGCCATGCCCCCGAAAATAGCAGGCTCTTTCTGGTAACCTTCTTCAATTCCCCTTATTATCTGTTCTCCATCCGTATGCAGCCAGCCGGAAGCTACTATGAACGCAGCCTGGTCAAAACTGGTTCTCCCTGTTTCACCTAATTGTTTTGAAACTTCATAAGCCGAACCAGCATTTGTTTCTAAAAAAACCATTTTGAAAAATGCAGGATCCAGGTCAAGCAACATAATAGCAATGCCCCCTTCACTGATCTCGGAGTTTATGAATTCGCCAGAAGTGGTGGTACCAAAAATTTGTATTCTGTGATTGTTAAGTAATGAGCAAATAGCTTCTCTATCCTGCTTTAGTGAAATGAAAACAACAGCCAATGTGGGATTGAAACCATCAGCCATACTTTGCTCCAAAGCAGACTGAATGTCAAGCGACGACTTTCCTTTTATTGTTATAGCTTTCATGAACCTTTTAGTGTTTTTCTTTGAGGTAGTGCTGTCTCAAAACATCTTCGCCGAATTCGTTACCTTTTTCCCGCCAGATGGCATGGATATGATTTGCCTCCCTGTTGGGGCCACCGCTCCTGTCATCAAACTCAATCAGAAAGGTAGGCCCGTTGATAACGAAATAATGCTGCTTTTCCTCGTTGTAGGCACCAATCCAACCAAACCAAATATTATCAATCCCTGCTTTTTTTATTTTATCATACTCAACAATTGCTTTATCATACTCGAGGTTAAAAACAAATTCCCTGATGATATGCTCCAGTGCAGTTTTTTGTATGGCTGTCAGCTCAGATCCTTTTATTCCCCAGTAATCAATCAACCGCTTGCCGCTTTCTGCTCCGGTGATAATGTCTGCCGGCACTTCTGTATCCTTCGTAGCTTTCTTCCTGAGTTCAGGAGTAAGCATGTTGATGAAACGAAGGCCAAGATCTTGTTCCTGGCCCAGCACCCGCCAGCCTGCATATTCAGATATCATGTATTCAGCCGGGTCAGTACCGATGAAGAATGGTGTTACGGAAATATTATCTTCGGAGAAAGTGAAGTTGACCGATAAGTGATGCCCCTCCAGTTTATACCCCCAGTTCTTGTCCTGTGGGCTGCCAAAAAAGGCAAAAAAGAAATTCTTATGCGACCACTGCAATGCTTTTATCCTTTCGTAAACAGTATCACTAAATTTTTTTTGCAAATAAAGGCTGTCATAATAACCGTTAATTAAATTATCCAGATGCATGATGCCGGTAGCCTTCAAGTAACCCTGAGAGCTGAATGAAACAGAAAGAATACGATGAACCAGTCTGCGCTGGTCATTATTCATATTACCAATGCTGATACCAGCTCTTGCCCTTAAACCCAACGGAAGATTATTCCACTTTAACCTGGCAGTATCCGAAAAAGAAAGAAGGGCATTTCTCTTTTCTAACTTGCTGAATGAATGATACAATGAGTCTGCATAAATCTTTATCTCTTTATGAAATCCTGTTTGTGCATTCAAAGACATTATCCCAAACTGGATGATGACAAAAAAGACTAACCAATTTCTTAACTGCTTTTGTATTAGAACCATAATAATAATTGAAAATATTTCTGTTTGGTTAAAATGAATTTTCAACGGTGCCAATAATCATTGTAACTCCGCCGGTAGCAAAATTGGCCAGGTCAGCAGCAGCAGCCAGTCCTTCGGGTGAGCTCATGGTTTGCTGCAATTGTCCGGGGCTTGAAAAAAATAAATCAGCCTGTCGATAATAGGCTGCTTTACTTCCATCAGGAGCTGAAATGAATTTTGTCAGCTCCAACCTGTTTACACCCTGCATTTTAGCTGCAAGGGGCAAATGTGTTTCTGCATAATACTTCTCAAATGCTTCCGGGTCTGTGGGATGACCGTAGAGTAATGTTGCTTTTATCATTTTTGCTGGTTTTCAATTTTTATTTTTCGGTTATTGTAACCCAGCAGCACATACCCGAATGAAAATGCTGCTTCCCGTTTTTTGTTCTTCCAAACTCACCATAGGTATAAAAGCCGGCCATAGGCGTCTGCCATACTTTTGCCAGGCCTTCATTTTCCACCGAAGTCAACGGCCCTAAAACGGGTGGCCTTCCGGCACAGGAGAAAATGAGCAGGGCATCAGGTTTGCCCTGAAGTGAATTTTTGAGAGCTGTTGCTTCTGAAATAATTTCTTCTGAAATTTCAAAATCAGGCGGGGTTGTAAAGTGAAACTCGGCACCTTCTTCCATTTCTATATCCATGATCAAAGCGCCAGATTGCTTATCTATCGACCGGGGCGATTTAATAATAGTTTCTCCGTCTTTACGTTTAGCAATAAAAGGGTAATGGACAGACAGGTCTTTAAAGATATCAAAACTTTCATCCCCGGTTTTATCTGCCATACCCAGATATTTTAAATATAAATCTGCAGCAGGTTTTCCATCAATGCTGTAAACTTTATTACCTCCGCTTTTTGTTACCTTCCTGGCAATGCCCAATGGCTTCCAACCGTGGGTAGCCATTCCATGTAAAGAAATTTTTTCAGCATCAAAAACCAAAGCGGCAATGGCATTTCCGGATTCATTTTGATGAGTAAATACATAGCTGTTCATAATTCCCCAGTCATCACCGGCCATTCCGCCAAAGAAAACACACCCATCACCCAGTTCCCTTACCAATGTTTTTACCAGTGTATCGCCATCAAAATATTGACCATTTTCATAGACGCCATTACAGCTCAATAAAAATGTCGGGGATTTAAAATGATGAAGCGCTTTTGCGGCAAGGAGTGAAGCCGCTTTTTCCACACCGGCATTTTCTACCTCTTCAATTAAGGTAAAATAATAATCCCGGCATACATCCAGTAAAAGTATTGCCGTTTCACCTTCGCTTTGATGGCCATTGATAAATTCACCACAGGAGGTACAACCGAATACATCTATATTATGATGAAATAATAAATCGGATATGACTGCCCTGTCCTGTTTGACAGAAATAAATACAATAGCCAGTGTTGGCTTAAAGTCATCTGCCATACTTTGCTGTAGTGCAGCCCTGATTTCATCTGCGGAATTTCCCTTTATTGATTTTGCTTTCATTTCTTTTCCTTTTTCAAATCACCGGAAGTTATTCTTCCCATGCTAATAAATGGGCTTCGGATTAGATACCAGAAGGTTTGCTTTCTGTCCTCTTCAAATTCCTTTAAACCAAGATTAATTTGCTCAGGTGGCTTGTATTTAAAAGTTCCGAACAACCGGTCCCAGAGTATGAATATGTCAGAAAAATTGGAATCAGTGTAAAACTGGTCCTGCTCATGATGCACTTTATGAATATTTGGGGTTGTAAAAATCAACCCGAATGTTTTATCAAGCCAAACCGGGAATTTAATATTGGAATGCTCCAGAAAAAAGAAAGGCGTTGAAACAATAAAATATAGTCCAAGCGCAATAAGATCTAAACCAAAAATACCTGCTGCAATAATATTGGAAGTACCAAACCATAAAAATGTTTCAACCGGGTGCCCCCTGAAAAATGTTGAAGCGTCCATACTTGTATCGCTGTGATGTACACGGTGAAACCGCCAAAGTACCGGCGTAAGATGTGAGATACGATGAAACCAGTAGGTTACAAAATCAAACAGCATTACACCCAGTACCAGTTTCAACCAAAGCGGTAAGTCAAAAAGGTAGAATAAACCTATTTGATTATTATTCAGCCATTCAACAGAAAATACTATAACGATAGCCCATACCAAATTGAGCAGGTAAAAAACACCAAAGAATAAAATATTGTGAAATAAGTGTTGCGGCCTTTTTTTGAATTGAAATTGTGTGTTGAGTAATTGTTCCAAAGAATAAAAAAGAACTATTAGTCCGATAATAATGTAGTTAAGATCAATAGCAAGCAGTTTGTTTAATGTTTCCATTGTGTTGGTTTGTTAAGCAGGTAAAATAATTTTAAAAATTGTACCCTCACCTTCTTTTGTTTCTACTTCCAACTCTCCGCCATGTCCCTTTGTTACAATATCATAGCTCAGGCTCAATCCTAATCCTGTGCCCTGCCCTGTGGGCTTGGTGGTAAAAAAGGGTTGAAATATTTTATCCTGTACCTTTTGTGGAATACCAGTGCCGTTATCTTTTACACTAATCAAAACTTTTCCACCTTCCTTTTTTGTTGTAACGATAACTGTGGGGTCATAGCTGGTTTCCCCATTCTTTTTCCGTTCACTAACTGCATAAAAAGCATTATTTATTAAGTTAAGGATAACCCTTCCAATATCCTGTGGCATTACATTTATCTTACCAACCGTTTCATCTAAGCTGGTTTCAAACTTTGCATTAAAACTTTTTTCTTTTGCCCTTAACCCATGAAAAGCCAGTCGCAAATATTCATCACATAAGGCATTTATATCTGTGAGCTCTTTTTTACCAGTACCGCTTCTTGAATGCTGCAACATTCCTTTTACAATTCCATCAGCTCTTTTGCCATGATGGTTTATCTTTTCCAGGTTCTGAATCACATCATTCATGATTTCTTTGGCATCTTCCACATTCCCTTTTTCCACTGCATCTTTCATCTCCTCCAGCAACTCTTTACTCACTTCGCTGAAGTTGTTAACGAAATTCAACGGATTTTGAATTTCATGGGCAATACCGGCTGTGAGTTCACCCAATGAAGCCATTTTTTCAATTTGTATTAATTGCTTTTGTGTGGCTTGCAATTCTTTTAATGCTGCTTCTGCTTTTTGTTTGGCTTCCTTGATGGCGATTAAATCCTGTTCTGCCTGCAGTGCATGTGCTTCTGCCAGTTTTAAATCATTAAAGCGGGTGAAGGTAAGGTTGAATACAGCAGCAAAACGCTCCAGTAGTTGCATTGTTTCAGCAGGTTGTTCATCCGGAGAAGCCATACCAATTAATCCATGATTAAAATAGGCAAGATGCTGAATTCTTCTTTTTTGTTCCAGTCCGCCTTTAAACGGAACGTTCAACTCATCATGCAGGTAATGAAAGTATTTTTGCAATTCATCGCCCTGCATATCAATCAACAGGCTCTTCTTTTTTCCCAGCCATCCCTCATACATCTTGTTTAAGGATTCGTTCTTTGTATAATTACCCGTAAAGCCCATATTCACTTTACTGCCGTCTTCATCTGTGAGCCATGCTTCCATTTCCGGCGTATCTTCTTTTATGAGAATGATGAACAAACGATTGGGGGCAATACCCAATACAATCAATTGCTGAAACAACACAGCAGCAGTTTCGGCCAGCTCATCAGACTTTTGCATGGCCAGGGTTCTTGAACGAACTTTTTCCAATGCTGCTTCAATTTTTGCTTCTCTTGCCTGTGCCTCGGCTTGTTTTAAATCAACAAATCGTCTGTAAGCAAGCCCAAATACATTGGAGAACCTGCGCAGTAAGACTCTTGTAGGTTCATCAGGTTCATCCAGCGTAACCATCAGCAATGAACCTCCTGCAAAATCTGCAAAAGACCAGAATGCTTCCAACTGTTCAATATTTCCTTGAACTGAATCTGAAAGTATTGTAAAGGCATCCGGTACTTCTTTTTCGAGAAAAGCAAACCATTGTTTCAGTTTTTCTCCTTTATTGATTATTATGTATTCCTGTTTGTTTGCTGCATAAGCGCCTAATGCTTCTTCAATAATCATCAATCCTTTCTTTGGAACATTGGCAATACTCTCTACAATTTCGCCCTGCTTATCGGGCGGGTTGATTCCTGCCCATGATTGAATAAACTCTTCAGACTCATCGTGCAAATGAATTACACATGTTTCCAATCTCTTTTGCCCTAATAAACCCATTTGCTTTCTCAACTCATGCACTACTTCTTTTAATTCGTTTGTTGAGTGCATGGCCATTGCTTTTGCCCGAACTCTTTCCAACGCTGCCTCTATCTGTGCATCTCTTGCCTGTGCTTCTGCTTTCTGCAGATCGAGGAAGCGGGTATAGGTTTGTTGAAATACGTTTCCAAAACGGATCAAAATATTATTCTCTTCATTGGTATAAGGGATGGCTGAAAAATTCTCAATGTACAAGCCCACATTATCAAGCAAGACCGTTGAAACAGCCAGCCCCTTACATTGCAAATAGAATTTCTGTGCATCTTCAGGTATTACAAACAGTTTGAAGAGTTTTTTATAGAATTTGTTTTTTTCTTTAAAATCCAGCAGGTCAGTGTGGAGGGTTGTTCCCTTTGCTTTGGCTTCCAAAAAACTGTTCCATGTGGGTGTATCAAAATAGGGAATGACGGCATAGAATGGTTCAAGGTTGGGATCGGCCAGCCAGATGTGCATGTCATCATGTGTTTTATAATCAATATAAAAGCCGGCATGCTCTGCATTGATGTGGAGATGCACAAATTGTTCTAATACAACTTTTATTACTTCTTTCAGTTCCTCACTTTTATGCATGGCCAGACTTCTGGCTCTCACCCGTTCTAATGCCAACTCAATTTGTGCTTCCCGTGCTCTTGCTGCTGCATCCTGCAAATCATTGAAACGTGTATAGGCAAGTGAAAAAACTACGGCGGCTCTTTTCAATAAATCCCAACTTTCTTTTGAAATAGTACCGGGTGAGGCAGCACCCATATAGCCGCCATAAAATTTTACCAAATGATAGGTGCGTTCCGGTATCTCATCACCATAATAGCCTTGCAATACTTTTGAATGTTCTGCACAATAGTTGATCCATTCTCTTCTTCGCTCACCTTTCATCAATATGGAAATACGGTCGTTTGCTGATTGATAAAACTTCCACATTTCTTTACCTACCCATGTATCAGTAAGTGTCAATGTCATTTCATCGCCGATCAGTTGTGCATTTTCCTTTCGTACATCTTTGATAGCATACCAGCATTCTGCTTTTTTCTTTTCATTGTCTATAATGTAAATGGAACTGGTTTCCAATTCTTCCACCCCCAGCAATCCCATTTCTCTGCGCAATAACTCTGCTACTTCAATCAGTTCTTCCGGCTGCTGCATAGCCATGGATCGGGAACGTACTTTTTCAAGTGCTGCTTCAATCTGTGCTTCTCTTGCCTGTACTTCGGCTTTTTGTAAATCCAGAAAACGGATATAAGCCTGATTAAATACAACTGCAAACCGGCTGATGATTTCCTGCTGCTCATCCGGCAAAGGCTCAAAACTGCCGGTAACGAGTGAACCAAACTGATCCGAGGAACCGGAAAGGTGTACCTTCTTTGCAGCAGCCATAAAAGCTTTGATGGGCTCAGGCAGCTTTGCCAGTTCTGTTTTTGTGAAACCAAAGCGGTCCCAGTCTCTTTTTTCTTTTCCTTCAAACAGGTATGTCCACTTCTTCTTCCGCTTCTTACAGTAATCGAGATACATCAGGTGAGAAGGATGTTGATTCATTGGTACAAAAAAACCATTCTCTGCCAGCAGCCCTTCGTGTCCGGCCATCCACCAGGTGATGCCCCTGTTGTCAGGATTTACGATCATAATAAAACAGCGGTCCAGCTGTGCATCCAGCTTTGTAAGTTCACCATACAACTTGTAGATGATTTCGCCCAATGCTGATGAATCCTGCATGGCCAATGAAGCCGCCCTTATTCTTTCCAAGGCTGCTTCTACCTGTGCTTCCCTTGCCTGCGCTTCTGCTTTTTGCAAGTCTTTGAATCTACTGTAAGCCAGATCGAAAACCTGTGCTGCCCTCTTTTGCAATTCAATGGCATTGTTTGAGGGCTCCTTCGAAGAAACCATTAGCAATGAACCACCTGAGAATTTCGAAAAATGATAATACCGTTTCTCTTTGGTGGTTCCGCTTTTTTTCATGGCAGCCTGCACCTCAGGCGCCAGCTTAAAGAGAATCTTATACCACTCCGTTTGTATGGAACCGCTTATTTCAATGGTATATTCAGAGGCTTTGCTTTTAAATTTTTGAACGAATTCCCTGGCTATTTTACAGGAGTTTTTAGGAATTTTAAAGAAACCATAATTGATCTTGCTTTTCAGGTCACTGCTCAGGCGGAATGCTCGCCAGGAAAGAATATACTCCGCATCTTCATCATACAGGTGCACTGCGGAGGTTTCCATTTCCTGCTGTCCCAATTGTCCCATTTGCTCCCGCATTACCCGTGCAACATCTGTAAATTCATCAGAACTGTGCATGGCCAACGCCCTGGCCCTGATCCTTTCCAATGCTGCTTCAATTTGAGCTTCTCTTGCCTGGGCTTCGGCTTTTTCAATATCCAGATAGCGACGGTACGCCAGTTCAAATACTTTGAGAAAACGCTGAAACAACTGAAGTTCCTCTTTAGATAAAGGAAGATAAGTGGAGATGCCCAGGGCCACCGGGCCCAGGGAAAACCAGTAATAACTAAGTGATGTTGCAGCATTAAGATATGTATCAATGAAAACGTTGGTCCCTTTTTGATACTTGAGCCATTCTTTTACTTTTTCCTTACCCCTGATATGGGTAATAGAAACCTCTCCTTTCCCTTTCAGCATTTTAGCCGCGAAGGCCCGGGCCACCTTATGATTGGTATACAGTGTTTCAGTAATAAATGCTTTTCTATGCTTTGCGTAGTATTCATAGTTCATATAAGTGCCGGCAAGTACATTAAATATCGCTGTCTGCACATTCCGGATATCCTTTACCCCCAAACCGGCAAGCTGTAATGAAATGGTTTTGCAGATTTTCAGCATATCCGCCCTTTCCTTCATGCCCATCGCTACTGCACGGACTTTTTCCAATGCAGTTTCAATTTCCAGTTCCCTGTTTTTTTCTTCCAGTTCAATGGTGCGGCGCCTGACTGCTTCCCGGAGTTCAAGGTTTTCCTTTTTAATTTTTTTCGTTGCAATCTGTTCTCCTTCTTCTGTTCTGCTATCAGGAAATGAAGCATGCTGATGAACCAATTTCCAGGTATTCCCTTTTTGTTCAAAAATGGCTGTAATGCGTGAATGACCATAAAATGTCCATGAACCGTCATCCAGCACATACAAATCAGATTGTTCATTCACAACAATTGTATCGCCAACTGCTTTTGCACTGATTTTCCTTTTTCGGAAATCGGCCTTGCCCGTCATCTGGTCGGCAGTTGCTTTGTAAAATTTTATCGCTTCTTTTTTTGAATTAAAAATTTCGCCCCCTGCTGTGCCATAGGTAATAATACTATCATCAAGAAAAGAGGCAAAGGTTTTCATATCGCCTTTGAGATAGGCGTCCCAATAGGTATAGTAGGCTTTTAAAATTTCTGCTTCCAGTTTTTTCGTCAATCGTCTCATCTGAGTATAAATTATCTTCTAAAAAATCCCAGGTAACAGGATAGCAGGACTTAAAATAAATCGTAGTTTAAAAAGGGAGGAAAGTATTCCCCTAATATAACCAATTATTACAAAGCGAATAATGAAAAAAAAGAGACGCTCAGCAGCATTCAGTTTTCAGCACATCGATGGTCTTGTTGTAGAAATACCGGGCTCTTTCCGGGGTGCTGGCAATACACACAATTCCAATTTTGCCATACTGGGACAAGGCACCAATAAGGTGGAACATCACACCCTCTTCCCTGGTATTATCATAGTGCAGTTGATTTTGCACGGCAATTTCAATTAGGTCTTCAGGTGTCAGGCCTTTAAATCTTTCATCGTGAAGGTTATCAGTAAAAAGATAGCATTTTTCTTCTCCGTTGGGCAAAAGGAATTTACCCGTTTCCGCATTATAATCCCCGTTAGTAAGGAACTGCAGCATGATATAGGGATGTGTGGTCCCCCCTTTACGCAGGTTGATCTCAATGGCGTAGTGCAGCCATTTGCCTTCCTGTTTTACGGAAAGGAAGTCAATGCCAAACCGTCCCAGTACCCCTTTATTTCTCAATGCTTCGGAAATTCGTTGTCCCAGTTTGCCAACCTCAATCCTGTATTCTTCATCAGCCGGAAATATACCGCCGAGAAAGATTTGCTTTTCCAAACCGCCCATTACCTGGTCATGAGTGGAAATAACATCAATCCTTCCTAACGGATTGATACGGCATTGAACTGATGGTGAGGCTACATGGCTTCCTTCCACATAAGCTTCTACAATTCCGCCCATTCCTTCAAACTTCTTTATATACATTTCGTAGCTGAGTCCTGTGGCAATAATTTCCAGCTCATTGGGCAGCAGTTCTCTTATTTGCTGCTCGATATTATCGGGTGCCGTCAATTTCTCATACCGAAATACAGCATTACCCTCCCCACTGAAGCCATCATTCATTTTAATCACCGCTTTTTTTAAATCGGGATACTTGTAATGCAGATCTGTCAACGCATCTATGATATCTTCTTCCGTTTGCAGATTTTCGTAACCCGGCGGCATATCTACCCCGCATTCCCTGAATATCTCCCGGCTTCCCGATTTCGTTCCCCAATAGAGCAAATCAGGATTACAGCCGTAAACCGGTAAATCCAGTGTGACGGCTAATTTTCTTTCATGATCTGTAACATTAAAGCATGCAAGATGCGCCAGGTAGTCCTTCGGTATTGCTTTTTTGATTCGCTTGATCAACCGGGGCCTTGCCAGAATTTTTTCCGTCAATGAAACCTGCGGTGATGCATCATAACAACTGAAAAAATGTAACCGTTGCCTTGCATGGTGACCGGTTATTCCGGGCAGAAGATGGAGATAATAATCAATGATTATAGGATCAACAGGAGTGCTGGTGATATAGATGACATGTGTGTTGGGCATTCGAAGCAGCAGCAAAAGGCATAGCAATCTCTCTTCGTAATGAACTATCCCGTCAACTTTAGCTAAAATGACCGGGTCGAGAGTAAGGCTTGGAATAACGACCACCGTCTTCGGAGCCATTTTATCATGAAAAACAGCTTCGTATTGTGGAATGAAATTTTGCTGCAACTGGCAGAACTCTTCCTTTTCAGTCAGGATTTCCTGGCCGAACATGTTGATCTTACCACCCATCAGGGAAATAGTTAGTTAATCCGTAAGCTACTTTGTAAACCTTCAGGCGGCAATGACAAAAACTAAATAAACGAGTGATTTTTATCAGGCTTCCTGCCCTGTCCATAAAGCCCCGCCAATACTGTTACGGCTGGCACCGGTAACAGAGGCCAGCACATTATACTCCTGCCTCCAGCGAAGTACCCCGATGAAGGCCATGATGAGTGCCTCTTTATAATTGACCAGTTTGGTGTCGGGCACCACTACTTCAATATTCTCTACCCTAAGTAATTCAGCCAGCCTGTTTACAAGGAATGTATTGAGTGCACCACCGCCGGTTACCAGCAGTTTCTTGTTGCCTGGTACAGGTTGATGGATATTTAAAGACGAAAGAGCATTACAAATTTGCAGGGCTATATGCTCGGAATATGTCCTGATGG
>DEHX01000152.1:25049-33403 GCA_002352145.1 Chitinophagaceae bacterium UBA2789
TGGCCAGCATATTCAATACCCGGTTGGCCGGACATACATCAAAAGCAACATATTTTTCTGCATTCAGGGAAATATTAGCTATACCTCCGATATTCAGAAAATAAGTATACTCATTCATAAGCATTTTTTCACCTATCGGTACAATAGGTGCTCCCTGGCCACCAAATGCCACATCTAATGCCCTGAGGTCCGATACAACCGGTAATTGTGTTTCTGCAGCAATGGCTGCCCCGTCACCCAGTTGTGCTGTCATTTGCTGTGCTGGTATATGAAAAGTAGTATGTCCGTGAGAAGCAATAACCGCAACTTTATAATGCAGCTGATGGGCCTCAATAAACTTATTTATTTCCTGCCCGATATAATGACCGTAAGCTGTATGCAATAACTGGTATTCCCTTGCAGGCAGGTTGATGGCATTTCTTAGTTTATCTGTCCATTCAGAGGTATAAGAATAACAATCAGCTTCAATTATTTCGTAGGTCCATTTTCCGCCCTGTTCCTGGAATTCAACAAAAGCAATATCCAGTCCATCCAGTGAGCTGCCGCTCATTACTCCAATAGTACGGTACAACATTGTATATTTCAGATTTAATATTTCAGATTTTACCCGCCCGCCTGCAAATAGTATTTTTGTGCAGAAAGAGGACTTAGGTTTTGCTGCTTTTCAAGAGCTGGTGCAAAGGTTTTGATTGTTCCTCAATATTCAATCAACAATATTAAATTTTCAATTGATGATCGTTAATTTAAGTGAGCAGCATTCATTGGTTAGTAACTGGGTAGCAGAATTAAGGGATGTAAACATTCAAAACGACCGGATGCGTTTTCGCCGCAACCTGGAACGTATTGGCGAGGTAGCTGCTTATGAAATAAGCAAAATTTTACCTTTTGAAGAGAAAGAAATTCAAACCCCGCTGGGCATTGCAGAGCATAAAATAATGAAGGAGCAACCCGTCCTGGCCACGATATTGAGAGCCGGACTGCCCCTGCACCAGGGCTTGCTTAATTATTTTGACAAGGCTGATAATGCCTTTATTTCTGCCTACCGAAAGCATCATAAGGACGGCAGTTTTGAAATAAGCCTTGAATANNTCACTGGTAAAAACCATTCAATACCTGAAAGATGAAGGAAGCCCTTCTGCCATTCATATTGTGGCTGCCATTGCCTGCACAGTAGGAATTGAGTATGTCAAGAGAGAAGCACCTTCAGTTACCATCTGGTGTGGCGATATTGATGATGAATTGACCGCTAAAGGATATATAGTACCGGGGCTGGGCGATGCCGGTGACCTAGCTTTTGGCACCAAAATCCAAATGTAAACTACCAATATTGATTCCATACAACGATTACTTCTGTATAAATAACTGATTCTTTGGCGGATAGCCCAAAGTCAGTTGAATAGAATTAATTCTACAAAACCCGGTCAATTACTTTTTGCGGGTCTGTAAATTGTCGTATTTTTCAGTTTCGTACCGGACAGGAACTGGATAAGGCAATCTTTAGTTTAAAAAAGCGTTTACTGCTGTATCCCTCCGTCTGAAAAGTGAAAAAATTTATTGGCAGTGATGAAAAAAATCGTTTCTACTCTTTTGGTTAGTGTGGCTTTGGTAAGTGTGACAAACGCACAGGATCCTAACTTTTCGCAATTTTTTGCTTCTCCGTTGACTTTGAACCCGGCTTTAACGGGCAAGTTTGATGGAACATTTCGTGTAGCAGGGAATTACCGTAACCAATGGCCTACTATTAACAATGCCTTTGTTACAAAAACGGCTTCCGTTGACTTTGGCGTTTTAAGAGGAAAGATTCCTGATATTGATCAGATGGGTGTTGGTGTCCTCGGTTTTACCGACAGGGCCGGTGATGGCGTACTTGTTACGAATATGGCTGGTTTATCTCTCTCTTATCATAAAGGGTTAGATGAAAACGGGTATCATTCAATTGGTGCCGGCTTCCAGGGAGGATATGTAAATAAGCGATTAGATGTTACTAAAGTGGTTTTTGAAGATGAGTTAACACCGCTTGGCTTTGTACCCGGCACCACCGGTGAAATTTTTACCAATAAACAGATCAATGTAAGCTATGTTGATGTAAATGCAGGTGTCATTTATACCGGAAGCACCAATGGATATAATAGTTTTTATGTTGGAGCCTCCATGTATCATATCAACAGGCCGAAAGAAAGCTTCCAGGGAGGCCAGTTCTTATTAAATGCCAGGACAACCTTACAGGCGGGGGGCCGTATACCGGTAGGCTCCTATCATAACATTCACTTTTCCGGAATACATAGTATGCAGGCAAAAGCCACCAATACTGTCGTAGGCGGTGCATTCTCTTATAATGTAAATAACAGCGAAGAAAATCCTACTAACGTTTACCTTGGTGCCTGGTATCGCTTCAATGATGCAGCCATTCCCTATATCGGTATCGAATTTTCAGGTATCCATATTGGCGCAACCTACGATGCCAATACATCCAGCCTGAAACCCGCAACCAATACAAGAGGCGGAATGGAAATTTCACTTATCTACATCAAGAAACCCGTAGATCCAAATGCTAAAAAGCTGAACTGCCCTAGATTCTGATAAAAGATTANNACTTTATAATTAAGGGTACAACGTACCACGTAAATAATGTGATCAGCACCACTGCAATAAGGTTCATTACCAGGCCTGCTTTAATCATATGTTTTAACCGGATATGACCACTGGCAAAAGCAATGGCATTGGGTGGCGTTCCCATAGGCAGCATACTGGCACAACTGGCCGCAAGGGTCATTGGCAATCCCAAAATCAGCGGATTCATCCCCACATGTTCTGCCAGAGAACAAACTACCGGTGCAAAAACAATCACTTGCGCCACATTACTCATCACTTCACTGATAAAGATGGAAATAACAACAACAGTCAATACCAGTATTAGTCCGCTGCCAGCATACTGGCCCATCCATGCCCCTAATTGCTGAATAAGGCCAGCTTTTTCCATCGCATCTGCTAAAGCAATACCCCCACCAAACAATAACAAAATACCCCAAGCCATCTTTTTGGTGTCATCCCACTCCAGGAGCATTTCAGGTTTTTCTTCTTCCTTGTTTTCACCCTGCACCAGGAGCTGTTTTTTTCCGGCGGGACACATAAATAAAGCTACTGCCCCAATAATGGCAATCATATTATCGTCCAGTTTGAACAATGCCTGGCTTTTGTTAATGATGTCTTTGAATATCCATAGTAAAGCAGTACTGATAAAAATAAAAAGCACTCTTTTTTCTGATACAGATAGTTTTCCCAGTTTTTTTAATTCATTGTGTATATGCTCATGGGCTGCTTCACTACTTTTAATATTACTGGGAAATAAGATACGGGTTGTAACAAAATATAAAGCCAGCATCAGCAACAATGCCAATGGGGTACAGATCAGCATCCAATCAGTAAAATCGATATTGCCATATTTTTTCTCAAAATAATTGACAAACTGAACATTTGGAGGCGTTCCGATTATGGTAGAAATACCTCCAAAATTTGATGCATAGGCAATTGCCAGCATCAGGCAAAGATTGAAATTGGCATAATTACCATTTTCATCACCATTGTCCTTCATCACTAGTATTACGGACATTGCAATGGGAAACATCATCATGGTGGTAGCTGTATTACTTAACCACATACTTAGCAGTCCTGTTGCCAAAATGAACCCCAGAACGATCCGGTTACTGCTCGTTCCTGTTACATTGACTATGGACAAAGCTATCCGCCGGTGAAGGTTCCATTTTTCAATAGCCAGCCCCAGCATAAATCCTCCCATGAAAAGAAAGATTACTTCGTTGCCATAAAGTTTTGATGTGTCTTTGATAGAGCTTATTTCAAGCAGTGGAAAAAGAATCAATGGTAATAAGGCCACAACCGGCATCGGCAAGGCTTCGGTAACCCACCAGGTTACCATCAACCCGCCTACTGCAAGTATTCTTGCAGAATGCTCCGGCACATTAAATGGATTAATAAAATAAAGTATTAGAGCAATAATTACTCCTGCCAGAAGAGAAATATATTTCAGTTGATGTTTGGTCAAGCAGCCAGATTTGATGGGAAATTACAACCTATTTAGGCTTGCCGCTCACATAGGGATTAGCTTTTACATAAAACCGGTACGGCAAATGGGCATCAGTACCTGCATAGTCTACACCGATACGGGGAGATGAGCCGATTTCATTATTTGAAAATGTGAATCCATCATCTGCAATAAATAGTTGCCTTCCGGATAAAGTATGGCCGCTATGTTCGGTATAAATACCTAGTGCCTTTGATACATTCCCCGGGCCTTTTGTCAGCGTATGATCTGGCCTTTTCTTACCTGTTCTCTCCAGCATCAGTTCAATACCTTTAACCGGCTCTATTGCTCTGATCAATATGGCGTGTGGAATATCCTTACCATGTGTCACCACATTGAAGAGATGATGGATGCCATAACACAAATAAACATATGCCACCCCGCCTGCCGCATACATGATCTCATTTCTTGCAGTACGCCTGCCAAGCCGGGCATGTGAAGCCATGTCATTTATACCGGCATAAGCCTCTACTTCTACAATTCTGCCGGATGTTATAACTCCGTTCCAATTCGTCACCAGTATCTTTCCCAGAAGCTCTTTTGCTACCTTCAACACATCGCTTCGCCGGTAAAATTCTTTGGTTAGCCTCTTCATTTTACACCTGCTTTGGCTTTTTTCTGATCTATTCACCACACACTATTCCCCTTTCACTATATTTAATGCTCAAATTAAGGCTTTGCTGAAAGAAATAGTCATAGCATTTCAGGGTTGGGACCAGGCCAGGTTATTCATACAACAACATCGCTTATTCAAATGGATACTTGTACCAGGTTTTATTTATACGGTACTTTTTATTGTCGGAATGTTTTTTTTCTGGCAATCATCTGACAGTGTCATTTCATGGGTAAGTAATCAACTGGGCATAGAAAGCTGGTTACAAAAAGAAAGAAGTGAATGGCTCAGTTTTCTGTTTGTCATGACGGGCATGATGCTTAGGCTGATACTGGTACTTTTTTATTTCTCTTTTTTCAAATACCTTATCCTGATAATAGGCTCTCCTGCTTTTGCTTACCTGAGTGAAAAGACGGAAGCTATCATTGAAGGGAGAGAGCATCATTTTAACTGGCCGGAACTAAAAAAAGATTGTATCCGGAATAGCAAACTGGCCCTTCGTAATTGCGGCTGGCAATCAGTTTATTTACTGGCCCTTATCATTTTATCGTTGGTACCCGTCGTTGGCTGGATCACTCCGGTAATAGCATTGTTCATGGAATGCTATTACTTTGGCTTTTCCATGCTGGATTACAATTTTGCGAGGCTGGGTTTTTCACCGCAGCAAAGCATATCATTTACTGGCAGGCACAAAGGATTGGCTATTGGTAACGGTATGCTGTTTTACCTAATGCATATTGTATTGATACTGGCTCCTGCTTATGCCATTATTGCCGCTACTTTAAGTGTTCAAAAAATAAAAGAATAATTGATGGGAGAGGTTTACCTGATACCTTCCTTGCTGTATGAAGACGGGCTAAATACCATTCCTGCATATGTTCTGGATGCCATCAAAAATTGCCAGGTATTTTTTGCAGAAAATGAAAGAACGACACGTCGTTATTTTAAGCAATTATGGAAGGAAATGGTAATTGATGATTACGAATGGTACACAATTGATGATAGTTCTGGCGGTAAATTCAGAAGTTTATTAAAAGAAGGAAAGAACATTGGTATCATCAGTGAAGCCGGTTGTCCGGGTGTGGCTGATCCGGGCCAGTCATTGATTGCTGTGGCACAGGAGATGAATGCCACTATTCGTCCACTGGTTGGACCAAGTTCTATTTTATTGGCATTGATGGCCAGTGGTATGAATGGCCAGCAATTTCAGTTTATTGGATATCTCCCAATAGATAATCTGCAAAGAGTAAAGGCCATAAAAGAACTGGAAGCAGAATCCAGCCGTAAGAATTGTACACAAATATTTATTGAAACCCCCTACCGAAATAATCAATTGATGGATGCATTGATTAAAAACTGTAAATCTTCTACTAGGCTTTGCATTGCAAAAAACCTGACAGGGAAAGACGAATACATCAGAACAAAAACTGTTAGTGAATGGAAATCCGCATTACCTGATCTTCATAAGCAACCCTGCATTTTTTTATTACACTCCTAAGGCTGTATTTCTATTTTTACACTGTCCACTAAATACTTACTGTCTCCCCGCCATGGCAACTTACCATTCTTCATTTTATAGTGTACGGTTATGAAATGTCCCTGGAGATTTTCCAGTTTTCTGGCTGTTTCTTCATCTATAACTGAAAAAAAGAATTTCTCAGAAGCCAATGCCACATTAGCCTGTGAGCGGATGCTGCTTAAGATTAACTCACCTTCATAGGTTTTGAAAATTGTTCCTTTGTAAGAAAATTTCTGTAGTAAGCCGGTGCGGTTACCCTCACTATAAGTGAAAAAATATTTCCAGTAGATCAACCCGGCCAGTAGAAGGATGAAGATGATAATGAAGTTCCTGCTGAACCGTCTGAACCTGGAAGGACGTTTTTCTTTCACTAACGCTGGTTCGTCTAAAGGCTGATAATTTTCAAAAGGGGTTGCAGCTTCCATTTGACGTGTTTTATAACAAAAAATTTATGGCTATAAACCAATTATTATTATACATTTGTCCCCAATTTACAACTTGTTTGTAAACATAATCATGACGAATATTCTGACACATACTAAGCAATTTGCGTTTCATGCGCCAATTACCAGTGGAGTTTACTCTGTTGGGTTTGATGTGTTTACGTTTTCCCGCCCACGACGTCGCCCTGTTATCTGACAGGACGAACCCCTCACCATGGTCCCTGTCAGTGAAGATCACCCCGGAACAAATTTTTCAGGACTGGTGAACCGCTATATCTCAAGCATAAACAAAAGTGGAAAATCAAAATATTATCATCAGGGTAGCCACCGTTTCTGACAAGGTTTACTCTAGGACGATCACCGATGAAATGGAAGCCTCGGCAGCAGCCAGAGGTACCGGCATTGCTAAACGTTCACCTGAATATATAGAACAAAAAATTGATGAAGGCAAAGCTGTCATCGCCATTACCGATCAAAATGAGTGGGTTGGTTTTTGCTATATTGAAACATGGAGCCATGGAGAATATGTAGCCAACAGCGGCCTGATTGTAGCGCCTTCATTTCGAAAAAGCGGGGTTGCCAAACAAATCAAGAAAAAGATATTTGATCTCTCCCGTCAAAAATACCCGGAGGCAAAAATATTTGGCCTTACTACCGGGCTTGCGGTAATGAAGATCAATAGTGAACTGGGTTATGAGCCTGTAACCTATTCAGAGCTTACACAAGATGAAGCCTTTTGGGCCGGATGTAAAAGCTGTGTGAATTACGAGATACTGATGAGCAAGGAAAGAAAAAATTGTATGTGCACAGCTATGCTCTACGATCCTAAGGATCACTATGAACCCGAAGAAACAACCAAATACTTTGAAGAAAATAAAAAAGGATTTGAACGATTGCTGAAATTCAAGCAATGGAAATTGCTGAAGCCATTTATGCGAAAAGACAGGGAAAGCAATGGCGGAGCCGGTAAACCCAAATCATTACTGCATTATTTCTTTCATTTATAAAAGCAGCATAAAAAATGTCAAAGAAAGTTGTTTTAGGCTTTAGCGGGGGATTAGATACAACCTATTGTGTAAAGTACCTCAGCGAGGATAAAGGCTATGAAGTGCATAGTATAATCGTTAATACAGGAGGTTTTAGCCAAGAAGAACTGAGTAAAATCGAAGCCCATGCTTACAAACTGGGTGTAAAGACACATACAACAGTCGATGCAGTAAAAGGATACTATGAAAGGATTATCAAGTACCTCATTTTTGGAAACTGTTTAAAAAACAATACGTATCCTCTTTCCGTTTCTGCAGAAAGATTAAGCCAGGCACTGCATATTGCTGAACATGCTCAAAAACTAAAAGCAGATGCAGTAGCTCATGGAAGCACTGGTGCCGGCAATGACCAGGTTCGCTTTGATATGATATTTCATATTATGATTCCCGGTGTTGAAATAATCACTCCGATAAGAGACCTCAAATTAAGCCGTGAAGAAGAAATAGCCTACCTGAAAAGTAAAGGCGTGAAGATGAATTTTGAAAAAGCTATGTACTCCATCAATAAAGGTCTTTGGGGAACAAGTGTGGGAGGTAAAGAAACACTTTCCTCAAAAGGTATGTTACCGGAAGAAGCATGGCCAACACAGGTAACAAAAACAGGAACTGAAGAAATAAAACTTGGATTTGATAA